>CAXBNM010000251.1:0-7102 GCA_963976885.1 uncultured Burkholderiaceae bacterium
CGCGCCACATCCGCGCCCGGTCGCCGCACGCCGCCCCCGGCAATATTGGCAAACACAACAGTGTGATTGAATCGCCTCCGCTTTGCCGATACCGTCGCGCTATCGATCGGCTGGCCCCGGCCCACGGGGCGCCTTTGCTCATTACAACGCCGGAGTGTGTCCATGCCTTCTTCCCGTCCAACCGCTCCGGTGCGAGCCACCGGCGCGCGCCGCTCCTGCCTGAGGGGCACGCTGCTGCCGGCTCTGTTGCTCCTGACGCTTGCTGCCTGTGGCGGTGGCACCAGTGGCAGCGGCGACAACGGCGGCTCGCCGGGTGATGGCAATGACGACGGCACCAACGGCACAACCGGGTTTTCGTACCGGTCACTGACACCGGCGGCGGACACCGATTCGTTTGCCACGCAAACCGCCGCGCAGGGCTCGGCCGGTTATCGCTACTCAAGCAATCTGGTGTTCGGCACGACCGAGCGCGAAATTCACATTCGCAACAACGACGCCCCCGCCAGCTTTGAGTACCGGTTTCTGGTGCCGGCCACCACATCGGCCGCGCTGGTCGAGCAGGCCAACACGCAAGGGGCACTCGGTTATCGCTTTCGCGGCAATCTGGCTTTCAGCGTCAGCGGCGACACACAGATCACCGCCGTCTACGTGCGCGACAGCGGCGTGGCCGCCGACTATGTTTATGAAGCGCTGAGCTCGACCCACACCGTCGCCGAGCGTCAGGCCCAGCTCGATGCGCAGGCGGCACGCGGTTATCGGTATGTCAGCGACTTCGTGATCGGCACCGAAGAGTCGTTCAGTCTGTACGCGCGCGATCAGAATCGCAGCGAAACCTACGCCTACAAGCTGCTCGAACCTGCAACCACACAAACCGACCTGGCAACGCAACTGAACACCGAGGGCGCGGCCAACTACCGCTACCGGGGCAGCATCTACCTGAGTGGCGACGACCAGATTCGAACCATTTTTGTCAGTCGCACCAGTGCGCCCGGCACCTATGCCTATCAGCTGCTGCCCGCCCAGACGAGCGCGGCAGCCTTCCTTGAGCAGGCCAATACCCAGGGTGCCAATGGCCTGTTACGGCAGGGCGATCTGTCGGCCGGGGGCAGCACCGTAAGCCTCTTCGTTGACCCGGCCGACTGCAATTGCCGGCCATTGCGACTGGCCGATCCGTTTATCGACTGAGCGGGTTCGTCTTGATCGGGCCTGTTCAGGCCGGCCCGTCGCTCAACGCGTGGGCCGCGGCGATGCGATCCAGAATGGGCTCAAGCGTCGATTCGACAATGAGTTGCTCGACCTCCACAGCGCCGACAAAACCATGGTCGACAAACCCATTGAGCATCGCCAGCAAACCATCGAAGTAACCGTCGGCATTCAGTATTGCGTTGGGCTTCTGATGAAAGCCGATCTGGCGCAAGGTCATCACTTCAAACAATTCGTCGAGCGTGCCCAGGCCACCGGGCAGACTCAGAAACCCGTCGGCCAGCTCGATCATCCGGGTCTTGCGCTCGGCCATCGAGGCCACGCGTTCGAGCCGGGTAACGGCCAGATTGCCGACCTCCTGCGCCATCAACAGGTGCGGAATGACTCCCACCACCTGACCACCGGCATCGAGAGCCCCACGCGCCACCGCGCCCATCAGGCCAACCCCGCCGCCGCCATAGACAACGCCGAAGCCACGCGTTGCCAGCGCCCGGCCAACCTGCTCGGCCAGTTTGACCCAGCGCGGATCCAGACCCGTGCGGGCCCCGCAAAACACGCAAATATTCAACTCTGGCTCCATACAAGCTCCAGGGGCAGGCGAGAAAACTCTATTGTCGTTCGTCTGCCGGGTCGCGGGCCAGCAGGCTCGACACTGCGTCGCCTGCCGACTGCCGCTGGTCGATTACCGCCTGCACCGCAGTGGCAATCGGCATCGCCACCTCGTGCTGAGCGGCCAGGGCCAGCGCTGCCGCGCAACAAGGCACACCTTCGGCCACATGACCCAGGGTGCGGGTGATTTCATCGATCGGGCGGCCGGTGGCCAGCGCCAGACCAACCTGGCGGTTGCGTGACAGACCGCCAGTACAGGTGAGCATCAAGTCCCCGAGACCGGCCAGCCCCATGAAGGTGGCGGGCTGCGCCCCAAGGGCAACACCCAAACGAGACATTTCGGCCAGACCGCGTGTGACCAGCGCCGCCCGCGCGTTGTCGCCGAGCTGCAAGCCGTCGGCAATGCCGGCCGCCAGCGCCATCACATTTTTGAGGGCGCCGCACAACTCGACGCCGCGCAGGTCGTCACTGCGGTAAACCCGCATGCTGTGATGATGAAACGCGGCCTGTACGGATGCCGACAGCTCGGCATCAGTGGCAGCCGCTACCAATGCACAAGGCAGACCGCGCGCCAGTTCAAGCGCAAAGCTCGGCCCCGAAAGCACCGCAAACGGGTGCCCGGGCAACAGGGATTCGGCCAGCTGGTGTGGTAACAGACCACTGGCGGCATCAAGCCCCTTGGCCACGCCCACGAGCGGTGCAACCGGCATGCCGTCGGCCTTCAGCGCAGCCAGCCGGCGCATTGCTTCGGCCAGCCCCGCCACCGGCGTCGCCAGCACGATGAGTTCATTGGCCTGCACCTGCGCCACCGTAGCCTCGAACTGCTGGCTGAGGTGCAGCGCGGCCGGCAAGTCGATACCCGGCAAATAATGTTCGGTGCGCCGACTGCGGCTGATCTCGTCGATCAGTTCGGGCCGGCGCGCCCAGAGTTCGACCGGGCCGGCCTGCGCAAGATGGCACGCCAGGGCCGATCCCCAGGCCCCGGCGCCAAGCACGGCATGGGCCATTTATCTGCCGGGCAGAATCAGCCCGGAATCGCTCTGGCCAGCGGCGCCGTCGGTGCCGTCGGTGCCACCGGCGCCGTTCTGGGCTTCCTGCGCCAGCTTTTGCTGATACAACGCTTCAAAGTTGATTTCGGTCAGGTGAATCGGCGGGAAGCCGGTGCGCTGAATGGAATCGGCCACGTTGGAGCGCAGGTACGGATAGATGATGTTCGGGCAAACCACATTGGACAACATCGCCATCTGCTCATCGGGGATGTTGCGCATCTCGAAGATGCCCGCTTGCTTGGCCTCAATCAGGAAAGCCACTTTCTCTTCCACCTTGGTGGTAACCGTAACGGTGACCGTGGTTTCGAACAGGCCATCGGCAACCGGCTGCGACTCCACACCCAAAGAAACTTCAACCGTCGGCTGCTTGTTCTCCAGAAAGATCTGCGGCGCATTGGGGATTTCCAACGACATGTCTTTCAGATACATGCGTTGAATCGAGAATACCGGCTCTTGGTTTTCGGCCATTACGGGTCCTTGGTTAGCAATTTAAATAGGAAAAGCGAGCATCGACGCCGTGCCGGCGCTCAGACACTCAGGCGTTTGCGCTCAGCATCGCATCGAGACGACCGGCGCGCTCGAGCGCCATCAGATCATCACAGCCGCCAACATGCTCGTCATTGATGAAGATTTGTGGCACGGAAGTCCGGCCGGCTCTCTGCACCATTTTGGCGCGCTCGCCCGGCTGCTCGTCAATGTCGATGACTTCGATCTGCTTGAGATTCTTGCTGCCCAGCAACGACTCGGCACGCTGACAGAACGGGCACCAGGCCGTGCGATAGATGGTTACTTGTGCATTCATATAATGGTTAGTCCTTTTCAATGAGTCGACGAGGTCAGAACTCTGCCCCGATTGACGATTGGCCTCGGCCAGTCAGACCTGGCGGCAAACCCGGTAGTCGCCCGGGGCCCACGATCATGACTGGCGGCAAGTTGCTGGCCAAGGCAAGCAACTGGGGACGACAGGGCCGGAATTCCAACCCGCGCCCTCCGGAATGACCCGGCCGTGCGACCCGATCAGGACTTGACGACCGGCAAACCTGCAGTTGCCCAGGCGTTGATGCCGCCGGTCAGGTTGAAGACCTCTTCGCGACCGGCCGCCTTCAGCTTGGCGACGGCCTTGCCCGAACGCATACCGGTGGTGCAAGTAAGCAACACCGGACGCTTGGCGGGAATCTCCGCGGCGCGCTTTTCAAGGTCGTCAGCAGGGATGTTGATGGCGTCACGCAGATGCCCGGCGGCATATTCGGCCTCGGGTCGCACATCAACCAGCACCGGGTTACGGTCGTTGATGAGCCGCGTTGCCCCAAGGGCATCGAGCCCGGCCGCACCACTGGAAAAGCCCGCTATAGTGGGCCACAACAACATCGAACCCGAAACGAGCGCGATAGCAATAAGAAAAATATTTTCGGTGACGAACGCCACGGCAACACCTCCAGAATCGCGTGATTATAGAATGCGCGCACAAGGAATCGTAATGACACACAAAATAGTTCTACTACGCCACGGCGAAAGCCAATGGAATCTCGAGAATCGGTTCACCGGCTGGACCGATGTTGACCTCACCGAAAAAGGCCGTGCCGAGGCCCATGCGGCCGGCAAGCTGCTGCTCGAAGAAGGCTTTGATTTCGATATCGCCTTTACCTCGATGCTGCGGCGAGCCATCGGTACGCTCTGGACCGTGCTCGACGAAATGGATCGCATGTGGATCCCGATCGTCAACGCCTGGGAGCTCAATGAGCGCCACTACGGCGCACTGCAAGGGCTGAACAAGGCCGAAACCGCCGCCAAATATGGCGAAGAGCAAGTCCTGATCTGGCGCCGCGCCTACAGCACGCCGCCCAATCCGCTGGAGCCCTCCGATCCGCGCCATGCGGCCGGCGACCCGCGTTACGCGCACCTGAACCCCAGCCAGATCCCGCTGACCGAATGCCTGGCCGACACCGTCGCCCGGGTGGTGCCGTTCTGGGAAAGTTCAATCGCCCCGGCCGTTGCCAGTGGCCGGCGCGTGGTCGTGACCGCACACGGCAACAGCCTGCGCGCGCTCATCAAGCACCTGGACAATGTTTCGGAAGAGGATATTGTCGGCCTGAATATCCCCACGGCCCGCCCGCTGGTTTACGAGCTGGACGAATCACTGAAGCCCATTCGCCACTATTACCTGGGCGATACCGCCGAGATAGAAGCAGCCATGGCAGCGGTTGCCGCTCAGGGTAAAGCTGACAAGAACTGATCGGCCGACCCGGCCGGCCCGCTGACCGCCTGTCTCTCCCTCCACCAAGCTGGCGAGGGAAAGGCCCGCGGCGTGGGCTTGACAGGTATACTGGATTCGGACAGGTGCTCGTGATCAGAACCCCCGGGCCAGCTTGACGCCACCTCATGGCAGGCGTCAGGCCGGTGTAGTGCCCGGCGCGGCTGATCAGCAATGGCAGCAAGCCGCGAGCGGATTCAACTCCTCTGTGAAGATCTATGGACAGCAAGGCTAAAAAATTCGGGCTGATCTCGGTGGGTGCGGTCGCCGGTGTATTAATCAGTGTAGGCATTACCGCCGTCGCCCAGAAAGACCAGCGCAATACGTTGCCGCTGGCCGAGCTGCGTCAGTTCACCGATGTGTTCGGTGCCATTCAGGCCAACTACGTCGAACCGGTAACCGATAAAGATCTGATCACGCAGGCCATCAGCGGCATGCTGGCCGGACTGGATCCCCATTCGGCCTACCTCGACAAAGACGCATTCCGCGAGCTGCAAGTCGGCACGCAGGGTGAGTTCGGCGGACTCGGCATCGAAGTCGGCCAGGAAGACGGCTTCATCAAGGTTGTCTCGCCCATCGAAGACACACCGGCCGCAGTGGCTGGCGTCAAGGCCGGCGACCTGATCATCAAGATCGACGAGAAGCCGACCAAGGGCATGAGCCTGAGTGACGCCGTCAAGCTGATGCGCGGCAAACCCAAAACTCCCATTGTGCTGACCGTCTCGCGCAAGGGCGAAGCCCAACCTGTCGTCATCGAAATCATTCGCGACATCATCAAGGTGCGCTCGGTGCGCTGGAAGATGCTCGAACCCGGTTATGGCTACATCCGCATTACCCAGTTCCAGGAGCAAACCGTTGCCAATCTGGCCAAGGCGCTCGGCGAACTGAGCGACGAAGGCTTGTCCAAAGGTCTGCTGCTTGATCTGCGCAACGATCCGGGTGGCTTGTTGCACGGCGCGGTCGGCGTCTCGGCCGCCTTCCTGAAGCCGCGGGTCACGGTGGTGTCCACCAATGGTCGCACCGACGACGCCGCGCGCGACTACCTCGCCGATCCGGCCGATTACCTGCGTGGCTCACGCCGCGACCTGCTGGCTGATCTGCCGGCCATTGCCAAGACGGTACCGATGGTGGTGCTGGTCAACAGCGGCTCGGCATCGGCGTCGGAAATTGTCGCCGGCGCGCTGCAGGATCACGAGCGGGCCAAAGTGCTCGGCACGCAAACCTTTGGCAAGGGCTCGGTGCAGTCAATCCTGCCGCTGACCAACAACACGGCCATCAAGCTGACCACGGCGCGCTACTACACGCCCAAGGGTCGTTCGATTCAGGCCAAAGGCATCACGCCTGATCTGTTGGTCGAAGAAACCGCCGACGGCGACTTGTCGAGCTTCCGGGTTCGCGAAGTTGACCTCAATCGCCACCTGTCCAACGACAAGAGCGAAGAGGCCAAGATCCGCAAGCCGCGCGCGGACGACATCGACAAGCTCAAGGATCGCAAGCCGATCGTGTTCGGTTCCGAAGACGACTATCAACTCCAGCAAGCCATGAACTACCTGAAAGGCAAGCCGGTGATGGTCGCCAAGGATGAAAACACCGCCGCGCCCAAGCCGGTGCGCTGACGACACGATATCCGGGCCTGGGTGTCAGGTCCGGGGTTCGTTAAAAAAGAGCCAACCCTCGCGGGCTGGCTCTTTTTTTTTTGGGTTCGATCACATCCAACGCCCCGCTCACTCTCTATCGGGCTGAACGCGGTGCGCCGGCCTACACCCCGACGGAATCACGTTGACGAGTGCGGCGCTCGGTGCGCACGCCGACGGCAGGTGCCAGTGGCGGCAATTCGAAATAGTAGGCAATGTCGGACGGGTTCATGCCCGTCAGCGCGGCCAGCGTCGGGGCAACCTGACGCAGCGGCACCCGCCCGCCCTGCCGTGCCTTGCCGCCGCCGACCGGACGCACCAGCAACAAACCTTCGCGTTGATCGGAACCGCTGCGC
>CAXBNM010000252.1:0-7070 GCA_963976885.1 uncultured Burkholderiaceae bacterium
GTCGAACAGGTGATCGACGTCCTCCGCGACGCGGCACAACCGTCTTCGCAGGTGTCGGGGGTTGAATGGTGGTTCAGCGTAATGAGCACCAACGCCACGCCGCAGTGGTTGCTGCCCTGCCACTTCGACCGTGCCGATCTCGACGAGACGGACCCTGCGCGCATCCGGCATCCAGAGTCGGCCAGCGTGTTTTTCTTTAACGCGGTTCCGTACGGTGAACTTGTAATCACGGATCAGGTGCTTGGCGAAGCGGGCCAGCCGAGCCCACGCGAACCCGGCGAAATGCGTTTTATCCCCCCGGACGAGAATCGCTACGCGGTTTTTCCTGGCCATCTGCACCACGGCGTGATTGGTCGCATGTGGCGCCCTGAAGAGGACGAACACTTGCGTGTCAGTCTGGCTGTCAATTGGTGGAGCGAACGGCCCACGGCGTCCTACCTGCGCGATTCGAACGAAGCCGTGCAAGTCTTTGATCTTGATTCATTGCCTGCAAAGACTCTGTCGCTCGATTAGCAAAAAACCAGCAAGCCAGGAATTTCAGCAGGCGAGCGACGCGAGACCGCGCGTTGTGCGAACTTGGCGGCAACGCTTCTCAGTCGCGCCCTTTCCCCAGCAGACTGCGGCCGATAATTTCGCGCATGATTTCTGCGGTACCGCCCGCGATTCTTGCGTAGCGCGCCTCGGCCCAGGCACGCGCAATCGGGTATTCCCACATGTAGCCCGCACCGCCGTGCAGCTGCAAACATTCGTCGAGTACCTTTGAAGCCATCTCCGTGGACTGCAGCTTGGCCATCGCAGCGTCGACCGCATCAAGCTTGCCCTGCATGTGCAGTTCGATGCAGCGGTCGACGTAGACGCGCATCATCACCGCATTCGATTTGACGTCGGCGAGCCGGAAGCGCGTATTCTGAAAATCGGCAATCTGCTTGCCAAAGGCTTTGCGCTGGCGGGTGTAGTTGATGGTTTCTTCAACCATGCCTTCGATGACGCCAATGGCCTTGATTGCCTGCAGCAGACGCTCCTGCGGCAACTGCTCCATCAACTGAATGAAGCCCCTGCCCTCCTGACCAATAACGTTGCTGACCGGCACGCGCACTTCATCAAAAAACAGCTCGGAGGTGTCCTGCGCCTTCATGCCGATTTTTTCAAGATTGCGACCACGCCGGAAACCCTCGCGATCGGTTTCGACCAGAACGAGACTGATGCCCCTGGCACCCGGTGTGTCGTTGGTGCGGCAGGCCAGCACCACGAGATCGCAGAGTTGACCGTTGGAGATATAGGTCTTCTGCCCGGAAATCTTGTAGTGATCACCGTCGCGAACCGCGCGGGTGCGCATGCTCTGCAAATCAGACCCGGCATCGGGTTCGGTCATGGCAATGGCGCCGATGGCCTCGCCCGCCACCATACGGGGCAACCACTTTTGCTTCAGTTCGTCACTTCCATAAGCGGCCAGATACGGCGCGATGATGTCCGAATGCAAACTGAAATTCGGCCCGCCAGCGACCACCCGTGCCAATTCCTCGGCAACGATGGCGCCATGAAGGAAGTCACCGCCCGGTCCGCCATAGGCCTCATCAATTGACGTACACAGCAAACCGTTGGCGCCCGCCAGTTGCCAGATTTCGCGCGAGACAACACCGTCTTTTTCCCACTGCGCATGATGCGGCAGGATTTCAGCGGCAATGAAGCGCCGAACCATGTCGGCGTATATCTGGTGCTCGGTGCTGAGCAGGCTACGTTCGATCATGGCGGGATCCGGAAGGGGCGCTCAAGCGTCCCAGGATTTGCTCAGCGCCGGCCGTGCGTTCAGGCGGGCGATATAGCCGGCGACGTTGGGCATGGATGAAATGTCAGCGCCCAGTTTGGCCGCCACAATGCAGGCATGGCCAGTCATGATGTCGGCACCGCTGAACTGACCGGCCAGAAACTCTTGCCCCGCGAGTGCCGTCTCGACCGCCTCCAGGCTGCGCGTCAGCAGCTTGCGCGCCCGATCAACATTGTCCTGATTGCGACGCTCAGGCGGCAACAGCACGGTTTCAACAATGATGGTGTTCACCGGCGGCATGATCATGCCTTCGGCAAAGTGCAACCATTGCAGATAGGCCGCAAACTCGGGCGCATCGACGGCCGGCGCCAGGCGTCCGTCGCCATAACGGGCCAGCACATATTGAACGATGGCACCCGATTCGAAAATGCGCACATCGCCATCGTCCAGGCACGGCACCCGGCCCAGCGGGTGCACCTGCCGAAACTCCGGCGTACGCATGGCCTTGTCGCCAAGCTTGTAGCGTTCCAGCTCGTAGGGCAGACCGAGTTCTTCAAACAGCCAGACGATTCTGACGGCGCGAGTATTGGGGGCGTAATAGATTTTCATCGCTGCATTATGGTGCTTTTGCGCGCCAACATGAAGCAGCGCGTTTCATTACTGCGGCCGCCATACCAGCCCTCAGGGCCGCGCAAGCCCAGACCACCATCCTCGTGCGGATTGCCCGACCCTCGAGCTGGCATCGTATATGCTTGTGCCTCACCACTTTGATGTGTGTAACCCAATAACGGAGAGAAGGATGAGCATTAAGAAATCACTGCTGACGGCGCTGAGTGCCGGTCTGGTGTCCATGACGGCGAGCGCCGCCACCACCTGGGAAATGCCAACCCCCTACCCCGAAGCCGAGTTCCACACCAAGAACGTGCGCCAGTTTGCCGAAGATGTCGCCAAAGCCACCGACGGCTCGTTGACCTTCAACATTCACAGTGGGCAGTCGTTGTTCAAGCATCCGGAAATGAAGCGTGCAGTCCAGACGGGACAGGTACCCATTGCCGAAATGCTGATGGCCAATCTGCTCAACGAAAATCCGATTTTCGGCGCCGATGCCGTACCGTTTCTGGCCACAACCTTTCCTGAAGCAAAAAAGCTCTGGGCTGCGCAACGCCCTCTGGTCGATGCCTATCTGAGCAAACAAGGCTTGCGCCTGCTGTATACCTCGCCCTGGCCGGGTCAGGGCTTCTACACTAAAAAACCTGTTGAGTCGCTGGACGACCTGAAAGGCATCAAGTTCCGCACCTATAACGCCGCCACCGCAGCATTGGCTGAAGCCATGGGCGCGGTGCCGACCATCGTCGAAGCCGTGGAGATTCCGCAAGCCTTTTCGACCGGCGTCGTTGATGCAATGGTTACCTCGGGTGCCACGGGTTTGCGTACCAAGGCCTGGGATTTCTCCAAGTATTTCTACGATCTGAATGCCTGGATGCCCAAGAACATGATCTTCGTCAACGAACGAGCCTGGCGCAAACTCTCTGACGCAGAGCGGGCTGCCGTTGAAGAGGCCGCCAAAGCCGCCGAAGAGCGCGGCTGGGCCATGAGCGAAGAAATTGCCGAATCGAGCAACAAGGATCTGGCCGCCGGCGGCATGACGGTAGCGAAAGGCTCGGACAAGCTGGTCAGCCAGTTGAAGGAAATTGGCGCCAAGCTGGCCGCCGACTGGGAAAAGAGTGCCGGCGAAGACGGTGCCAAACTTCTCAAAGCCTACCAGCAGTAAATCATTGAGCACGCTGACGCATGGAAAAATTGCTGGATAAACTGTTTCTCGCCTGCGGTGGTTTGGCAGCGATTTTTCTGGTCGGCATTTGCGTGTTGGTACTGGCGCAAGTCATCGGTCGATTGCTTGGCATTGCCATTCCATCGGCCGATGAGTTCGCCGGCTATTGTTTGTCGGCGTCGTCTTTCCTGGCGCTCTCGTATGCAATGCGCCAGAGCAGCCATATCCGGGTCACTTTGTTGATAGACTGCTTGCCGCCCGGCCGGCGGCGCCTCACCGAAGTTTTGTGCGTTACCGGCGGCCTGGCCCTGAGCGCCTACCTGACCTGGTTCACCGCCGAAATGGTCTGGTTCTCGGTCAGCTTTGGCGATCTCACGCAGGGGCTGGTGCCGATTCCCCTCTGGATTCCGCAATCGGGCATGTTGATCGGCATTGCCATGCTGACACTCGCTTTTGCCGTCGATATGAGCCGCCTGTTGCGCGGCCTCGATCCTGTCTATCTGACCAACGCGCAGGCTCCTCTCGCCGACAGCGCCACCAGCACCGCAAATCAGGCCTGACAACATGGATATCGGACTTCTCGGCGCCTTCCTTGGCGTAGTACTGTTGTTGTTGCTGGCCACGGGCTTTTGGGTCGGCATGTCCTTGTTTGCGGTTGGCCTGCTGGCCATCTCGGTGTTTTCCTCTTCGCCGGCCGGCTCCATCATGGCCACCACAAGTTGGGGCCAATCCTGGTCATGGTCGCTGACCGCACTGCCGCTGTTCATCTGGATGGGCGAAATCCTGTTTCGCACCCGTCTGGCCGAAGACATGTTCAAAGGACTCGCGCCCTGGATGAATGGCATTCCGGGCCGGCTCATGCATGTCAATGTCGTGGGCTGCGGCATCTTTGCGGCCGTATCAGGCTCATCGGCGGCCACCACGGCCACCATCGGCCGCATCACCATTCCCGAACTGGCCAAACGCGGCTATGACGAGCGCATGGTGCTGGGCACGCTTGCCGGCTCGGCCACCCTCGGCCTGCTGATTCCGCCATCAATCATCCTGATCGTCTACGGCGTTGCTGCCGACGTCTCGATCAGCCGCTTGTTCATTGCCGGCGTCATTCCCGGGGCCGTACTGGTCTGTCTGTTCATGGGCACGATAATCGTCTGGTCGTTGCTCAATCCGGCCAAGGTGCCGCCGCCCGAAGCCAGCATGAGTCTCGGGCAGCGCATCCGCGCGACCGGCAATCTACTGCCCATCGTGTTGCTGATCGTCGGCGTCATCGGCTCGATCTATGCCGGCATTGCCACCGCCACCGAAGCGGCTGGTCGGCGTAGCAGGCGCGCTGCTGCTGAGCTGGGTCACCGGCTCACTGAGCTGGAAGACCTTTCAAAGCAGCCTGATGGGAGCCACCAGCACCTCGTGCATGATCGCCTTCATTCTGGCTGGCGCCGCGTTTCTGTCGGTTGCAATGGGCTTTACCGGCATCCCGCGCGAACTGGCCGCCTGGATCGGGCAGATGGAATTGTCACCCGTGATGCTGCTGGTGGCGCTGACCGTTTTCTTTGCCGTACTCGGCTGCTTTCTGGACGGCATCTCCATCGTCGTCCTGACCGTCGCCGTCATCATGCCAATGGTCGAACAGGCCGGCATCGACCTGATCTGGTTCGGCATCTACATTGTTGTCGTCGTCGAAATGTCGCAGATCACCCCGCCCATCGGCCTGAACCTGTTCGTCATTCAGTCACTGACCGGCAAAGACCTGATCTATCTGGCCCGCGCCGCTCTGCCCTTCTTTATCGTGATGGTGCTTATGGTGGTGTTGCTGATTACCGTGCCCGAACTGGCAACATGGTTGCCGCAGCGGATGACCGAATAAACAGCCCGCCGGACTATCAACCTTTAAAGACGTTCTCCCGGTGATAACGCAAAAACTCCGAATGAGGCCGCAGGTCGACGCGTTTCGGAACCGCGATCCGATCCCTGTTACGCACGAAAGCATCGAATGCTGGCGGCACTTTCGTCTTGTTCAAAAGAATCGAAAAATCGTCGTCGATGGCTAGCAGCCCGCGGTCGAACATCCAGTGCACAGTAGCCGATAACGCGAGACCGTTTCTGACGCTATCCGGTCCATTGTCAGCAACAGGCCGGATATGCGCCGCCTGCACTTCTGAACGACCACCTCCGTTGATGATCTTCAGACCAGACACTGCACAGGTGTCCTGATAGGCAGCCTTTACAGCGGCAGCAAAAGCCCGGTCGCGAAAGGGGCGTGCAACAACCTGACGAACGATAGGACGATCTACCTCAAACTCGGCATGGTCCACATCGCGGCCGAAGATCGGCAATGGTGGGTAGGGCTCTTCCGGCACATCTGCGCCAGGCCGGTGCCGAACCTGCAAACCCATGACATGCGCAAAGCCAGCCTCGCATATCCGATTGAATTCGGCATCAGGTACTGTCCGCACAGCCCTCCCGAACGCGCCCTTATTGGTCGAACGATCAGGCTTTTGCAGTGCCGATTCATAGGTTGTATTTGCTCGCTTGAATGGAATCGGTTCAAAGAACGGCAGATAGTCGGACATCAACGCATAGAAGTGATCCGGTCGTGCAGGATCAGGCACGACTGAGTCAACGCGGGCAATGGCAAAATACGCCTGGCGACCGCTTGCGCTGGTATCAAGACTGCTTAGTCGTCTCGGTTCGTAATAAACAATCCAATCCCCGATCGCAGCGCTGACTTGATTGAGATACGTCCTCGGGAAGTGATAACGATGCTCAGGAAGGTCATCGTAATCGGGACTGACTCGGGTGGTAAAGACTGCTTTCATGCGTTCTAGTAACCGGCAACACCCCACCAGGTTACCTCTAAACTCTGCCCCGGTGAACATTTGCCCACCCGCTCCGTGGCCACAGACATTCACGCTACGTCTACAGACAGATACCAGTCCGCCGGACAGTCAGGCCGCATTAGTCTTGCGAATACCTGAACCCTCGCGCGCAGCAGAGCAACCTGCCCACATCCGTGCGACAATTTCGCCATGATCACGATTACCGTCAACGGACAAACCCATACCGTCGAGCCAGGCTTCAAGCTGGTCGATCTTCTGGCCATGCTCGACCTGACCGGCAAGCGGCTGGCAGTTGAGCAAAACGGCCAAATCGTTCCCAAATCGGCCCATCCAACGGCACCGCTGCACGACGGCGACAAGTTCGAAATCGTCGTCGCGGTCGGTGGCGGTTAACCGAGCCGTTTTTGACTGCCAAGGCTGGCGATGCCAGCTTCGGCCGCGTCCTCTAAAATACTGAGCCCGACCTGGTTGCGGCGGCTGCGCCGCTTGCCCGTTCAAGCCTCTTATCCGAGTATTGCCATGACCACCAAAGATTCCTGGGCCGTTGGCCCACACACTTTCCAGTCGCGCCTGCTGATCGGAACCGGCAAATACAAGGATTTCGATGAAACCCGCTCAGCCATTGAAGAGAGCGGCGCCGAGATCGTCACGTTTGCGCTGCGCCGGACCAATGTCGGTCAGGACGCCAATGAGCCCA
>CAXBNM010000253.1:0-7070 GCA_963976885.1 uncultured Burkholderiaceae bacterium
CCGGCCCACCCGGGCAGGCGGCAATCAGAATGTCTGACCACTGCGCCAGTTCGGTCACATTGTCAAAGTAGCGGTAGCTGACATCGTCTTTGCGGTTGGGGCCGTAGTAGCCGATCTCAGTGTTGAACGCGGCGCAGCGGATGGCAATGGCCCGGCCAATCCGGCCCAGGCCGACGATGCCGACCCGTCGGCCTTGCATCGATTGCGTCAGCGGCATGGCGGCGCGCAACCATTGCCCGGTGCGCACGTAGTGGTCGCCCTGCGGAATCTGTCGCACCGCGGCCAGCGTCAGCCCGAGGGCCATGTCGGCCACTTCTTCGGTCAGCACATCGGGGGTATTGCAGACGGTCACGCCGTGCTCATTGCAAGCAGCCAGATCGGTGGTGTCGATGCCGACCCCGAAGTTGGAAACAACTTTCAGCTTGGGCAGCGCTTCTATCGTGGCCCGGTCGATGCCCACCGTGGCATGGGTGGCGACGGCGGTAACCCGGTCGGCTACCGACGCGAGAAAGGCCTGGCGGGCGGGGGGCTCGGGCAGGCGCAGACAGTCAAATTGCGCTTGCAGCGCTTGCTCGATGGGTTCGTACAGCGGAGCCATCAACAGGACGGCAGGTCGGTTGCTCATAGCGGCAGCAGCTCGAATTGGGGTCGAAGGAGAGGTTTTTTGGTTTCAGCAGGCTGGCCTGCCGTGCGCAAGACTAGCAGACATGCGCCGGTCGAGGCGCCGCCAGCGTGGATCCGGCTGGTCAGCCGGCTGGCGAGTCGATCAACCCGCCGGCTGGCGCCGGCCTTCGCTCAGATGACGCATCACATCGCTGGTGGAGGGCGCGGAGTGACCGCCCAGCCTGCATACCGCGTTGTAGACGGCGCGAAACTGTCGGTTGTGCGTGTTGCCGTCGTGCAGATCGCGCCATTGGACCCGGTTGCTGGAGCGTCGCCATTGGCCATCCATGCCCGGATACGCCAGCAGCCGATATTGCAGATGCTGGCAGGCAAAGCCGTAGTGGCCGGTGGTGACGGCACCGCTGAGGCTGCGGGCGGCGATGGTGGCCAGCGCGTAGTGCGGCTGCAAGCTGATTGAAGCCGGGTCGATGGCAAAGGTATTGGGTGAGGTGCCGTCGGTTTCGAACGGCGTCATGGCGTCGAAATCCACCAATGCCGGCATGTCGGCGGGCGCTTCGAGCCGTGGCTGGTCGGCGTCAGAGGCGGCTGCGGCGTCTGGTTTGGCGCCTGAGCGTACGCGGGGCTCAAGCTTTTCGACCATCTGGGCCTGCACCCCAGCCGAAAAACTGGTGGCCAGAATGAATACCAGCGCCGCATGGCGGCGCCGGTATTCAGGTTTCGGACTGATCACGGGCGGGCAGTGACGCACCTGCCGGGTGACGCATTCCGTTTGCTCCAGTAATGCCGTCGGGAAAAAGCAGTGCAGCAAGTTCACCCAAAGCCTTCTTGTAAACATCTCGTTTGAACTCGATAACTGCATCCAATGGCACCCAATAACTGTTCCAACGCCAGGCATCGAATTCCGGATGTCCGGAGGCCCGCAGGTCGATGTCGGTATCGCGCCCGGTCAGTCGCAGGAGAAACCAGATCTGCTTCTGACCCCGGTAATGACCGCGCCACTCGCGCCTTACCCACCGCTCCGGTACTTCATACCGCAGCCAGCTCCGGGTTCGACCGACAATCTCGACGTGGGTATCGTGTAACCCCACTTCTTCCTCAAGCTCGCGATACATGGCCTGCTCTGGCGATTCACCCCGCTTGATACCACCTTGCGGGAACTGCCAGGCATGTTCACGAATACGCTTGCCCCAGAAGACCTCGTTTCTCTCATTGGCCAGAATGATTCCGACATTGGGACGAAAGCCGTCTCTATCGAGCATGGCTGGTCCCCTAATCACTTAAACTGCTGGACATTATATCGGTCAGGGCTCGATCCTGCGAACCAACGGCCAATTTTCCGGCGCCCGCACGGTGCCGCCGACCCCTCTAATATATTTTTAATTCGGAACCGTATTTCATGAAGGCCAGTCAATTTCACTTCGCCACCCTGAAAGAGGCGCCCGCCGACGCGGAGGTCATCAGCCATCAACTGATGGCCCGGGCGGGGTTCATCAAACGGCTTGCCGGGGGCATTTACACCTATATGCCCTTCGGGTTGCGCGTTATCCGCCGTATTGAGAACATCATTCGCGAAGAGATGAACCGCGCCGGAGCGGTCGAATTGCTGATGCCGCTCATCCAGCCGGCCGAATTGTGGGAAGAGTCGGGGCGCTTTTCGGCCTATGGGCCCGAGTTGCTGCGCATTCGTGACCGGCACAATCGCGATTTCATCGTGCAGCCGACCTCCGAAGAGGTGGTCACCGATATCGCTCGCCAGGATCTGCGCAGTTACAAGCAGTTGCCGAAGAATCTGTATCACATCCAGACCAAATTCCGCGATGAGCGGCGTCCCCGCTTTGGCATCATGCGCGGTCGCGAGTTCACGATGAAGGACGCGTATTCTTTCGATCGTGACAAGGAAGCAGCACTGATCAGCTATCAGAAGATGTTCGATGCCTACATCCGCATCTTCGATCGGCTCGGCTTGCAGTTCCGGCCGGTGGCCGCCGATACCGGCGCGATCGGCGGCTCGGCCCGTCATGAGTTTCAGGTCATCGCCGATACCGGCGAAGACGCGATTGCCTATTGCCCCGACTCCGATTACGCGGCCAACGTCGAACTGGCCGAGGCGGTAGCACCGGCGGCGCCGCGAGGCCCGGCTACCGAGCCCCTGGTACACACGCCCACACCGGGCCAGGCGCGCTGCGAAGATGTGGCGGCCTTTCTGAAGCTGCCACTTGAAAAGACGGTCAAGTCGCTGGTGCTGGCTGTTGACCCGGCCGAAGGAGAAACCGGGTCGGCCACCATCTGGTTGCTGATCGTGCGCGGCGACCACAGCCTGAATGAAATCAAGGCGGGCAAGGTGCCGGGTCTGGCCGGTTTCCGGTTTGCCACCGAGGCTGAAATCGTCACCACCTTTGGCACGCCGCCCGGATATCTCGGTCCGATCGGCGCGCCCGGTCCGCTGCGCATCGTTGTCGACCGGACGGTTGCGGCCATGAGTGATTTCGTGTGCGGCGCCAACGAGAAAGACGTCCACCTGACCGGCGTGAAATTCGGCCGCGATCTGCCCGAGCCGGTGCCGGCCGAGCAGGCCGGGGCCGACACCGATGTGATCGTGGCTGACATTCGCAACGTGGTGCCCGGCGACCTGTCACCCGATGGCAAAGGGGTGCTGTCCATTCAGCGCGGAATCGAAGTGGGTCATGTGTTCTATCTCGGCACCAAGTATTCCGAGGCGATGAATGCAACCTTCATCGATACCGATGGCAAGCCCAAACCGTTTGAAATGGGTTGCTACGGCATCGGCGTGACGCGTTTGCTGGGCGCTGCCATCGAACAGAACCATGACGATCGCGGCATCATCTGGCCGCTTGGTATTGCGCCGTTCGATGTTGCCATCTGCGGTCTGGGCTGGGCCAAATCCGAGCCGGTGCGGGAGGCCGCCACCAAGCTCTACGAGGCTTGTCTGGCCAAAGGCATCGATGTCATTCTCGATGACCGTGGCGAACGGCCCGGCGTGATGTTTGCCGACTGGGAACTGATCGGTGTGCCGATTCGTATCAATGTCGGTGATCGCGGTCTGGCCGAAGGCAAGGTCGAAATGGTGCGGCGCGCCGATATGTCGAATGAGTCGCTCGATATCGACGCCGTGCTTGAGGCGGTGGTCGCAGCGGTGGGCGCCAAATCCTGAGCGTCATCGGGCCGGCGACGGTGATCACACTGAAGCATGCTCCATTTGAGGCGTGCCGGCGTAATGTTCATCTGCTGCTGCCCGATGCGGTCAGACCTTTGCAACTGACCGCTTCACGGCAGGGCTGCGCGCAACGCGTGCAGTCCTGTCGTCATCAATGGCCGCCCTGGCAGGAACCCAGCTACGACGTGCCGCGGTTTCACACTGCGGCTTCGCACCGGCCAGGCCTGTCACGCGTTCTCTGAGCCGCCGGCCCGATCCTCCTGATGGGCGCAATCTGCGTTTGCGCCACGCATGGCGTCAGCTATTGACCCGACTACGTATGGCCGTTTGTCGTCGTGTCGACACCGCAAGACTTGTGTCGGTTTTGTCGCTGGTCCGGCAGCGCTATGCTTACCTTATGTTCTCGCGTTTCATCCGCCCGGTCGGCCAATGGGTCGTAGTGCTGGTCCTATGGACTGGCGCTCACGACGCATGGGCCGGCGAGCAACGCTATGAGCCGCTGGCCGCGTCGGTGCAAAGTCTGCTGGCCGTGTCGTTGCGCGATATGCAGCGCCCGCAACCCGTTTTTGATTCCGACGCGCAAAAGGCCGACTGGCTCAGCAAGATGGGCGCTCGCCTGCCGCAGCGCTGGAAGCCCACCGAGCGCGAGCGCACGGAGTTTTTGCTGACCGTTCGTTACGAGGCGCAGCGCGCCGGTCTCGACCCACACATGGTGCTTGGTTTGATTCAGGTTGAAAGCAATTTTCGTCGCTATGCCATCTCGAGTGCCGGGGCGCGTGGCTACATGCAGGTGATGCCGTTCTGGGTTGACCTGATTGGCGACGGTGATGCGTCGGCGCTGTTCGATGCACGCACCAATCTGCGCTACGGCTGCACCATTTTGCGTCATTACATTGACCGCGAGAACGGTAATCTTTTTCGCGCCCTGGGTCGTTATAACGGATCCCTGGGTCGCGCCAAATATCCGAACAAAGTACTTAAAGCCTGGCGTCGGTGGGAATACGACGGGTTTGGCGACGAATCTCTGGCCGCTTCAAGGTAGGTGGTCTGAACGACAGCAGCAACTGGTAACACACGCTAACGGCGCAGGCACGGGGTTTGCCGTAGTGTTGGTCAGGTTCTTTCAGGAGTGTTTGTAGTGCGTTCTAATGTTGCAGCCAGGAATGCCGGGTCTGGCGCCGGATCGAAAGCAATGACAACAAGTTCCAGAGAAGTAGTGGTTTCTGCGTTATGGGCAAGCTGTACTGCCTCCATGCCCAGTCTGCGCTCACCGAACGCATTGATCTTTGCCACCCATCACGCCTTGCTTGAAGCCGGTTTGTTACCCGCCGGCCCCAACATCAATCAGCCTCGTGAAGACGGCGAGCGCGGTCATTTGTTTACGCTGATACGGGGCGAGCTGACCGTCAGTATTCGCAGTCTGCAGCGCCAGTGTCTGCTCAATTTCAAGTTGCGCTCACGCCATCCCGATGAACTGGCAGCCGTTCATCAGGTGATTCACGCCATTACCAAATTTCTGAAGGCGGGCCGCCCGCCGGTGGTGTCGATGCACACCGGGGCCGAGCAGCCGCCGGTGCGCACGCCGCTACCGGCGCGGACCGAGTCTGCGGTCCTGGGCGCCGCGCGCTTGTAGTTCTTCAGGCTGCAGCAGACGGCGGCAACACCTTGCCCGGATTCATGCGTCCGTCCGGGTCAATAGCCGCTTTCACTGCCTTCATCAGCCGCAGTTCGGTCGCTGACTTGTAGCGCGCGGATTCATCACGGCGCAACACACCCAAACCGTGCTCGGCTGAAATCGAGCCCCCAAAGCGAACCACTGCGTCATGAGTGATGCGGTTCATTTCCGGTTGCAGGGCCAGGAACTCCTCTTCAAAGGCCGGCCCTTCGCGCTCGGCCGGCGGCGACACGTTGTAGTGCAGATTGCCGTCGCCGAGGTGGCCGAACACCACCATCCGAATACCGGGGAACGCGGCTTCCAGTTCGGCATTGGTTTGTTCGACGAAGTCGCCGATCTGTGAGATCGGCACCGAAATGTCGTGCTTGATGTTCTTGCCCACGGCGGCCTGCGCTTCCGAGATGTTTTCACGCAGTGCCCACAATGCCTTGGTGCGGGCCAGCGAATCGGAAATCACCGCGTCCGTGATGAGTTCCGTCTCTAGCGCTTCATTGAGCAAGGTTTCAAAGCGCTCGGTTGCATGCTCCTGGCTTTCGGCATCCGAGCATTCGAGCAGCACGTAATACGGGCTGGGCTCGGCGAATGGTCGCGGGCACTCGGGATGATGACGGGCCACGAAATCGATGCAGATGTCAGCAATCATCTCAAACGCGGTCAAGCTGGCCGACAAATGTTTCTGCGCCAGTTCCAGCAGTTTGAGGGCGTGGCGAGGGCTTTCCAGAGCGGCCAGCGCGGTCAGTGTGACCACCGGCTCGGGGTGCAGCTTGAGTGTGGCGCCGGTAACAATGCCCAGCGTGCCTTCGGCACCGACGAACAGATCGCGCAAGTCGTAGCCGGTGTTGTCTTTGCGCAGGCCGCGCAAGCCGCCCCAGATTTCGGCGGCCGGGGTAACGACTTCAAGACCGAGACACAGCTCACGCGCATTGCCATAACGCAACACGCCGCAACCGCCGGCATTGGTCGACAGGTTGCCGCCAATGGTGCAGCTGCCTTCCGAGGGCAGGGTGAGCGGGAACAGGCGCTTGGCTTTGGCGGCTGCCTCTTTGACTTCGAGCAGCGTGCAGCCGGCGTCGACGGTTATCGTATTGTTGATCGGGTCGATGGCGCGCACCGAGCGCATCCGGGCCAGCGAAATGATGACGTTACGTTCGCTGGCGTCGGGGGTGGCGCCACCGGCCAGGCCGGTATTGCCGCCCTGGGGAACGATCCGGAAGTCGTTGTCGATACACCATTGCACGACCTTGCGTACCTGCTCGGCATCGTCGGGCTGCGTAACCGCCAGCGCCCGGCCATGGTAGCGGCCGCGCCAGTCGGACAGGAACGGGACCATGTCATCGTCGTCGGTCAGCATCCGACCTTCAAAGGCCTGCTGCAGGCTTTGTCGGAGCGCGGCGAGCTGGGCCGGATCGATGGTGGCTGTAGGGGCGGTGGGGGCGGGGGGCTGGCTCATGGCTGTGTCTCAGTTGCTTGGCATGGGTGGAACAGGACCGAATCGGTCGTCAGCCCTCTAGTGTAGTGCGCGGGCTGAAAAGACCCCAGTTCGGGAGTGAGTCCCTGAATGTGGCGAATCAGCCCACATTCGATCCGACCAGGGGC
>CAXBNM010000254.1:0-6968 GCA_963976885.1 uncultured Burkholderiaceae bacterium
GCTGGCGCAGCGCAATCAGGAGCTGAACATTCTGGGCGCCACCTCCGGCGACACCGGCAGCGCCGCCGAATACGCGATGCGCGGGCGCCGTGGCGTGCGGGTATTCATGTTGTCGCCCCACGGCCGCATGAGTGCGTTTCAGCGCGCGCAGATGTTTTCGCTCAACGAGCCCAATATTTTCAATATCGCGGTCGACGGCGTGTTCGACGATTGCCAGGACATGGTCAAGGCCGTATCCGAAGACCTCGAATTCAAACGCAATCACCAGATTGGTGCGGTCAATTCAATCAACTGGGCCCGCGTGGTGGCCCAGGTCGTCTATTACTTCAAGGCCTGGTTTGCGGCCACTGAATCCGACGATCAACAGGTTTCGTTTGCGGTGCCCAGTGGCAACTTCGGCAATGTGCTGGCCGGCCATATCGCACGCATGATGGGTCTGCCAATTCGTCGTCTGGTCGTTGCCACCAACGAAAACAACGTGCTCGACGAGTTCTTCCGCACCGGCATCTACCGGGTGCGCGGACGCAGCGAAACCTTCGCCACCTCCAGCCCGTCGATGGATATCAGCAAGGCCTCCAATTTCGAGCGCTTTGTTTTCGATCTGCTCGGTCGTGATCCGGCGGCGCTGGCGCAGTTGTGGCAGCAACTCGGCCGTGAATCGGCCTTCGATCTGTCGGACAGCCCGGCGTTTGCCCGGTTGCACGAGTACGGCTTCGTTTCCGGTGCCAGCACCCATCAGAACCGGCTGGAAACGATTCGCCGCATCCATCAGCGCTTTGACACCATCGTCGATACCCATACGGCCGATGGCTTGTACGTGGCCGAGCAATACCGCGAAGACGGTGTGCCGATGATCTGCCTGGAAACCGCGTTGCCGGTGAAGTTTGCCGACAGCATTCAGGAGGCGCTTGGCCTGGCGGCACCGGTACCCGATCGGGTCCGTGGGCTTGCCGAAGCGGCGCAGCGCTACACCTGGTTGCCGCGTTCGGTGCCCGCCCTCAAAGCCTTCATTGCCAGTCGTACGGATCAGTCGTGACCGCCAACCGGGTTTTCGGATTTGCCGGTTACTCCGGTGCTGGCAAAACGACCCTGATTGAGCAACTGATCCCGCGCTTTGTGGCCGATGGCCGCAAAGTGGCGCTCATCAAGCATGCTCATCATTCGTTCGATATCGACCGACCCGGCAAAGACTCCTGGCGCCACCGTGAGGCTGGCGCCGCCGAGGTGCTGATCTCGTCGGGCCAGCGCTGGGTGCTGATGCACGAACTGAACGGGGCGCCCGAACCGAGCCTTGCCGAGCAGATTGCACATCTCAGCCCCTGCGACCTGATTCTGGTGGAAGGCTACAAGCACGCCGCCATCCCGAAACTGGAGGTTTATCGGGCCAGTGCAGGTAAACCGATGCTTTGGCCCGCGGACGGTAACATTGTGGGTATTGCCACCGACAGCGCCCTCGAGACCGACCTGCCGCAGGTCGATCTGAACGATCCGGATGCTGTTGCCGAATTCATTCTGAAGTTCCTGGATTCAGATCATGTCGAAAGAACTTCGGCCGCTTGAGCCGGCCCTTGAAGAGTTGCTGGGCCTGATTGGCGCCGTCAGCGACACCGAAACCGTCAACACGATGGATGCCGCCGGCCGGGTGCTGGCGCAAGATGTGCGCTCGGCCATCAACGTGCCGCCCATGGACAACTCGCAGATGGACGGCTATGTGGTGCGGGCGGCCGATGTGTCCGATGGCGCAAAGCTGACCGTTTCGCAGCGTATTCCTGCCGGCCAGGTCGGCACGCCGCTGGCCCGCGGCACCGCGGCCCGCATCTTCACCGGCGCCGGTATTCCCGCCGATGCTGACGCGGTCATCGCGCAGGAAGATGTGACCGTCGATGGTGACACCATCACGCTGGGAAGCGCGCCGACGGCCGGCGCATGGGTGCGCCAGTGCGGTGAAGACATTGCTGCCGACAGCGTGATTCTGCCCGCTGGTACGCGTCTGAGTGCGCAAGCGATCGGGCTGGCGGCATCGGTGGGTCTGCCCGAGTTGCAGGTACGCCGCCGTTTGCGCGTGGCCTGCTTCTTTACCGGTGATGAACTCGTCATGCCGGGTGAGCCGCTGCGCCCGGGGGCCATCTATAACAGCAACCGTTTCATGCTGGTCAGCCTGTTGCGTGAACTGGGCTGCGACGTCACCGACCTGGGCATCGTGGCCGATTCGCTGGACGCGACCCGCCAGGCTTTGCGTGCGGCCGCCGCCGATAACGACCTGATCGTTACCTCGGGTGGTGTTTCGGTCGGCGAAGAAGATCACGTCAAGCCGGCGGTCGAGGCCGAGGGCGAGTTGCGCCTGTGGCAACTGAACATCAAGCCGGGCAAGCCCTTTGCCTATGGACAGATCCGCCGCGAAAGCGCCGGCGTGGCTCATTTCGTCGGCTTGCCGGGCAACCCGGTGTCGAGCTTTGTGACCTTTCTGTTGCTGGTGCGCCCGTTGTTGCTGCGCCTGGCCGGCGCTACCGAAACAGGCGTTCGCGCGGTCAGTCTGACGGCCGATTTCACATTGCCCCGACCCGATCGGCGTCGCGAGTTCCTGCGCGCGCGCATCAACGACGCCGGCCGGCTCGAATTGTTCCCCAATCAGAGTTCAGCGGTGCTGACCTCGACGGTCTGGGCGCACGGCCTGATCGACAACCCACCCGGTGGGGCCATCGAACCAGGGCAGACCGTGCGCTTTTTGCCCTTTGCGGAGTTGATGAGCTGACATGCAGATCAATCTCTTGTTTTTTGCCAGCCTGCGCGAGGCCTTGCAAACCCAGCAGGAAGCCGTCGAATTGCCGGCCGACGTCACTACCGTGGCGCAGCTGCGGCAATGGCTGAGCGAGCGGGGCGGCCCCTGGACGCAAGCGCTCGGCGCTGAGCGCGCCGTCCGCGTGGCCGTCAATCAGAATCTGGCCGAGGCCGACACCGTGTTGACCGAGGCCGCCGAGGTGGCGTTCTTTCCGCCCGTCACCGGAGGCTGAGGCCATGGACGCAAGCAAGTCCGCGCGCAATATCAGTGTCCGCGTACAGACGGCCGACTTTGATCTGTCGACCGAAGTGCAGGCGGTGCGAGGCGGCGATGCCGGCGTCGGCGCCGTCACCGCATTTGTGGGCACGGTGCGCGAAATGAACGAAGGCTCCGGCGTCTCGACGATGACGCTCGAGCACTATCCGGGCATGACCGAGAAAGCGCTCACTGAAATCTGTCACGAGGCCTTCGATACCTTTGATCTGCTTGGCGCTTCCGTCGTGCATCGGGTCGGGCCTCTGGCGCCGCTCGATCAGATCGTGCTTGTCGTCGTCACCTCGGCGCACCGGGGCGAAGCCTTCAAGGCCTGCGAGTTCATCATGGACTTTCTGAAAACCCGCGCACCGTTCTGGAAAAAGGAAACCACCGCCGAGGGGCAACGCTGGGTGGCGGCCCGCGACACGGACGAAGACGCGGCACAGCGCTGGCGCCAGCAGTCTTGAAGAGCGGCCAATGACTGCCGCGCTGGGCTTGCCCGCTTTCCTTGCCATCGGGCTGGGCGCAGCGCTGGGTGCCTGGGCACGTTACGGCCTGAGCATATGGCTCAATCCGCAGCATCACGCATTGCCGTTGGGCACTCTGGTGGCCAATTTGCTGGGTGGCTTGCTGGTCGGCCTTGCGGTGGGCTTGCTTGAACGCACGCCCGGACTCGATCCCATCTGGCGGCTGGCCATCGTCACCGGGTTTCTTGGCGCACTGACGACATTCTCAACTTTTTCGCTCGAAGCGGTGATGATGATCGCCCGCGGCCACTTCGCCTGGGCCCTCGGGCACAGCTTTCTGCATCTGGTCGGATCCATTGCCGCGGCGGCGCTCGGCCTGAAAATAATCAATGGTTGAAGCGCTGTAATGATTGAGGCAATACCGAGTTGGCTCTGGATCGTCTTTACCCTGGGCGGCGCCTTCAGTCAGACCGCGCGCAATGCGATGCAGCGCGGCCTGACCGAGTCGCTCGGCACCATCGGCGCCACCCATGTGCGATTTCTTTTCGGGCTGCCGTTTGCGCTGTTGTTCTGGCTGATCATGCGTTTCACGGTGGACATGCCGGCGCTCGATTTCGACTGGGCTTTCATCGGCTGGTTGCTGTTCGGCAGTCTCAGTCAGATCTTTGCCACCGGCTGGATGCTCAGTGCGATGCGGATGCGCTCATTTGTAGTGACCACCGCCGCCATCAAGACCGAGCCCTTGCAGGTGGCCGTGTTCGGCGCGGCCTTCCTGGGCGAGCGCATCGGTCTGTTCGGTATTGTGGCCGTCGTCGTCGCCACCTGCGGCGTCATTCTGATGTCGTGGCCTGCCGTCAGCAGCGGTGCGCAGCGACCGCGCGATCGCTGGTGGCCCTTGCTGGTTGGCATAGGGGCAGGAGGTCTGTTCGCTTTATCGTCGGTCGGCTTCCGTGGTGCTATCCTCTCGCTCGGTGACGGTGCTTTTTATGTGCGCGCGACGACGGTACTGGTTTGCGGCCTGTTGCTGCAATCGGCCCTCATCAGCGCTTGGTTGCTGTGGCGGGATCGCAAGACGCTGGTCGCTATTCTGCAGGCCTGGCGCCCGTCGCTTCTGGCCGGTTTCGTGGGGGCACTGGGTTCGCAGTTCTGGTTCCTGGCCTTTGCTGTCGAAACCGTCTCGCGGGTGCGCACACTGGCGCTGATCGAAGTCCTGATGGCCCAGGTGGTATCGCGCCGTCTGTTTTCGCAACATACAAGTGCCGCTGAAGCCACTGGCATCAGCCTGGTAATGGCCGGCGTTGTGCTGTTGCTCAATACCTGACTGGCGCGTTGTCGCGGCTGCGATTGCGGCCGCCATTGCCCGGTCTTTGTTTTCCACAACTTTCACGAGACATCTCTTCCCGCATGAAAACACCACTTGAAGGGCTGCGCGTTCTGGATTTTTCCCACGCTCTGGCCGGACCCCATTGCTCGACCATGCTTGCCGATTACGGCGCTGACGTGATCAAACTCGAAACGCCTGGCGCCGGCGACATCGCCCGTGCCTGGGGTGTGCCCTTGCCGGGCGGCGAAAACTCGTATTTCGTCTCCCTGCACCGGAACAAGCGCGGCATTTCAATTGATCTGAAAACCGATGCCGGGCGCGAGCTGTGCCTGAAACTGGTCGAGAAATGCGACGTCGTGCTGGAGAACTTCCGGGTTGGCGCGCTGAGCAAACTTGGTCTCGGCTACGACGTGGTGCGTGAGCGCAATCCGGGCATTGTTTATTGCTCGATTTCCGGCTTCGGCCAGGACGGTCCGTATCGTGATCGCGCCGCGCTCGATCTGGTCGTGCAGGCCGAAAGCGGCATGATCAGCATTACCGGCGAACCCGATTCCGGTGGCTCGCGCTGTGGCATCAGCATCGCCGATCTGGCCGCCGGCATGTATGCCGCCTACGGCATCATGATGGGGCTGCGCGTCAAGGATCAGACCGGCAAGGGGCAGTACGTCGACATGTCGATGCTGGAAGGCCAGTTGTCACTGCTCAACGTGATGATCAGCACCTTCCAGGCCGACGGCGAAGTGCCCACGCCGATGGGCACTGCCTACAAGGCCTTGTTGCCTTATCAGGTGTTCCGTACCGCCACTCGCGACATCGCGCTGGCTGTTGGCAGCGAAAAGCTGTGGAAACTGTTTTGCCCGCTGATCGGCCGCCCCGAGTTGCTCGAAGACGCGCGTTTCCAGGGCAATGCCAATCGCAACCTGCATCGCGATGAACTGATTGAAATTCTGCAGGGCGAATTCCTCAAGCAGCCCTTCGAGCACTGGGAAAAAACCTTCCTGGCCGCCGGCATCCCGTTGGGAGCAATCAACACCATCGACAAGGTGGTTGATCACCCGCAAGTCCGGGCTCGCGAAGCCATGGTTGCCGTCGAGCATCCGCGCGCCGGTCCGGTCGAAATGGTCAGTGTGCCGGTGCGTCTGTCCGAAACGCCGGGCAGCATTCGCCGACCCTCACCGTCGCTCGGCGAGCACTCCGGGGAGGTCTTGCGTGAGGTGTTGGGCCTGTCGGCGCAGGAAGTGGCCGATCTGATCGCCAGTGGCGTGGTGGTCGGTCAGGCCTGAGGCTGACAAAGCCAGATGATCGTGCCATCGCTGGCATCGATCATCCCGGGGCGGCGGCGCGCAAGCGTGCGCCGCCCTTTTTTTGGCGGCAATCAGCGCTGGCTGGTGCTGGCTTCGCTGAACAGGCCGCGGGCTTCGCGAGGCTCGCTGCGCCAGTACTGCACTGGCGCGTCGACGGTGGCGCCCAGTGCATGCGCGGCGTGCCAGACCCAGCGCGGGTTGTAGAGCAGCCCACGGGCCAGCGCCACCATGTCGGCCTGACCGTCGGCGACGATGGCTTCGGCCTGCGCCGGTTCGGTAATCAAGCCGACCGCGACCACCGGTACCTTCACCGCAGCGCGGATGGCTTGCGCAAAGCCTACCTGGTAGCCGGGCCCGAGCGTGATTTTCTGATTGACCGAGACACCGCCGCTGGAGACATCGATGAAGTCGGCACCGGCCGCCTCGCAAGCCTGCGCAAACACGACCGATTCGGCAATTGTCCACGAACTGCTGTCGTCCCAGTCGGTGGCCGACAGGCGCACCCCCAGCGGTTTGTGGGTCGGCCAGACCTCACGCATGGCC
Organism: uncultured Burkholderiaceae bacterium; assembly: GCA_963976885.1. Lineage (GTDB taxonomy): Bacteria > Pseudomonadota > Gammaproteobacteria > Burkholderiales > Burkholderiaceae_E > JAUIAI01. Next base: position 6,673 of record CAXBNM010000254.1, read on the forward strand.
CGCAATACTTCCAGCGGCCAGCGCATCCGGTTTTCCAGCGAGCCGCCGTACTTGTCGGTGCGGTGGTTGGCAACCGGCGACAGAAACTGGTGCAGCAGATAGCCATGCGCGGTGTGCAGCTCGGCGGCGTCAAAACCGAGCCGTTCGGCGCGCCGGGTGGTGTCGACGAAGCGCTCCTTGAGCGCATCGAGACCGGCCTGATCCAGCGCCTGCGGTGGCGTCTCGTCGGGGCCATGGGCGAGGGCGCTCACGGCTTGCCAGCCGCCGGCTTCGGGCGCAATCTGATGGCCGCCGTC
>CAXBNM010000255.1:0-6935 GCA_963976885.1 uncultured Burkholderiaceae bacterium
AGGCAGGGTCACGCAAGGTGGTGTCCTGAGCGCCCGAGGCACCGTTGATGAAGGTCAGGTCGGGCTTGGTCTTCGCATAGTCCTTGACCGCAATGCCTTCCGAACCTGACAACGGACCAACCATCAGATCGACGCCATCCTGCTCGACCAGTTTGCGGGTGGCGCGAATGGCGCTGTCGGGTGACGCATCCGATGAGGCGGTGATCAGTTCGATCTTCTTGCCGCCCGCTTCGTAATTGAACTCTTTAAGGGCCAGTTTGATCCCGCGAATGCCGTCCTCACCAAGCGCAGCAAAGGCACCTTCAAGCGTGGCAAGACCGCCCATCTTGATGGCGTCCTGGGCATGGACCTGGGAAGCTAACGGCAAGGTGGCGGCGATGCTGGCTGCAAGCGCCGTTTTGATCAGCGTTCTCTTTATCGACTTCATTGTTACTCCTCCGTGGGGTGCTACAAGACGTGTTAAAGATGGGTGGTACGCGGCAAAAGCCTGGGTTTGATGCGCTGCCAAAGGCCCAGAACGCCATCGGGTGAGAAAAAGATGATCAGCAAGAAGACCAGGCCGATCACGGTATTGAAGCGTTCCCGGTCAATCAGGTCGATGGCGAAGTTTTCAAGCAACACAAACAGCAGTGCACCAATGAACGGCCCGATGGGGTGGCGCAGGCCACCGACCACGGCAATCACGAGAATGTCGATGACGACATCGATACCGATGGAGCCTGGCGAGATGCGTCCGTTGAACCATACCGACAGCACGCCGGCGGTCGAGGCGATGATGCCGGCGAACCAGTAGGCAACAATCCGATGGGCGTTGACATTGAAGCCAAGTGCACTGGCGCGGCGCGGGTTGTCGCGAATGGACTGCATGCTCAGACCGAAGGTCGAATGGCGGGCGTAGACGACCATCAGATAAAACGCCGCCGCAACGGTCAGGCTCAGATAGTAGAAAGGAATCGGATTGCGCCAGTTCACGCCCAGAAAGACGGGGGCCTGAATGCCGTTGAAGCCGCTGAAGCCATTGAAAATCGAGTAGTTCTGGCGTACGAAGTAGAAAAACGCTACCGCGATTGCCAGCGTAATCATGATTGTGTAGATGCCCTCGGTGCGCACCGAGATGGCGCCAATCAGCGCACTGGCCAGCGAGCCGATCAGGATGGCCAGCGGCACGACCACAAACCAGGGCCACTCCGGACCAATGCCGGCGTTGTTGGCGCTGAAGATTGCCACCATGTAGCCGGCCACCCCGGCCACTGTCAGCTGCGCCAGCGAAACCATGCCAGCATAGCCGGCCAGCATCATCAACGACAGCGCAATCGTGCCGAGAATCAGCGAGTAGGCCCCGATCTGATAGGCAAAGAACGGCGAAACAACGGTCGGGTAAACCAGCAGCAGCAACACCAGCAGCCATGCGCCGGGATGCATGCCGGCAATGCGCGTGACCACGCCGGAGCCCATGCGGTGGCTGGGGTGAGTGCTTGCAGGAGTTGCGCTCATGCCGCCCGTCCCATGATGCCTTGCGGCCTGATGGCCAGGGTCACCACCATGATGACAAAGGTCAACACCACACCGTAGGTGGGAAAGTAGGCCAGGCCAATGTTCTCAGCCACGCCAATCAGCAAGGCCCCGATGGCGGCGCCGGTGACCGAACCCATGCCGCCGACAATGACCACCACCAGCGAGGCCAGCAGGTAACGGACATCCTCGCCCGGGGCGATGGACAATGCGGTGCCGCCGATGACACCGGCCAGGCCGGCCAGACCGGCGCCTATGGCGAAGACAGCGGCAAACACCAGTTGCACATTGACGCCCGAGGCGGACAACATTTCGCGATCGTCAACGCCAGCGCGAATCATCATGCCTACGCGACTCTTGTTCAAAAAGGCCCAAAGCGCCACGCCGATGACGATGGCCGCAACCAGCACGGCAAGCCGGTAGGTCGGGTACTTCATGAATACCGCATTGCCATTGGACCGAAAGCCGGTAACGATGGGCAGTTGCGTTGCGCCGTAGAGCCATTCGGGCGGCTGGAACTGATAAGTGGTGCCGGTCCAGGTGGCCAGCATCAGATCGGCAAGCACGATGGAAATACCGATCGTGACGAGGGTCTGGCGCAAGTCATCGCCTTCCATGCGTCGGAACACCAGGGTCTGCAACAGCACACCGACCACCGCCATCGACAGGCAGCCGGCGGCAACACCTGCATACCAGGAGCCGGTCAGTTCGGCAGCTTCGTAGCCAATATAAGCGCCCAGCAGATAGAGCGAACCGTGCGCCAGGTTGACATTTCGCATCAGCCCGAACACGAGTGTGAAGCCGCTGGCCACCAGAAAGTAGAGCCCGCCAAGCGTTACGCCATTGAACAAGGCACTGACGAACAGCTTCTTGCTGCCGATGGCGTCGGTCAGGGCTTGCGGCCAGGGGGCGAGAATCATCCACAACAAGGCAACCGCCAACAGCAAGCAGATGATGTTGCGTACAGGGTGCTTCATCGCGACCTCCGCGATCCGCTGCGCTTGGGGCGGGCCGGCATCATCATGCGGCCGCCCGCATGCGCTCACCACGCACAGGCGGGCGGCGATGGAACACGCCGTCCTTCATGACGGACAGAATGCGTTCGCGACGTTGCAGAACCCGTACGTCGCTGGCCGGATCGCCATCGACCAGAATCAGGTCCGCCAGAAAGCCGGGTTTGATCTGACCCAATTCATCGGGCGCACCCATGATCTGCCCGCCCAGCTTGGTGGCCGAAACAATGGCCTCCATCGGGCTGAAGCCCAGCATGTCGACAAAATACTCAAGGTCGTTGGCATTGGTGCCGTGTGGCGTCCAGGCAAAACCGTAGTCGCCACCGGGCAGGATGCGGATGCCGGCCGCTTTCATCTTGCGCATCGTGTCGATCGCCGCTTCCAGTTCGCGGTGATAACCCATGGCACCGGCCGCTTCTGGTGTCAGCCCCCATTCGGCCGCGTGGTAGCCGGTGTTGCGCAGCCAGGCAAGACCAGGAGCCACGAAAAACTCGTCGCTGCGGGCCGCGAGTTCATCAATGGTTCTGTCACTGGCATAAGACGCGTGATAGATGATCTCGATGCCGTAATCGAGGCAGTAGCGTACCGACTGATCGGAGCGCGCATGCGCGCAGATGCGCTTGCCACGCACCTTGGCTTCCCGCACCGCCATTTCAATTTCTTCCACGGCCATCGGCGTTTCTTCGGCGCCGACGCCGGTGATCGACTCGCCCGACAGGTTCAGCTTGATCAGATCGACGCCGAACTTGATGAAGCGACGCACCGCCGCGCGCATTTCCTCGGGACCGGAGACCACGCAGCCGAAATTCATTTCCGGAATCATCAGGTGTGGCGGCGAGGTATCGCCCAGTCCACCCAGCGTGGCGATTTCCGGGCCGTTGGCCAGATAGCGTGGCCCGGGCAATTCGCCTTTGTTGATGGCGTTGCGGATGACAACGTCGAGCCGTTCCTTGGCGGCGGCCGCGCCCACACACATGGTGTAGCCCATGTCGATCAAGATTGCGGCGGTACGGGCACTGACCAGCGTGTGCTCTTCGGGCGGCATCATCATGATGCCTTCGAGCGAGCCGGCATTGTTCCAGCTGAAGTGACAGTGGGCGTCGCAAAGTCCCGGCATCAGCGTGGCACCACCGCCATCGATGACCTCGTGGTCGTGGCCACTGCCCGGAAAGCGATTACTGCCACGCGCGACGTCCTTGATTCGGTTGCCCTGAACCATCACTTCGCCCGAAAACGGAAACTCACCGCTGCCGTCGAGGACGCGAACGTTTTTGTACAGGATGCGGGGGGCGGTTCTTTCTGACATGGAATGCTCCGGCTTGTCTCGCGTCGGCCTGACTCAGCCTGTTGATCGGGTACTGGTCGACAGAAACTCACGCAGTTCGGTGCGACACTCGGTGACAAATTCAAACGGCGCCCAATGCCCGCAACGCTCAAGAATGCGCAAGCGCGCGCCCGGCACCTTGTCGGCCAGGCTTTGCGCCATCGATGGCGGCGTGACCGGATCGTCGCGGCCGGTAACAATCAGCACCGGGCAGCGCAGCGCACGCGGGTCGACCGCGCTGGCCGCCGCCAGTGCCTCACAATGGGCGGCATAGGCCGGCGGGCTCTGGCGCAGCAGTGACTCGCGCACGAACGCCCTCGCGGCCGGGTTGGTTTCATGGGTGTAGGAACTGGTAGAGCCATTGGAAACGGCCTCAGCGGTCGCGGCCATGCCGCTCTCGCGGACATCCTTGGCCCGCTGGCGCAGGCCTTCGCGGTTGGCGTCGGCCGGTTGCGTCAAGGCACCGAACAAGGTCAGCGAGCGCACTCGCTCCGGGGCAGTGGCTGCCAGATGCTGACACAACAAGGTGCCCATTGAATGGCCGACGAAATGCGCGCGTTCGACACCAGCCAGATTGAGCATGCGCAAGACTGCGGCATTGATCGATGCAATCGTTAATTGCGCCCCCGGCAACGCACTTCGCCCGGCACCGGGCAGGTCGGGGCGAATGACGCGATAACCGCCCAGCGCAGGCATCAGCGTCTCGAAGGTATTGGATGAGCCGCCCAGACCGTGCAACATGACGACGGCGTCGCCATCACCGTGAACTTCGGTAACGAGGCCCGAAGCCAGCAAATCGCTCATCGCGACACCTCGTGAACCGGGTTGCGCAGTTCACCCAGCCCGCTGATGGCTACCCGCACGACATCGCCGTGAGTCAGATAACGGGGTGGATCGAAGCCGATACCGACGCCGGCCGGTGTCCCGGTGGCAATGATGTCGCCGGGTTGCAGCGTGATGCCAGCCGACAGCGTGGCGACGAGTGTGGGAATATCGAAGATCAGATCGCTGACATCGGCTTGCTGGCGCAATTCATCATTGACCCAGGCCTGTACTGACATGGTCGCCAGATCAACCGCATCGGCAGTCACCGCGTACGGGCCCATTGGGCAAAAGGTATCCTGCGATTTGCCGATCAGCCATTGGCTGTGACGATGTTGCAGGTCACGGGCGGTGACGTCATTGACGATGGTGTAACCCCAGACATGCTCAAGCGCGTCTTCGTGACGAATCGAGCGGCCGCCCTTGCCGATGATGACTGCCAGTTCGGCTTCATAATCAATGGCGCTCGATACCGCCGGATCGATAAGTATGGGCGCATCGGATGCGATGACTGATTGGGGCAACTTCGAGAATATGATCGGATGCCTGGGAATGTCGCCTTGAGCAGCACTGGAGTCGAACCCGCTGCCGGCAAATTCGCGGGCATGCTCGTGATAGTTTTTACCCACGCAGAAAATGTTGCGATGCGGCAGCGGAATCGGAGCTTCGAGCTCAACGCGGTGCAAGGGCATTTCAGAAAGCAGGGCAGGCCACGCTCGGCCCGCGGCATTGGCCGCAACCAATGCAAGAGCCCCGCGCTCACTGTCAGCAGCAGATAAGTCGAACGGGCGGACCATGTGGTTGTCGTCGACCACGCCTACCCGTCGCTCCCCTGCAAGCCGGAACGTTACTATTTTCATTGTCGGCTTTAAATTGTCTCCAGACCCGAAGGTAGCAAATCGGCATGGGTTGCGGTAGCGGTATGATGGGTAATTCTGAGTAATTCGGTGCGGTCATATGCAACTACATCGACGCTGGCCCATTGATTGGCGCATCCCCGAGATGCGCCAGCCCGGCCATCCCACAGCATTGCTGGTGCCGGACTTTCCCATTCCGAAGGGCTTGTCGCCGCAATGGGCATCTCTTTTGCCGACTACCGATTACAACAAAGCGATGTTGGCCGGCCTGGTTCGACGGCCAAGTTGGGCACCGGTGCCAGACATCGCCACTTGTTACATGGCCGACCCCTTTCTCAATGGCGCGCAGTTTGCTCGCGCCTTGCACGAACGTGGCATCAGCCGGGTTGCCAATCTGCCGAGTGCCGGTATGTTTGGTGCTGATTACGCCGCACTCCTCAATAAGGTGAGTCTGGGCTTTGATCGCGAACTGCAACGGCTGGCGCTGATGGCCCAACATCAACTCGAAGTATTCATAGCGGTCGCCGATTTCGAGCAGGCACGACGAGCGATGGTATTGCGTCCTACTGCCTTGATTGCGGTAGCTGCTCCGGTCGAGGACGCCGACCCGGATCCGTTGCCCGTTTTTTGCCGGCGATGGGCGCAGGAGCAAGGGGCAGGGCAGTTACCGATACTGGCGCTGAGTGGCGAGCGGGAAAGCCGATTCGATGGACCGGTCAGTGGCACCGTTCAGTTCGGTTTGCACTGATTGCGGCATAAGACCTTATACGGATTTGTCGGGCATGGCGTCAGGTTTGTCATTGGCTGCCGATTTGGCTGAGTGATTGAGCAAACCATGCCGTTGCATTCGGTTGTACAGCGTCTTTCTCGAAATGCCCAGAAAGTCGGCCGTTTTCTGGCGGCTGAATCGATGGCGCCAGAGGGCCTGCAGCAGCCGCTCGCGTTCACTGGCATTGAGTGGCTGCGTCTCGGTGACTTCATCAGTGAGGCGGGCGATATCGGTGGCGGTGATGGCGTCGAGCTTGCCGCCGGCAATCAAGCGGCTGGCCAATTCCTGCAACTGCCTGTCGTTGCCCGGCCAGCTGTTGATGAGTAATGCGCGCCGGGCTGACGGATCAAGCGTAACCGCGCTCATCGGCGCCATGCGTTGCAGGTTGGCGATCAGCAGTTGCTCGATGTCGTCATGGCGTTCACGCAGCGGCGGCACGCGAATGGCGCCGGCACCGATTACCGCCGCCAGGTCGGTATCGAGCAGGCTGGCTTCGAGCAGCTTTTCAGGGGGCTGCTGAGCAGACAACACCAGTCGAGCACGTCCGACGATGCGACGCCGCGAACCTATCGGGCTGAACCATCCATCGCGCAGATAGCGAGCGATGCGCACCTGAGTTCGACGGGGAATACGCTCCA
>CAXBNM010000256.1:0-6928 GCA_963976885.1 uncultured Burkholderiaceae bacterium
GAAACCGACAGGATTCCGGCTATTTCCCGACCTACCAAACCAGCGGCGCTCAGGCGTAAGACCTCACATTCACGCGGTGAGAGCAGGTCGTGGTTCCTCTCGCAGGGTAATGAAGAGTCATTCACTTCGGTTTTCTCCGGTTGTGAATGTCCGTTCTGAGTGTCCCGGAACTGATTCAAGAGCAGACGGGCGATGCGCGGACTGAGCGTGGCACGAGAGTCCTCAATGCCCAGGCTCTGAAAATCAAAGCGGCCGTACTCGAAGTCGGACCGATGCATGACACCCGATGCCCCCGATTCTATTGCCTGGCAGATAGGCTTGATGGCGTCGCAAGCAGTGACCCCGATGATCGGTCTTTGCGGGTACTGATCTTTCAGAATCCTGATTTGGGCTCCGGTGCTGGTCAGCCCCGCGTCGATATCAATCAAGGCGACATCAAACGGGGGCAGATGTCCGGCATTCTGGCTGCGATCGACTGGATCGGTATTGAGCACGACGACAATACCCGGCTCACTGGCCAGTGCATGACCCACCGATCGAACATAACTTGCCACATGGCCGAAAATGGCCATGTGCGTTTGCGTGGCAAATTGGGGCGGTCTAATCGCTGATTGTTTTGGCGCTGCAGTTCTCGGGAACATTCTCTTCCCCCCTCTGGTTGAATGTCAGACTGGTCCAGACATTCGAATTGTTTCCTCCAACAGTCAGTCAAAAGCAGCTGTCCAGACAGGAACTCAAAGGCCTACGCTTTTGCAGTCTCCTGCTTGTCGCATTAAGGGCTGAAACGCTGAACCCTCTGACAGCTTCTACGAATTCTTGTTTGAGAGAGTTGTTTACGGCTCCTGTAGATCTTCTTGTTCGCTAACATTATCTTACGCACCTTGCATAATCGTTAAATCGCTGAATTCGGGTATAACGGCACTCTTTACAGGGCCGTTGGTATGCAGTTGGTTCTTGGCGCCTTGTGAGAGGCTTTTCGACTGGCCAAAGAACCTTGTTAAGGCGTGGTACGCTAGTCAACCAGCAAGAAATAAATCTCGTTGAGTATCAGTGAGTAACCTGGAGGAAAGGATGAAAAAACTAATTATCGCGTCTGCCATTGCTCTGGCAGCAACAGGCGCCTCGGCACAGGTCAAAGTGGGTGTCATTCTCGGCTTCACCGGACCGCTTGAATCCATCACGCCGGGCATGGCCGATTCGGCCGAATTGGCTTTCAAGGAAGCCTCCGATTCAGGTCTGTTGCTTGGCGGTCAGAAGATCGAAGCCATCCGCGGCGATTCAACCTGTACCGATTCGGCCGCTGCTTCGGCCGCTGCCGAACGTCTGATCACCTCTGATGGCGTTGTTGCCATCATGGGCGCAGACTGCTCAGGCGTGACGACCGCCATTGCCAATAATGTTGCGGTGCCCAAAGGCGTCGTGATGGTGTCGCCGTCCGCCACCTCGCCGGCACTGACGACCATCAAGGACAACGGTTACTTTTTCCGTACCGCGCCGTCCGACGCGCGGCAGGGGCAAGTGCTGGCCGACATCGTCAAAGGTCGTGGCGTCGACGAAATCGCCGTCACCTATACCAACAACGATTACGGTAAAGGGCTGTCCGATTCCTTCGCCAACGCATTCAAGGCAGCAGGTGGCAAGGTTGCCATTACGGCCGCCCACGAAGACGGCAAAGCCGATTATTCGGCTGAAGTCGGTGCATTGGCCGCTTCCGGCGCCAAGGTTCTGGCAGTCTTCGGTTATGTTGACCAGGGCGGCAAAGGCATCATTCAGGCTGCGCTTGACGCCGGTGCATTCGACGAGTTCGTGATGGCCGACGGCATGGTGGGTCAGTCGCTGATCGATGCGATCGGCTCCGACCTGAACGGATCGTTTGCCACCTTGCCGGGTAATGAGGGCGAAGGCTCGAAGATGTACAACAAGCTGGCCGAAACTGCTGGCATCGGTACCGAAGGTCCGTACCGTGGCGAGAGCTACGATGCCGCAGCGCTGATCTCGCTGGCGATCCAGGCCGCAGGGTCTACCGATCGTGCTGCCATCCAGAGCAAGCTGATGTCGGTTGCCAATGCGCCCGGCACCAAGATCCTGCCCGGTGAGCTGGCCAAAGGCCTGAAGATTCTTGCCGATGGCGGCGACATCGATTATGTCGGTGCCACCAGCGTGGAATTGACCGAGGTCGGCGAGTCCGGCGGCTCGTACAAGGAGCTCGAGGTCAAGGACGGCAAGTTTGAGACCATCAAGGTGCACTGAAGCAGCGTAGTTTGTTAAGCTGTCGAGCGGCCCGCAATCCGGAAGGTGCGGGCCGCTTTTTAATTGGTAACCCCCGACCCGGAGCGTGGCAATGTCTGAATCACCAATGATTGAGGTGAGAGATGTTCATAAACATTTTGGCGGCGTCAAAGCCGTCAACGGCGCGAGCTTCAAGATCGCCCGTGGTTCAATCACCGGATTGATCGGCCCGAACGGCGCCGGTAAAACCACGTTGTTCAATGTGATCGCCGGCTCGTTCCCGCCAACCTCGGGGCAGGTGTTGCTCGACGGCCAAGACATTACCGGGCTGGCCCCCCACGAACTGTTTGCCAAAGGCTTGTTGCGCACATTTCAGATTGCGCATGAGTTTGGCTCGCTGACGGTGCGCGAGAATCTGATGATGGTGGCGCCCGATCAGGCCGGTGAGAATCTGGTCAATACCTTTTTCCGCCGCGGTCGCATCGGCGCTCAGGAGCAGGAGGTTCGCGCCAAGGCCGAAGAGATCGTTGAATTCCTGGGGCTGACGCACGTCATTGATGAGGCTGCCGGCAATCTGTCGGGCGGGCAGAAAAAGCTGCTCGAACTGGGGCGCACGATGATGGTCGATGCCAAGATAGTCTTTCTTGACGAAGTGGGTGCCGGCGTCAACCGAACCTTGCTCAACACCATTGGCGATTCCATCGTGCGGCTCAATAAAGAGCGTGGCTATACGTTCTGCATGATCGAGCACGACATGGACTTCATCTCACGGATGTGCGACCCAGTCATTGTGATGGCTGAAGGGGCGGTGCTGACGCAAGGCAGCGCCGAAGAGCCGGTAAAGACCGAGTAGGCCGCGCGGGGGCGGCCGTGCGCTGTCCCGTCTCACCGCCCCCCGGCCGGCTCCTGCCTGGAAGGCCGCTGACCGACCGCCCGCTGACTGATCAGCCGGCGCCCGTTCAGCCGAGGCGGCGGGCGGTACGCTCCGGAATCAACCCCTGCGGACTGAAGCGCATCACGGTCAGCAATATCGCCCCCATGAAGATCATCCGCATATGCGGCGCGCCAGCCAGCAGATGCTCGCGTAGCCAATTGCCTTCGGCCAGTGGGCTGGTCAGCGCCTGCATCAGCCATGCGCCTGCCGGTTCGGCTTCAATCCATACAAACCAGATCAGAAAGCCGCCGAGTACCGCGCCCCAGTTGTTGCCTGAGCCGCCGACCCAGGGCGAATTCAAGGCTCTCTCGGCCAGCACCATCACGATCACCAGCACCACCACGAACAGCCCGGTATAGCAAAGCTTGACGGCCAGACTGGCAGCCAGGTCGGCGCTCATGCCGTAGCGGTCGGCCAGGTCGATCATCCACGGTGACTGGGCCAGATTGACCTCGTAGGGGACCGGGCGCGGCAGGCCGGTGACGTTTTTGACGCCGCGGGTCAGCCAGTCTTCGTTTTTGAGAATGGCGATCGTGATTTCGGCAATGCCGAGTGTGGCGATGGCCAGGTAGTCGGAGCGCAGACCGAGCGCGACCTTGCCGACAATCCAGGCGGCGCCGGCGGCGAACAGTCCGCCGATGGGCCACGCCAGCAGGATGGGCAGGCCGAGACCGCCCAGGTAACCGGTTCGGGACGGATCAACGGCTTCGATGGCTTTGACCGCCGGATCGAGAAAGCCACGGAAAACAATCAGGCCAATCAGCACGGCCGCAATGAAGGCGAGCGTGCGCAGCAGTCCTTTGGTCATCCGCCGGTAGAGAAACCAGAGCACGGCAGCAGTGGCCAGCACGGTCAGCAGCGCCGCGATGATCGACCAGCCGCCAGCAGCCCAGGCGGCCGGGACGGGCGGCTTGGCCACGAGAATGGCCGCCATGCCGCCCAGCGCCGCAAACCCCATGACGCCGACATTGAACAGGCCGGCATAACCCCATTGCATGTTCACGCCCAGCGCCATGATGGCGGAGACCAGGCAGAGGTTGAGAATGCTCAGCGCAACTGACCAGCTTTGACCGAATCCGACCAGTGCCAGCAACGCGGCCATGATGGCGAAATAGACGATGGGTTTGAGATTGGCGCTCATAGCACACGCCCTCGGAAGATGCCGGTCGGCCGTACCAGAAGCACCACCACCAGAATGACAAAGGAAACCGCAAACTTGTAGTCGGTAGACAGCAATTGGCTGAGCCCGTCCGGCGCCCATTCCTCCGGTAATACGTAGCGAAAGACTTGTTTATAGGCAAAGGTCAGCATGACCTCGGAGAAGGCAATCACATAGCCGCCGGCAATGGCGCCCAGGGGTTGACCGATGCCGCCAACGATGGCTGCCGCAAAAATGGGCAGCAGCAACTGGAAATAGGTAAAGGGCTTGAAGCTCTTGTCGAGCCCGTACAGCGCGCCGGCAATGGTAGCCAGCGCGGCCGCGAGAATCCAGGTGACGAGTACGACGCGGTCAGGGTTGATGCCCGAGAGCAGCGCCAGATCTTCGTTGTCTGAGAAGGCGCGCATTGATTTGCCGGTGCGGGTCTTTTGCAGGAACCAGAACAATGCCACCACGACCACCAGGGCGACCACAATGGTCAGGCCTTGCGACCAACGAAAGGCTACTCCTTCGGCCAGCCCGGTGACGGCGCGGAACTCGCGAGCGGTGAAGATGAAGCGTTCGCCATCGTTGAAGTTCTGGTCGCCCGGGCCAATGATGAAGCGCACCAGGCCATTCATGATGAACATCACACCCACCGAGGCAATCACGAAGGTGATGGGCCGGCTTTTCTGCTGGCGGTAGTAGCGGTAGATGGCTTTGTCGGTCAGCACGGCCAGTGCCGCAGTGACCACGATACCAACGGGCAAGGCGAGCAGGGCGGTAGGCAGCGGGCTTATTGAAACGCCAACTGCCTGCAGCCACCAGGTAACGAGCACCGTGATCATCGTGCCAAAGGCCATCATGTCGCCGTGCGCGAAATTGGAAAAGCGCAGGATGCCGAACACCAGGGTGGCCCCCAGTGCGCCCAGCGCCAGTTGCGAGCCGTAGGCCAGGCCCGGCACGATCACGTAATTGGCCAGCAGCGCGAGCGCGTTGAGAATATCGGTCACGGCTCAGCCCCCGAGGAAAGAACGTCGTACATCGGGATTGGCCAGCAGCGCTGCGCCGGTGTCGGTAAAGCGGTTTTCACCGCTGACCAGCACATAACCCCGATCGGCAATGGCCAGCGCCTGGCGGGCGTTTTGTTCGACCATCAGAATGGCAATGCCCATATTGCGGATTTCAAGAATTCGGTCAAAGAGTTCGTCCATGACGATGGGCGAGACGCCCGCGGTTGGCTCATCGAGCATCAGCACCGAGGGGCGGGTCATCAGGGCGCGGGCCACGGCAACCTGCTGGCGCTGGCCGCCCGACAACTCGCCGGCGGGCTGGGCCCGCTTTTCGTGCAGGATCGGAAACAGATGCAAGACTTCTTCGAGGGTCTCGGAGTAGTCGTCGCGGCGTACGAAGGCGCCCATCTCGAGGTTTTCCAGCACCGTCATGCTGCTGAAGACGTTATTGGTCTGGGGCACGAAGGCCATGCCCTCCAGGACCCGTTGCTGGGGGTCAAGGGCGGTGATGTCGCGTTCGCCGAGCAGAATCTGCCCCTCGCGCAGGCGCAACATGCCGAACACGGCCTTCATCGCGGTAGACTTGCCGGCGCCGTTGGGGCCGACGATGACCGCGATCTCCCCCTTGTCCACGGCAATGGTGCAGTCGTGCAGGATATCGGCACCGGAGTAGCCGCCTGTCATGTGTTGCCCAGAGAGAAAACTCATCGCTTCGATTGTGCTGGTTCTTGTAAGCTTGCCGACCGATCAATCGATGCAAGACCGCCGGATGAAGCCCGCAGTGTAAGGCAGGCAGGCCTGCAAGTGTTAGTCAGGGAACAAACTTGAGCAATGCAAATACAACCCTGAGCGCGGGGCCGCTGGATTCCATCGCCACCCCGATGCTCGATGTCGACGCCAGTCGGATTCTGCAAGTGGCGGCCCGGGCCTTCGAAATGCCCGACTCGATTCGCCTGTTTGCCGGTGAATCTGACGAACCGACCCCGGCCTTCATCGTGGCCGCTGCCGAGGCCGCGATGCGGGCCGGTCATACCCGCTATACCTTGTCGCGCGGCATACCGCCGTTGCGCGAAGAAATTGCCGCTTATTGCAGCCGTCTGCATGGTCGCCCCTTCGGCGCCGATCGGGTGACGGTGACAGTGGGCGGTATGCAGGCCTTGTCGCAGACCTTGCTGGCGCTGCTCGAACCCGGCGAAGAGGTGTTGATACCGGTGCCGGTGTGGCCGAACATTCTTGAGGCCACCAAAATTGCGCGCGCGGTGCCCCGGCCGGTGCCGATGCGCTTCGATGCGCAAACCGGCTGGGCGCTGGATATGGACGAGTTGCTCGATGCCGTCACGCCGCGCACCAAGGTGGTTTTCATCAATTCGCCTTCCAATCCGACCGGCTGGGTGGCCAGCGCCGAGCAGATGCAGGCGCTGCTGGCGTTTTGCCGGGCGCGCGGACTGTGGCTGATTTCCGACGAGGTTTACGGGCGGATGGTCTATGACGACCTGGAGCGGGCGCCCTCGATGCTCGATTACATCGAACCCGACGACCGGGTGGTCGTGTGCAACACAATGAGCAAGAACTGGTCGATGACGGGCTGGCGGGTCGGCTGGGTGTTTGCACCGG
>CAXBNM010000257.1:0-6926 GCA_963976885.1 uncultured Burkholderiaceae bacterium
TCACGGCAGACCTGCTGATACTCGGCATCGGCATAGGTATCGATCCAGGGTTGATAGCGATTGCCTGGTACCGGTTTGGCCCCCAGGCGATGACCGATCTCGCCATAGCCGAACACGCAAGGCGTCAGCGCTGCCAGCAAGTCGAGCAAATCACCGGCATGGCCGGTGGCCAGCACATAACGGGTATAGGCAATATTGGCGCTGGCCTCGTCGGCCTGCTCCAGCATGGCTTCGGAAATGCCGTGCTCGGCGCAGGTGCGCACATGCAACTTCATCTCCTGATTCACCAGTGCATCCACGGTGGCCGCGGCGAGTCGCATTTCACTGATGGTGCCGGCCTTGACCACAACCAGCGACCAGGCCCGCGCAAAATGCATCAGGAACAGATAGTCCTGAATCAGGTAATGCAGAAACGACGCTGGCGGCAACGCTCCGTTGGCCAGCCCCTGGACAAACGGGTGGCCGGTGTATTGCTGCCAGGTCGGCGCACAGGCGGCCCGCCAGGCCGCAAAACTCGGACTGCCATAGTCAGGACTTTCAATGACCGCATCACTCATGCGCCAGGCTCCAGAAACTGCTCAACCCGCGCGACGAACTCGGCCGGCTTTTCGGCATGCAACCAATGACCGGCGCCGGCAATGGTGTGCACTTCGGTGCGCGGAAAAAACGCCTTGATGATTGGCAGAGAATCATCGAGCACATAGTCGGAAGCGCTGCCGCGAATGAACAGCGCCGGGCAATCGGTACTGAGGCGTTCGGCACCGACCGGAAACTCACCGAGCGCGACCAGCGACTGCTGCAGCGCGGCCAGATTGATGCGCCACGACCAGACGCCCTGCTCCTGCACCAGATTCTGGAGCAGGAATGCACGCACGCCGGGTTCGGGAATTGCCGCTGCCAGTTGCCGGTCCGCATCGCTGCGGCGGCTGATCTGGTTCAGATCGAGCGCCACCATGGCCTCGATATAGTCGCTGTAGTGCGGCGCGTAAACCACCGGCGCAATATCGGCCACGATCAGTCTGGCAACCCGTTGCGGCTCGCGCAGTGCGAGAGTCATGGCGACCTTCCCGCCCATGCTGTGCCCGAGCAGATAAACCGACTCCCAGCCACGCTCGCGAATAAGCGCACCAACGTCTTCGGCCATCACGTCGTAATCCATCTGGTCGTCCCACGGCGACACGCCGTGATTGCGCAGATCGAGCGAGACGACGTGAAAATGTTCGGCCAGCGTTTTCTGAATGGCGACCCAGTTGCGCGAAGAGCCAAACAGGCCATGCATCAACACCAGCACCGGGCCAGCACCTGCTTCACGGGTTTGCAACGCAACCGTCATGCCGCCTCCTGCCCGGCCTGCACGGCCGCACCCTCGTCAAGCAAGGCCTGCACCGCAGCCGCCGACAAGCCCCCTTCAAGCAAAACCTCACGGGTGTGCTCGCCAAGCGCCGGTGCGCCGAGCGGACTGAATTCAGGTGCATCGATGACGCGCGGCGCCGGACGGGTCTGCCGCAGTTCACCGGCCACCGGATGCTGATACTGACCGATGATGCGGTTCGCTTCGATTTGCGGGTGATGAATCATTTCGCGCCGAGTCAGCACCGGTGAACACGGCACATCGTGCGCCTCGAGCGACTCAATCAATGCAGCCGTTTTATGGCCAACCACCAAATCCTGAATAAGCCGCGTGCGGGCATCCTTGTTGATTTCGCGTAGCGCCGGCGTGGCGAAGCGCTCATCGGCAATCAGATCGGCGCGCTCGAGTGCACGCAAAAAGCCTTGCCAGTGTTTGTCTTGCATGACCGCAATACTCACGTAGCCATCAACGGTTTCGTAAATGAGATCGATGAACGATTGCGCGGCCTCGGAGCTGCTTTCATCACCCACGAAGGTGTGCCCGCCCATGTCGGAACTCCACAAAAACGACACAATGGTGTCCAGCATCGACAACTCCATGACGCGCCCTGGCCCGCCATTTCGCTCGCGTGCAAACAACGCCGCCAGCATCGCCTGCGCGGCCTGCATCGCCGTCAACTTGTCGGGCAGGATGGTGCGCACCAGACGCGGACGCGCATCATCGGCACCGCCCTGAATGGTGGTGAGCCCCGATAAAGCCTGAATAAGCGGGTCAAAAACCGGCTTGCCGCTGTACGGGCCGGTGAAGCCGAAGCCAGCGATGGACAGATAAATCAGCGCCGGATTGATGGCTTGCGCCTGAGTCGGGCCAATACCCATTCGGGTCGCAACACCGGGGCGAAAATTCTGCACCATGATGTCGGCCCGTTTGATCAAGGCCTGCAAGGCATCAAGGGCGGCCGGCTTCTTCAAATCGAGCACGATCGAACGCTTGTTGCGATTGTTGTTAACAAACGAGGCCGAAAAGCCATTGCGTCGCGTGGCCACATGGCGGGCGTAATCGCCAGCCGGGCTTTCAACCTTGATGACTTCGGCCCCTTGATCGGCCAGCATCATGGTGGCCAGAGGGCCAGAAATCATTGATGTCAGATCAAGAACGACGACACCATCAAGAAGGCCTGAACCGGTTCCGGACATTAATTTTCCAACAAATGAGAATTGAACTTGATGCGCTGCTGTTTTCCGGACTTTACAACAGCCCGCTTCGGGCGAAGCTTCGGGTATTGCTTATTCACTCGGAACAACATGAGTCAGTCCAGTCAGTGCCACTTACCTTTCAAGGATACGAATGCCGCCCGCGTTGCCACGGTCACGGCCAAGCTTCAGCAATCGGCACGGCCGGAACTTGAGTATCTCAGCCTCGCACTGGGCCTGGACGTTGACGGCAAGACCGACAGCGAACTGCGCATCGCGTTGATCGGCATGATGAACTGATCGCTCGAACAGCCCGCCTAAAACCCTCAGCGAGCACGCATTGAAACAGTCCCGTCGGCCTGATGCGTTAAGCTCAGGGACATGACGATACTACTGATCCGCCACGGCGAAACCGCGCTCAACCGAGCCAGAGTAATTCAGCCCCCCGAAACCCCTCTCAATGCCTTTGGTCAGGCGCAGGCCCGAGCTTTTGCCGACCGTATCCACGGTGAAGGCCCCCGGCCGGTTGCCATTGTCGCCAGCGACATGCCCAGAGCAAGCGAAACGGCAGCCATTCTGGCGGCCAGACTTGATCTTCCCGTGCGGCACAGCCCGTTGCTGCGCGAGCGCTTCTTTGGCGACTGGAGTGGCAAGCACCATACCGCTTTCGACTTCGATCCGATTCATGACGACCGTCCACCGCCCAATGGCGAAACCGTTGCGCAATTCAATGAAAGGGTGCAGCAAGCGGCCGATTGGATCGAAGAACAACGCGCCAACACCGATGGCTTGCTGGCCGTTGTCACCCACGGTCTGGTGATTCGTGGTCTGCTCGCCAGCGCCCGCCTTGAAGCCGACCCTGATGCCGAAATGGCGACCGTAATGCGCGAAACGGTGCTTCGTAACACCTGCATGACGGTAATTTCAGCGCAGCGCCCCTGGACGGTATCGCTGCTGGCCTGTCATACCCATCTTGCCGGGCTGGCCGATCCGGACCCCGAACAAGGTCCACTCGGCCAGTATTGACCATCTCCTGCCGGCTCAGGCCGCCGGCAGCAACACCGGGGCCGACTCGTAACCCGAGACAAAAGACTTGGGCGTGCCGTCCTGCTCGAACACATGGCGTTCGATCAGGCCGATATTGCCGCCATAAACGTGAATACTGATGGCCGTGTCGTCCGACACATTCCCGACCTTGTGAACATCGCCGATGCTCGGCGATACCGCGCCGACTTCGCCGGGCTGACCATCGATGGTGCGGGTACAAACCATGGCACCGTCGCGTTCTTCATACACTTCGGTACGCTCGACACCCTTGTAGACGCCGATGATGCCCCAGACCGTGTGGTCATGAATCGGCGTCCACTGACCCGATTTCCAGACAAATGACACCACGGACAAGCTGTTATCTGCGGCCACATAGAGCGGATACTGAGCATAGCGGTCATCGCGTGGTTTCATGTGCGAGGCAGGCAACCAGTCTGGCTGCGCCAGCAAGGTCTTGAGAGCCGGTTTGATTGCCGCCAGTTGTGCCGCTTCGTCGGCATGCTCGGCCATCGCCTGATGGCATTGCGCCACAAAGGCGCGCAAAGGTTCGACCGAATCGTTTGTTGTTGAATTCATACTGATGCCTCCGTGTTGCGATAAGACGGCCGCTGCGCGATCTGCGCATGCCAGGCCTTGAGTGCCGGATACTTTTCCCGCCATGCAAAATCGTCAAAACGAAAATCCAGATAGCCGAGAAACGTTGCCAGGGCAATCTGACTGAGCTCAAAGCGCTCGCCGAACTCTTCCCCGCGCGCCTCAAACCAGGCCAGACCGTTACTGATTTTGTCCCAATGGTCGTCTATCCATTCCTGCCACTGACATTCCGGCGGGCGCAGCGCCAGTTCATAACGGAGCAACAAGGCCAGCTCGGTCATGCCGTTGGCAATGGCATAGTCGCTCAGAACCTTCCAGCGCCTCGAACCGCCCTTGGGCACCAACTGGCCACGCCCGTCGAGGCCGTCCAGATACTCGCAGATGATCTGCGAATCAATGATGGTGCTGTCGTCGTCGAGGGTCAGCACCGGAATTCGCCGCAACGGGTTGAACCGGCTCGCATACTCGGCGTTGGGCATGCCCGGCGCCACCTGCTGAGGAACCAGTTCCATCTGGTCGTCCAGGCCCAGCTCATAGGCGGCAATCCGGACCTTCCGGGCGAATGGGGACGTCGGTGAAAAATGCAATTTCATCACGGGGAACTCCGGTGGGTAGCGAAACAGCGCTGATTGTGCCTGTTCTTTCCGGTTGCGCCGAAGCCGGCGCCGTCGACCCGCAAGACCGCCTGGGCGCCGGTCAAATCGTGATGTGCATTCGATCACCGCGCCGGCGCCGCTGCCGACTTACAGTTGTCGGTCTGTTTTGCGGAGCACAGAAGTCATGAACCCCTACCCCACGACAAACCAAGGTCAGCAGCCCGAGGCGTCAACGTCCCGGCCGACACGCAGCGTCGAGGAGGTATTGCTGGTTGTCCGGATTGGTACGGCTCGTCGCAGCGAACTGGAGTCTCTTTGTGAAACCCACGGCATTGCCCACGCCGCGCGCAGCGGCATTGCGCTGCGCGCCGCGCTCAAGGAACGACTGTTATTGCGTCGCCTTGTTCTTTAGCTTCAGGGTCGGATCGAAATTCTGGCTGTAGGAGCGCAGCAAAGCGGCGCGCCGATTCTCACCAATCCGCTCCAGATAATCGGCAGCCGTCAGTTTCGAATCGTTGGCCGGACGTGGATCGGCACCCGCCAGCAGCAAGGTCTGATACGGCGTCAGATTGCCGCGCCGCGCAGCCATCATCAACGGCGTCGAGCCGTTCGGTGAACGCGCGTCGATATCAGCGCCAGCGGCAATCAGCACCTTGACGATATCGTTGCGACCGTTGGAGGCGGCATAGTGCAAAGGCGACCAGCCGTCGCGATCGACCTCGGCGCCTTTTTCGATCAGCAGACTGACCGTTTCGGCATTGCCGATCATCGAGGCCATCATCAAGGCGGTTTCGCCGCGGTCATTCAAGGCATCAACCTTCAGCTTCGGCGACGCGAGCAACTCGCGCAGGGACTGCGTGGATTTTTCGCGCACGGCCATCACAATAGCCGGGCCGCGATCCATTTCACGAATATTCGGATCAACGCCTTTTTCGAGCAACTCATGCACGGTAGGGCCATCATCTTTGAGAATGGCCGTGAGCAGCTGGATGCGCGGATCATCAGGGCCGACTTCTTTGCTGGCAGGCTTTTCCGTGGCCGCCGGCTCGGCGGCTTGCACCGTGACGGGCGCTCCAAACGTCAACGCCGCGCCCACAACACCGGCCCCGAACCATCCAATCAACAGACCAGTCATTGACACCGAATTGTTTGTTGCCATCATCATCAGTTCTCTCCTTGATTGGGCCGCCGGGCACGTGCAAACAGGCGGTAAAAATTATCGGTGGTCTGCCGCGCCACCTCTTGAACATCGAGTCCTTTCAACTCGGCAATACGGGCAGCCACATGGGGCACGAAGCCGGGCTCATTGGTTTTGCCCCGATGCGGCACCGGAGCCAGATAGGGTGAATCGGTTTCGATGAGCAAGCGGTCCATCGGCACCTTCTGGGCAACCTCATGCACCTGACGCGCGTTCTTGAACGTGACAATGCCCGAAAACGAAATGAAAAAGCCCATGTCGAGCGCGGCACTGGCAGTGGCCCAGTCTTCGGTGAAACAATGCAGAACGCCACTGCAGGCGTGGGCACCCTCTTCCCCCATCAGTGCAATCGTGTCCGCCGAGGCGGCGCGCGTGTGGATCACGAGGGGCAAACCGGTCTGGCGGGCGGCGCGGATATGGACTCTGAAACGCTCGCGCTGCCAGGGCGCGTCTTCGGTAATGCGGTAGTAGTCCAGGCCGGTTTCGCCAATGGCGACAATCCGCTCGTTGGCGGCCAGGCGCACAAGCGTATCAACGTCGGGTTCTTCGCAATCGGGGTAATCGGGATGCACCCCGACACTGGCCCATAAGTGCGCATGACGCTCGGCCAGCGCCAGCACCTGCGGAAAATCTTCGAGCGTGACGGAAATGCACAAGGCGGTATCGACCTGTGCCGCCTGCATACGGGTAAGCACTGCCTCGACATCGTCGGCCAGTGGAGCTAAATCAAGATGACAGTGGGAATCGACAAACATGCCAGCAAACGCCTGCCCGACAAGGGGCTTCAGAGGCTAAAACGGCTCGCGCGCCGCTTGCGACGATGGCAAAGGCGGGTCTTGTCGGACAGCCACAGCCTCGCAACCGGGGGCATCGAGTCTGCTAGGAGTTTAGCGGGGCTGGCGCCGGTTGGCGGCGCTTGTGTTGCTTGTCAGCACATACGCAACGGC
>CAXBNM010000258.1:0-6912 GCA_963976885.1 uncultured Burkholderiaceae bacterium
CTGAGCTGCTCCGCCCTGCGAGCCATTCAGGGGTGCTTCAGACCCCGGGGCGCCGCGGTTTGGCCTCGTGAATCAGGTCGTCGCCTTCGATGACCACACCTTCACCGCGACCATGGCTGGCCCCCGGTCGTGCCGGGCCGCCCGGCGCCGGGCCGGTTGCTCCGGCCTGCTGGCGGGCCATTTGCGCCTGCACCGCCTCCATCTGCTCCTTGAACTGACGCCGCACCCCACGGGTGCGCCACCACAGGTAGCCGGCGGCGATCGCGCCGACCAGCAAAATGACCGGCAACACGATCAGCGAGAAGGCGACAGCGGCCACCAACGCGCCGCCGAGCAGCAAACCAGTGATCGTCAGGGCCAGGAAGCGGCCCAGAAAGCTGGTTTGCGGCAACGAACCGCGATTCATGGAAATTCGAACACGCGTCGATTGAATCATGAGCGGGAGGCTCTCCGTGCAAAACGTTTGACAATGCTTATAGATGGCGCTTTCGGGGCGCATTTCAAGCCCACCCGGCCCGGCCGGGCAGACCGGCCGCCAGAGCGCAACACCGATCCTACGCCGCCCGTGCCAATTCCGGTAAAAAGCAAGGGCACCCAGCAGGGGTGAGCTTGCCAAAACGACTACCATGGCGGGCTGGAGTGATACGCCAACCCTGCCCGCCAGCTGCACTGCCGAGCCGGCGGGTTCCACTCGCCGGCCCCTTCTGACAAAGAATTCATGACTGATGACGCAAGCCTGCCCGGCAATGGTTCCGCCGCGGCCCACGAAGACACCGGCCGTTACCTCGGCCAGCACCTGCGCAGCAATATCCGGATTCATGGCGCGCGCCAGAACAATCTGAAGAATCTGTCGCTGGAGATCCCCACCGGGGAACTGGTGGTGGTAACTGGCGTGTCAGGGTCCGGCAAGTCGTCGCTGGTGTTCGACACCATTTATGCCGAGGGCCAGCGCCGCTATGTCGAAACCTTCTCGGCCTATGCCCGCCAGTTCCTCGATCGGATGGACAAGCCGCAGGTCGACCGGATTGACGGCGTGCCGCCGGCCATTGCCATCGACCAGACCAACCCGGTGCGTACCTCGCGCTCGACGGTCGGCACGATGACCGAAATCAACGACCACCTGAAACTGCTCTACGCCCGGCTTGCCCATCTCGTATGCCGGCAATGCGCGCAGGCGGTTGGCCGCGATTCGGTCAGCTCGGTGGTCGACAATCTGCTCGCGCGCAGCGCCATCGACGATCCGCGGCTGGTGGTGACGTTTCCGGTAACGGTGCCGGCCAATTACTCGGAAGAGGAAGTCGAATCACACCTGCTCGCGCAGGGCTATACCAAAGTGCATCAACGCGCGCCGCGCGACGACGACAGCGTGATTCTGTACGTGGTGCAGGATCGCTTCCGCGCCGGCTCGGTCGACAGAGCGCGGCTTGGCGAAGCCGTCGAACAGGCCATGCAGCGCGGCCACGGCCGCCTGACGGTTTTTGCCGGCGACGAAGGCGACGCGGTCTGGCGTTACAGCAGCGACCTGCACTGCGCCCATTGCGACATTGCCTACGGTGATCCGTTGCCCAGCCTGTTCTCGTTCAATTCGCCGCTGGGTGCGTGCGAAACCTGCCGCGGTTTTGGCCGGGTCATCGGCATCGACATGGGTCTGGTCATCCCCGATGAAAGCAAGACCCTGGCCGAAGGAGCGATCAAACCCTTTCAGGCCGAGAGTGCCAAGGGTTGCCTGCGCGACCTTGCCAAGATTGCCAAGAAGCGCAAATTCAATTTGCACGTGCCCTGGCGGGACATGAGCGAAGAGGACAAGCGCTGGATCATCGAGGGCGACGACGAGTTTTCAGGCAACTGGGACAACGAGTGGTACGGCATCAACCGCTACTTCGGCTACCTCGAAAGCAAAGCCTACAAGATGCACATCCGGGTGTTGCTGTCGCGGTACCGTGCCTACACGCCTTGTACCGATTGCCGCGGTGCGCGCCTCAAGACCGATGCAATGCTCTGGCGCGTCGGCGATCGGGCCGCCGCCGATCTGGCGCGCCAGCCCGAAACCGAAGATCCGATTGCCGAGCAGGCTTTGTTCATCCCGAACGGTGTGCAATGGCCCGACGAGGCGCTGGCCGGCTTGCAAGGCTTGTGTCTGCACGACCTGATGCTGTTGCCGATTTCGCGCCTGACCAAATTCTTCGATCATCTCGCCACCACGCTGGCGGCCCGCCCCGAGGATAAGAGCGGCGAAGCCGAAGCGCTCGACATGTTGCTCACCGAATTGCGCGCCCGGCTGGCCTTCCTGCACGAGGGCGGGCTGTCCTACCTGACGCTGGACCGGCAGTCGCGCACCTTGTCCGGCGGCGAGGTGCAACGCATCAACCTGACCACCGCGCTCGGCACTTCACTGGTCAACACCTTGTTCGTGCTCGACGAGCCGTCAATCGGCCTGCATCCGCGCGACATGAACCGCATCATCGGTGTCATGCACCGGTTGCGCGACGTCGGCAACTCGTTGCTGGTGGTCGAGCACGATCCGCAGGTGATGTTTGCCGCCGACCGGGTCATCGATATCGGTCCCGGCCCCGGCGAACGCGGCGGCAACATCGTGTTTGAAGGCACACCCGACGAGTTGCGCGGCGTACGCACACTGACGGCCGATTATCTGAGCGGCCGCAAGCAGGTGGAAACCGGCCAGCGCCGGGAAATCAAGGCTTCCACTCCCCGGCTGCTGATTGAAGGCGCACGCGAACACAATCTGCGCAACATCAATGTCGACATTCCGCTGGGCCGCTATGTCTGCGTGACCGGCGTGTCGGGCAGTGGTAAATCGACGCTGATTCAGAACGTGTTGCTGCCCGCCCTGCTCAAGGCCAAGGGCCGACCCACCGAGACGCCGGGTGAGTTCGATCGCCTGCTCGGCGACGACTGGCTCGATGATGTTGCCTTCGTCGATCAGTCCCCGATCGGCAAGACCGCGCGCAGCAACCCGGCCAGTTACGTCGGCGCTTTCGATCCGGTGCGCAAGAAATTTGCCAACACCGCGCTGGCCAAGGAACGGGGCTACAAGCCCGGCACCTTCAGCTTCAACTCCGGCGACGGTCGCTGCCCGACTTGCCGCGGCAACGGTTTTGAACACGTTGAAATGCAGTTCCTGTCGGATGTCTATCTGCGCTGCCCCGATTGCGACGGCAAACGCTTCCGGCCCGAAACGCTCGAAGTCACGATCACCGGCACCTGGGGGGCGCGCCGCAGCGACGACACGCCCTTCCCGCCGATGTCGATTGCCGATGTGCTCGAACTGACGGTGGCCGAGGCCTTGCGCTTTTTTGCCGACAGCGTCGATGTGCTGGCCCGTTTGCGGCCGCTCTCCGATGTCGGCCTCGACTATCTCAAGCTCGGCCAACCGGTGCCGACCTTGTCGGGCGGCGAAGCCCAGCGGCTGAAGCTGGCCGGCTTTCTGGCCGAAGCACAAACCCAGAGCGACCGCAGCCGCAAAGCGCGCTGCGGCACCTTGTTCCTGTTTGACGAACCGACCACCGGCCTGCACTTTGACGACGTGGCGCGGCTTAACGGCGCGTTCCGCAAACTGCTGGCCGCCGGCCATTCATTGGTAGTGATCGAACATAATCTGGACGTGATGTGGGCGGCCGACTGGCTGATCGATCTGGGCCCGGAAGGCGGCGAAGGCGGTGGCCGGCTGACGGCTGCCGGTGACCCGGCCACCCTGGCGGCCGCCGGCGACACCCATACCGGCCGGGCGCTGGCCGCTTATCGGGCAGCGATTGCCGGCCAGACGCTGCAACAGGCGCAGCCGCTGATTGCGTCAGACATCGTGGCCGTGGCCGAAACCGAAGCCGGTTCGCGCATGCGCGAACAAGCCCGTCATGCCATCGTGGTGCACCATGCCCGCGAGAACAACCTCAAGAACATCGAGGTCTCGATTCCGCGCAATGCGCTGTCGGTGATTACCGGTGTATCGGGTTCGGGCAAGAGTACGCTCGCCTTCGATGTGGTGTTCGGTGAAGGTCAGCGGCGCTATCTTGAATCGCTCAACGCCTATGCGCGCCAATTCGTGCAGCCGGCAACCCGCCCCGATGTGGATGGCGTGTTCGGCATTCCGCCCACCGTAGCCATCGAGCAGCGCACCAGCCGCGGCGGCCGCAAGTCGACGGTGGCCACGCTGACCGAGGTCTATCACTTCCTGCGCCTGCTCTACGTCAAACTGGGGCAGCAACACTGCCCGGATTGTCAGGTGCCGATCGAGCCGCAAAGCTTTGACGCCATCGTGGCCCGCATCATGCGCGAGTATCGCGGCCAGCAGATTGGCCTGCTGGCGCCGCTGGTGGTGGCACGTAAAGGCGTGTACACCGATCTGGCCAAGTGGGCGTCCAACAAGGGCTTTACGCATCTGCGGGTTGACGGCACTTTTCTGCCCACCAAGGGTTTCCCACGCCTTGATCGCTACATCGAACACAACATCGAGTTGCCGGTGGCCGACCTGACGGTTGATCCGAAAGACGAGGCCACGCTGCGCGAAAACCTGACCCGCGCCCTGGGCTTTGGCAAGGGCGTGGTGATGGTGGCCGCCGGCCTCGATTCATTACGCAACGCCATCGAAGCCGGCGACGAAACCGGCGCCAGCGTCGAACTCGACACCCGGATCTTCTCGACCTCGCGGGCCTGTCCGTCGTGCGGCACCAGCTTTGCCGAACCCGATCCGCGCATGTTCTCGTTCAACTCCAAGCTGGGCTGGTGCGAGCATTGTCTGGGCACCGGCGTCAACCTGCCCTACCAACCCAAGATCGATGATCGCAACGGTGGCGCCGATGTCGACACCACCAGCAGCGCGCTGGGCGCGGCGGCCGAAAAACTGGTCGACCAACTCACCGAGAAGCGTTCGGACAAACCCAAACGCAAGGACGAAGACGACGAAGTCGTTGAATGGAGTGACTGCGATGTCTGCGCCGGCGACCGGCTCAACCGGACCTCGCTGGCGGTACGGCTGCGCGGCGAATCAATTGCCGATGCCACCGCGCGCCCGATCGACGATTCGATCGACTGGTTTGCCAGTTGGTCGCTCAACGAGCGTGAGACGGCGATTGGTCAGGATCTGCTGGCCGAGATCCGCTCGCGACTGCAGTTTCTGCAATCGGTCGGCCTGGGGTATCTGTCGCTGAATCGGTCGGCGCCCTCGCTGTCGGGCGGCGAAGCCCAGCGCATCCGGCTGGCCGCGCAACTGGGTTCGAACCTGCAAGGTGTTTGCTATGTGCTCGACGAGCCCACCATCGGCCTGCATTCGCACGACAACAAGGTGTTGCTAGACACGCTCGTCGCGCTGCGCGACAAGGGCAATACGCTGGTCGTGGTCGAGCATGACGAAGACACGATGCGCTGCGCCGATCATCTGATCGACATCGGTCCGCGGGCCGGCAAGCTGGGCGGCGAAGTCGTTGCCACCGGCTCGCTGCAGGACTTGATGGATGCCGAGCGCAGCGTGACCGGTCATTATCTGGCGCACCCATTGGCCCATCCGTTGCGCGGCAAAACGGTATCACCGGCGCGTCAGGACGACATGCGCTGGATGACGATGCGTGGCGCCTCGCTGCACAACCTGCGCAATGTCGATGCGCGCATCCCGGTGGGCGCACTGACCGTCGTAACCGGCGTGTCGGGCTCGGGCAAATCGACACTCGCTCGCGATGTGTTGCTGCGCAATGTCAAAGCGCTGGTGGCTTCGCAGCGCCGGCGCGGCAACCCCTTGCCCCCGCTGGTCGGTCTCGACGCGCTGGAGGGCTGGGAGGTTTTCGACCGGGTGCTGGAAGTCGATCAGACCCCGATCGGCAAAACCCCGCGTTCCTGCCCCGCCACCTACATCGGCTTCTGGGATGCCATCCGCAAGCAGTTTGCCGACGCCGCCGAGGCGCGCCTGCGTGGCTATGCCCCGGGCCGGTTTTCCTTCAACACGGCCGGTGGCCGCTGCCCGGCCTGCGACGGCCAGGGCCAGCAAACCATTGAAATGAGTTTCCTGCCCGATGTGAAGGTGGCCTGCGACACCTGCGGCGGCCGCCGCTTCAATCGCGAGACGCTCGAAATCGTGTTGCGCGGCAAGAGCATTGGCGATGTGTTGCAGATGAGTGTCGAAGAAGCTGCCGACTACTTCAGCGCCCATTTTTCGATCGGCCATCCGCTCAAGCTGCTCAATGATGTCGGCCTGGGTTATCTGACCCTCGGCCAGCCCAGCCCGACCTTGTCGGGCGGTGAGGCCCAGCGGATCAAGCTGGTGGCCGAACTGGCGCGACTGCGCCACTGGGAGCCCACCGACGATTCACCGGCCGCCCGCCGGGCCCGCTCGCAGGCCTTGTATGTGCTCGACGAGCCCACGGTCGGGCTGCACATGGCCGATGTCGAAAAACTGATCAAGGTTCTGCACCGGCTGGTGGCCGTGGGCAATACGGTCGTCGTGGTCGAGCACAATCTCGATCTCTGGGCCGAAGCCGACTGGCTGATCGATCTTGGCCCGGATGGGGGCGCGGGTGGCGGCAAGATTGTCGGCGCTGACACCCCGGCCAATCTGGCCCGCAAGGCCAAAACCCATACTGGTCGGGCACTCAAAGCCTTTCTCACTGATCACTGAAAGGCTTTTTCCAGACTATTTCTGACAATGACCCGGCTCGGGTAAAATCCCCCCATGAAACCCGACACCTCAGCGAAAGCCAACACCATGCATGACGACACTGTGCAACGCACCCTCGACATCATGAACCGGCTGATCGCCTTCAATACGGTCAGCAGTGAACCCAATACGCCACTGATCGACTGGGCGGCCAACTACCTTGAAGGCTTCGGTTTCGACGCCAGAGTGCAGCGCACCGCCGACGGCCGTCATGCCAACCTGTTTGCCAGTATCGGGCCAGGCCTGACCGG
>CAXBNM010000259.1:0-6808 GCA_963976885.1 uncultured Burkholderiaceae bacterium
CACGGCAATCACGAACAAGCCGTAGACCGCTCCCCATAGCAGGCTGCCCTGCGTGCGGCCCAGAATTTCGGAGGCGGACAATCCGCCCTGGATCGCGTAGACAATGACACCGAGGTGCAACAGCACCAACGGCGCCATCAGCATGGCGGTGATGCGTTGCGCAAGATAGAGGCGAATGTCCAACATCGCTCAGAGCTCCCCTTTCAGTGCTGCCATTACCGCCGTACGTTTCAGCCCGGCAATCGAACGGGTTGGGTTGAGCGAATTGGGGCAATGCGCGGTGCAGCCTTGCTGTGAGTGGCAATTCTGGCAACCACCGTCGCCGCTCACCGCCTTCAGGCGCTCAATGCGGCCACCGTCCCGAACGTCATTGATGAGAGTCCAGGCACGGTTCAGCGCAGCCGGGCCAAGATAAGCCGGATTGTTCTCGACGACGTCACACGAGGCGTAGCAGATTCCGCAGTTGATGCATTCGATCCCCGCGCTTGCCTCCTGGCGCGCCTTGTCGTTTGGTTTGATCTTTTGAACGGGCTCGGCGCGCGTTGCGGTCGGCACGAGGCGTCCGTCGGCTTTCGTCCATTTGTCGAAAAATTCAGTGAAATCGCATGCCAGATCCTTGATGACTGGCATGTTGCGCAACGGCTCAATCGTAATCGTGTTGTCGGCAAGAACTTTGGACACGTGCGTGCGGCAAGTCCAGCGGGGCTTGCCGTTGACCGTCATCGCGCACGAGCCGCACATGCCGACGCGACAGGCAAAGCGATACGAAAGATTGGGGTCGATCCGACGCTGGATCCAGGTCACGACGTCGAGGACGGTCTGACTCTCCCGCGCGGGAACCTCATACTCGACATGGCTGCCACCGTCGACATTGCCGCGCCATATCCGGACCTTCATGGGTCTGTTTTGCTTTGCCACTGACACTCTCCCAAGTACGGCTGGCCCGGATGTATTCGAGCAACACGCGAGATCGATCTTGAAAATCATTTAAGATGATAATTCCTGTCTGTTCAAACGAATTTTGTTGTACTTCCAGTTAAGGATTCGTTGATTTAGTCGACACGCGCCAGCCATTTTCCCGGCCAACGCCGCAACCCGAACAAGGCGCTTTGGCTCAAGGTTTGGGCATTGCCTCACCCCGGCCCGCCTGGGTCACGATGCGCAGCAACACCGACCAAAGAAGTTCAACCACTGGATCCTTGTTTGAGTCGTGCCGCGAAAGAACGCCGAGCACCCTTGGTTGCGCAGAGTCGCCGAGCGGAATCGTTCGCACCCCTGCCGGCTCGGGTATGGCACCGGAGTTCAGCGGCACGATGGACACGCCCAGATTCTGCTGAACCATCGCAGCAATTGCTTCGAGCGTGTCGAGTTCCATCGTTTCATTGACCTGAATGTCATTGGCGAGCAGCCAGTCATCGATCGTTCTGCCCACCCAGGCGCGACGACTGAATCGTATGTACGAATTCGATTCGAGCACTTTTTTCGGATTGCTGGCTTTCACTTTCGTCGACGCAAGCACCACCAAGGGCTCAGCCACAAAGGGCTTGAAGTACAGATGCTCGTAGAGGGTGGCGGGCTCGGTAAGAATCGCCGCATCGAGAAACCCCCGATCTACCTGGGCATAAAGTTCTTCCGACAGGCCGGGATACAGACGGATGTGAAGATTCTCGTTACCTTCCTTCAGGCCTTTGAGTGCTCTTGGCATCAAGCCGGTCATGGTTGTTGGCACCGCACCAATGGTCAGTCGCTGAATCGGACTCCTGGCGCGCGACAGGCTGGGTTTCAATCCCTCGTACATCGTGACCAGCTCGCGCGCCTTCGGAATCAGCGTGTAGGCGACCGGATAGAGTTCGGGCGGCCTCTTGGTGCGGTCAAACAGCGTGATGCCCAATTCAACCTCGAGCGCCTTCATCTGCTGGCTGACGGCAGCCGGCGTCAGATGCACGGCCGCGGCTGCCTCGGCGAACGTACCAAGCTCGGCTATGGCGAGCAATGTCTTGAATCGGCTTACGATCACCTTATCCACCATTTCATGCAACAGGCACGACACTCCGCATGCCAGGACACCCCTGTTCAAC
Organism: uncultured Burkholderiaceae bacterium; assembly: GCA_963976885.1. Lineage (GTDB taxonomy): Bacteria > Pseudomonadota > Gammaproteobacteria > Burkholderiales > Burkholderiaceae_E > JAUIAI01. Next base: position 2,079 of record CAXBNM010000259.1, read on the forward strand.
AGCGCTCTGCCAAAGTACTGCCAGCATAGTGCTCGCTTGAACAAAGTATGGAAACACCGCCTGCAGGCGCTCACCTGGTGCGAACACGCCTGTAATCGGCAGCGGCAATCAGAACCGCCGCCTGCTCGTGCTACCCGCCTACTGCGGTTACCTCGCCTTCTGGATTACGCCTGAAATGCCGGGCTTGCCCGCAATGCTGCGTTTGCTGAGCGCACTCCGGATGATCGCAATCAGCGTCAGTACTGTCAGCGCCCAGAAAAACCAGGTAATAGCACTACTGAAAAGAATATTCGGCGACCCGCCGGACATCAGCATCGATTGCCGGAAATTGTCCTCCAGCAACGGACCAAGAATGAACGCAATCAGGAACGGTGCCGCCGGCACATCGACACGCATCATGATGTATCCCACGATGCCCATCGCAAACATGACGCCGACATCAAAGATGCTGTTGTTGACCGCAAAACATCCGTAGACACACAAGACCATGATGAGCGGAAACAGAATGCCGCGCGGTATGTCGGCCACGTAGCGAAACGCACGGATGGCGAACGAGCCAATGATGAACAGGAACACTGAACTGACGATCAGTCCGGCGAACAATCCATACACGATATCGCCGTGCAACACGAACATCAGCGGCCCCGGCTGGAGATTGTGAATCATGAACGCGCCGATGATTACCGCCGTGATGACATCGCCCGGCACGCCCAGCGCCAGCAACGGAATGAGCGTGGCGCCGGCAACCCCGTTGTTGCCGGCCTCGGAGGCGGCGACACCTTCAATTTCGCCCTTGCCGAAGTTCGCCTTGTTGGGCGACTTGCGGCGCGCTTCGCTGTATGACAGAAACGCCGCTGGCGCCGCGCCGATACCGGGAATGCTGCCAAGCAGGACACCGATTGCGCTGCCGCGGATGATGGTTTTGAAACACCGCTTGTACTCGGCCAGAGTCACCCACTCTTTACCCAGCTCCTGGCGTTCGCCATCCTGATGCCTGGGGTTCCAGACCATGGCGATTATTTCCGGAATCGCGAACAAGCCAATCAGCACGGCGATGAAGTTGAGCCCTCCCATCAGGTTCGGATCGTCAAAGGTAAAGCGATTGGTCCCGTAAACAAGATCAAGCCCGATCGTCGCCAGCAACAGCCCGAGGGACGCACTGAACACACCTTTGAGCAGGCTGTCGCCGGAGACACCGGCAATGATGGTCAACGAGAACAGCATCAGCGTGAAAAACTCCGGCGGGCGGAACTCCAGCGCAAACGTCGCCAACCAACCGGCGCAGACAATCAGGGCCAGGTTGGAGATGAGATCAGCGGTACAGGAAGCCCACAATGCCATTCCCAGCGCCTTGCCCGCCTGACCGTTCTCGAGCATCGGGTGGCCATCGAGCACCGTCGCGCTGGACGCCGGCGTGCCGGGTGTCTTGATCAGGATCGCGGGAATGCTGCCCCCGAAGATGCCCCCCTTGTAGACACCCAGAAGGAGAAGAATGCCGGTGATGGGCGTCATGGAGAAAGTAAAGGGCAAGGTCAGCGCCACCGCCATGGTGGCTGACAAACCAGGGATCGCCCCGGCAATGACCCCGACAAACACGCCACCGGCCAGTGCCAGCACACTGTCAATATTGGCTACCAGAGCCAGCCCAGCCATCAGATTATCGAACATGGTCAAGGCATCCTGACAAAGTCGCCCTGGGGGATTGCCACACCCGCCACGTGCGCAAAGAAAGCGTAGAGAGCCAGCGGCACCAGCACGGCTGCGATCAGCGCCACGACGGGATGCCGGGTTTTGATCAGGAAGGCCAGGGCAATGAAGGCAAGCACCGAGGCCCACACCATGCCGAGAGTGCCGATGGAACCGACATAAAGCACACCCAGAATGCCCAGTAGCGCGAGCCGCAGATATCCGCCCGGCATTTCGGCTGGTTTATTGACCGGCTCGGCTTCGGCGAAACTTGCCGTCACGATCAGGCCGACACCGGTAAGCGCCAACACACCGCACAAGACATAAGGCCAGAACACCGGAGACAGGACCATCTTCGGCACGTTGGACGGCGAAGTAACGCCGTAGGGTATGCCGACCAGAACTAGAAAAAGCGACAAAGCGAGCGCTGCCAGCCCAATCTGAAAGTGGGAATTACGGGCCATAGGTTGCCTCCTGGCGTCTTTGGCTGGTCAACCCATTGGCTGCGTTTTGCTCTGCAGACAATGGGTTGACTGGCTTACCTCACCCTTCGATTCGCATGCCCAATTCATCCACCAGGCTTCTGAACTTGGTGTACTGAGCGTCAATGAAGGCCTTGGATTCATCAGGGCTCATCAGGCGAATGATGGATCCGCTCGCCTTCATCCTTTCTTTGAACTTCGGGTCTTCGGTTGCCTCGGCCATCCACTTTTGCCAATCGGCTGCAATATCATCGGGAAGCCCGGCCGGCGACGCGATCCCGGTCCAGCCGACCAGTTGTTCAAGTGCCGGCTTGCCAAGATCTTTCGAAGTCGGTGCATCAAAGCCTTCGATCGGTTCGGCCGTCGTGACAAGGATCGGTTTCAGCTGCTTGTTCTGTACAAAGCTCGCCAGCGCCGACGAGTTGGTACAGATGAACGTTGCAGTCCCCGTGAGCACAGCGGTGGCCGCACCACCGCCGCCCTTCATCGGCAGATGAATGATCTGTTGCACAGGGTTCTGGACGCCGAACTCCTTGAGCACCATGACCGCCGCCAGATGCAGCATGGAGCCGACACCCGATGAGCTGTAACTGACCTTGCCAGGATTGGCCTGCACTTTCTTCACAAGGTCTTCGATGCTGTTGATGTCGCTGTCCGCCCTGACCGCGCACGCCACCGGATTGATTTCGTACACGCCAAGGAAACGAAAGTCGTCCAGTGAATAAGGCAGCGTGCTCTTCATGGCCGGGCTGACACTGTGCGAGCCTACGCGCGCAAACAGCATGGTGTAGCCATCGGGCTTGGCGTTCTTGACATCAACCGAGCCGGTCGCGCCGCCCGCACCTGCCTTGTTGACCATCACCAGAGCACCGCCGACGGCCTTGCCCAATGGCTCGGCAATGGCCCGTGCCGATATATCGGTCGCGCCACCGGGCCCGTACGGAATCACCATGGCGATCGGTCGTGACGGATAATCGGCAGCCTGACTTGCCGTCGTAAGCAAGAGCGAGGCGATCGCGGCAGAGCAGCACATGCCCACCGCTCGCGAAATAGATGTAGTCGGATTATTTTTCCGGCCTTTCTGATATGAGTCCATTCGGTTGTCTCTCAGTTTTTATCAGTTGACGAATGACCTTCTGCCGCAAGCTTTCTGTGTGTTTCGTGTGCTGTGGCACCGCGTCCCGGCAACTTCAGTTGAACGCATTACAGGTAAAAGCTCAACTGCAGTATTTCATAATTCGTATTTGTTTAAGTCGAATTTAAATTGATACTTAAGTTAAGTTCCCTTTACTTAACATCGGCGCTTCATGCCCCTCAAACAGCCACCTTGATGCCGGCCAAGCGAGACTGGCGATTTCGACGACTATCGCGCACGTTCAACAGTTGGCACTGCCTGCAAAACGTCGTATTTGACCGATTTGCGTGATAGACATCAGCGCGGCATCACATTGCCGCCGATCTTGCTCACGCCATTTTCGCCGACACTGGCAAGCGGCAGGGCAAGCGGAAAGCTCTCGCGAACCGGTGTTTGATTTCGCGACACACCAAAATCCGAGCGAGCCAACCATGGCCTCTGGCCAGTCTGTCTTAATATGAGTTGTTATCGCCAGATTCAGGACATCGACATGCCGACCATCAATCGCCAGAGATTACTTACCGATCTGAACAAGCTGCGCAGCTTCGGAGCCTGCGGCACGGGCGTGGTTCGCCCCTCGCTGTCGGCCATCGATATGCAGGCACGCCACTGGCTGGCGCAGCGCATGACCGAGGCCGGGCTGGACGCAGAAATCGACGGCATTGGTAATGTGTTCGGCCGGCCGCGGCACCCGGGCCAACGCCTGCTCGTTGGCTCGCATTCCGACACCCAACCTACCGGCGGCTGGCTCGATGGTGCCCTCGGTGTCATCTACGCGCTGGAAGCGGCCAGAGCGCTCGCCGAAGACCCCTCTTGCAGCGCCTTGCCGCTCGAGATCGTGGCATGGGTTGACGAGGAATCGACGTTCACCAGCTGCCTGGGAAGCCGGGCTTTTACTGGCGCGCTGCGCGACGGCGAGATGGCCGCCGCCAGAAACCCGGACGGACTGAGCCTGACCGACGCGTTGCAGCAAGCCGGCCTGAACGGCCAGCCGGCCAGACCGCAGCCCGATCAGTATCTGGGCTATCTTGAGGCTCATATCGAACAAGGGCCGCACCTGGAATCGGCAGGCAAGCGCATCGGCATCGTCTCGGCCATTGTCGGCAGCCGCAACTTCACGGTTCGCTTCAAGGGTCGACAGAATCATGCCGGCACAACACCCATGCCGTTGCGCCGGGATGCGGGCATTGCCATGATGCGCTTTGGCCATTTCGTCGACGAAGCATTCAAGGCGGCGGCCGGGCCCAAATCGGTCTGGACGATGGGCCGCATCGAGCTGAGCCCGGGCGCCGCCAGCATCATCCCCGGCGCCGCCAACCTGCATTTGCAGTTTCGCGACCCCGATGATGCCCAACTGGACCGCCTGCAGGCCTGCGTGGAGCAACTGATCGCCGAGGCCAATGCGGCCGGCCCGGTCAGCGTCGAAC
>CAXBNM010000260.1:0-6808 GCA_963976885.1 uncultured Burkholderiaceae bacterium
TTCTCGCCATCGATCAGCAGCAAAGCCGGCCAGAACAACACCACACCGACACCCATCTTAATGCGTTCGGCCATCGCGCCCCGATCGATCACGGCCGCCAGCTGTTCGGCTTCGGTATGCACGCGCTCGTACTCGCTGGCCAGCTCCTGACACTCGAATGCCTCGTAGGCGGTCATCGGCACCGGTCGGGCCGTGACATCGCCGGCCGTGCTTGCGCAGCCCCCGGCCAGCACGCTGGCAGCGAGCAACAAAGCATTGAGGGGGCGAAATCGAGTCATGTCAGGCGGAAAACTTGTTGTTTCGAGGATGATTCAGTCTAGACAAGGCTTGCCTGACATGCTTGACAAAGCATCCGGGCGGTGTCTGCATGCCGATACGTGGCGGTGCAAACCGATTGGCCGGAGCATTGCTGGTGCCGCTGATATCGGAGGAGGGCGGCTTTAATTGAATGGTGTTCGGTAAAGCTGTAATCAATCATTATCCGGCTTGGTGCTAGTTGTAACTGAGTGCTACCGCTGGCAACAAATTGGAATGTTTGTCATTTTACGCATACAAAGAGCCGAGGCAAGCCTGCGCTGTCGCGTGGTGGCCATGGCGAGACACTTCGTTGCAAAGACAAAAAAAAGAGCCGGCGAGCCGGCTCTTTTCGATGCCTGCAGTGTTGATTACCGCGAGGCTCTCAGGGCTTCGGCCTTGTCGGTGTGTTCCCAGGTGAATTCGGGTTCATTCCGACCGAAGTGACCGTAGGCGGCCGTCTTGCGATAGATCGGGCGCAGCAGGTCGAGCATTTGCACGATGCCCTTGGGCCGCAGGTCGAAGTGCTCGCGCACGAGTGCGGAGATTTTCTCGTCGGCAATCTTGCCGGTGCCATTGGTGCTGACCCAGACCGAGGTCGGCTCGGCGACGCCGATGGCGTAAGAGATCTGCACCACACACTGACTGGCCAGGCCGGCCGCGACAATGTTCTTGGCGACATAGCGGGCTGCGTAAGCGGCCGAGCGGTCAACCTTGGAGGGATCTTTACCCGAGAACGCGCCGCCGCCGTGCGGGGCAGCGCCACCGTAGGTGTCAACGATGATCTTGCGACCGGTCAGGCCGCAATCGCCCTGCGGGCCGCCAATGACGAAGCGACCGGTCGGGTTGATCAGGTATTTGATCTCGCCCTTGATCAGTTCTTTCGGCAGCACCGGCTTGACGATTTCTTCAATCACGGCCTCACGCAGATCGGCCTGCGAAATTTCGGGCGCGTGCTGGGTTGAAAGCACAACGGTGTCGACGGCAACCGGCAAGCCGTTTTCGTAGCGCAGCGTCAGCTGGGCTTTGGCGTCCGGGCGCAGCCAGGGCAGCCGGCCGTCTTTGCGCAGTTGCGCCTGACGCTCGACCAGACGGTGCGAGTAGAAGATGGCGGCGGGCATCAGCTCCGGCGTTTCTTCGCAGGCGTAACCGAACATCAGGCCCTGGTCACCGGCACCCTGATCGAGATCGTTGTCCTGAGCGGCGTCGACACCTTGTTTGATGTCCTGGCTCTGTTTGTCGTAACAAACCTGTACCGAGCAGCCTTTGTAATCGATGCCGTACTCGGTGTTGTCGTAGCCGATTTCCTTGATGGTGTCGCGCGCGACCTGGATGTAATCGACGGTTGCATCGCTGGTGATTTCGCCGGCAAGCAAGACCAGACCGGTATTGCAAAGCGTTTCAGCGGCAACGCGAGATTTCGGATCCTGCGCGAGCAAGGCGTCGAGCACAGCGTCGGAAATCTGGTCGGAAACCTTGTCGGGATGTCCTTCTGAAACCGATTCGGAAGTGAAAAGATAGTCTGCCATGGTGGAGTTCTCCGTTGGTTGGCCAGGGCGGCAAGCGAGAGTTGCGTACTCGGACAGCAGTACTGCGGTGGCTTGCCTGTTTGGCACAGGGGTAAGTCGGCACGTAGCCAACTTCGGAGAAGAGGCGACGCTTTAGCGGTATGCCGACTGGTGGCTTGATGGCGCTCGCAGCGTTGGCTGCCCGCATTTGCCTTTCAAGCCCGCCTGTTGGCGGTTGGTTCTGTCGCCCCGCAAGTTGTCCGTTTAACTCGGCGACGCAAGCATTATAGGAAATTTTTCGCGCCGCGTCGTGACAAAGGTCAAAAGCTGGCGCGCCGGGTCGGCAAGCTGTCGTATCCTCGTTAGTTCCACAGTACTAATACCCAAGTTTCAGGAGTTATGAGTCCCGCCAGCCCCGGCGCCACTGCGACCAATGCCTCGCCAATGCCTGCTGCGCCTGATCAGGCGACGCCGCGTCTGCCGCTCGCCTTGCGCGTGTTCGGCCTGATTCCGCTTGCCTTGTGCAGTTTGCTGGGCCGTCTGGTCGGCATGCTTGCCTACGCAGCGTCTGGCGACTATCGGCGCAAGGTCAACGACAACCTGCGCATTGCCGGTTACGGACCCGGGCGGGTGCGCCGGCGCGCCATCATCGAAGCTGGCCGCATGGTCGTCGAGTGTCCTTACGTGTGGTCGCATAAGCCGCGCGCTATCAGCCGCCTCGTGCTGGCCACCGATCTCGAACCCATCGAGCGGGCCGAAGCGCGTGGCAAAGGGGTGCTGATTCTCATGCCGCATCTGGGGTCATTCGAGGCGGCAGCCCGTTTTTACGCCGCTCGCCGACCCATCACGGTTTTATTCAAACCCCCGAAAATCGAATTCGTACGGCGCTGGCTCATCGCCGCGCGCGCCGCCGAAGGCATTCAGGCGGTACCGCCCACGGTCGGCGGGCTGCGTACAATGCTGCGCACCTTGCGGCGCGGCGACATCGTCGGGCTGCTGCCCGATCAGGTGCCAACTGCCGGCGACGGCGTCTGGGCGCCGTTTTTCGGCCAACCCGCCTACACCATGACCTTGCCCGAGCGACTGGTTGAAATGACCGATTGCACCGTCGTGCTGGCGGTCTGCGAGCGGCAGGCCGGCGGTCGCGGCTGGCGCATGCGCTTTGAGGCGTTCGACGAAATGCCAACCCCTGAGGCCGTCAATCGCGAGTTCGAACGCCTGATTCGCGCCCGGCCCGAGCAATACCTGTGGGGTTACAACCGTTATAAGCGGCCGCCCGGCGTGGCCGATTTCCGTAATGCCGAGTTGCTTGACCCGGCTGCCAACTCGGCGCAGGCCCGACGTCGTGCCCGCGCCGCCAGCTCGACCGGACAGTGAATACGCATGCGTGAAAAAATGGCAGGCTTTGGCCTGTGGGTCTTGCGGACGATTTCGCGTCTGCCTCTGGTGTTGTTGCGTGATCTGTCCTGGCCGATTGCCTGGCTGATCTGGTTCCTGGCCGCCGGCCGTCGCAAAGTAACGCTGACCAACCTCGGCTTGTGTTTTCCGCACTGGACGCCGGCCGAGCGTCGGCGCGTGGCCATTCGCCACTTTCATGCCTTTGTGGCCAGCTTCTTCGAGCGCTTCATTTTCTGGTTCGGCACTCCCGAGCGCATGCGCGCGTTGTGTACCGTGGATGGGCTTGAGCATGTGCAGGCGCTGGCCGGCCAGCCGGTCATTGTGCTGGCGCCGCACTTTGTCGGGCTCGACGCCGGCGGACTGCGTTTTCAACTCGAAATGCGCGTCGATTCCATGTACGCGCAGCAAAAGAGCGCCACACTGACCCGCGCCATGACCGAAGGTCGCTCGCGATTTCACGGCTCGCAAATGGTGTTGCGCACCGACGGGGTGCGCGGCGCGGTACGCATTCTGCGTCAGGGCATCCCGTTCTATTTCCTGCCCGACATGGATCTGGGCCCGCGCGATGCAGTGTTCGTGCCGTTCTTCGGCGTGCCCGCGGCCACCGTGACATCCATGGCCCGCCTGGCCAAACTGACCCGTGCTGCGGTGGTTCCTTGTGTAACCACGCTGACCCGCACCGGCTATCACGTCCAGTTTTATCCGCCCTGGCCCGATTACCCCGGTGACGATCTTGAGGTGGCGACGCGGCGCATGAATGCGTTTATCGAGCAACGCGTGCTGGAGGCTCCGGAACAGTATCTCTGGAGCCACAAGCGGTTCAAAACAAGACCCCCCGCGGAACGTTCGTTCTACTGATCGGGGATAATGCTTCGATGCGATTGCGATTTACCAAGATGCACGGCGCGGGCAACGACTTTGTCGTGCTCAACGGCGTAACCCAACAGGTGCAACTGAGCCAGGCGCATTTGCGTGCGCTGGCCAATCGTCACTTCGGTGTGGGGGCCGACCAGATTCTGCTGGTCGAACCGGCTTTGCCCGTCGACGGCGCCGATATTGATTTCCGCTACCGGATCTTCAACGCCGACGGTAACGAGGTTGAGCATTGCGGCAATGGCGCGCGTTGCTTCGTGCGCTTTGCCCACGACCAGGGTCTGACCGACAAAGCGACCTTGCGCGTCAAAACCGTGAACGGCGTTGTCGAACCCACGTTGTTGCCCGACGGCAATGTCCGGGTCGACATGGGGCCGCCGCGGTTCGAGCCCGAAGCGGTGGCGTTCAACGCCCAGGGGCTGAGCCCGCGCGCCTGCGGGCTTGGCGATCAGTGGCCGCTCGAGTTGGCGGGCACGCAACGCTGGGTAGCGCTGGCCTCGATGGGCAATCCGCATGCGGTACAGCGGGTCGATGATGTCGACACCGCGCCCGTGGCTGAAGAAGGCGCGCTCACCGTCAACCATCCCCGGTTTGCGCACGGCGTCAACGCGGGCTTTTTGCAAGTCGTCGATCGCAGCCATGTGCGCTTGCGTGTGTTCGAGCGCGGCGCGGGGGAAACCCTTGCCTGCGGTACCGGCGCCTGCGCGGCGGTGGCACTCGGCATCCGGCTGGGCTGGCTCGATAACGATGTGCAGTTGCTGGCCCGCGGTGGCCAGTTGCGCTTGCAATGGGCTGGTGGCGCCACAGATTCAGTCCTGATGGCCGGCAATGCCATCACGGTCTTTGAAAGCGAACTCGATACCGAGGCGCTGGTCAGACAATCCATGCCCCGGTAGGCAGGTCCTGGGCCGACCGACCCGCACCGCCGCTGGCGGCGCGAACACCGGGCGCCCCGATGAAAAGTTAATTGAGGAAGAAACCACTATGCAGATCCTGACGGCCAACGACGCCGACAAAGGTGGCGGCGACGCGAAGGTCGCTGTGCCTGACACCTCCGGTTCAGCCGTCGACCACGGCGCCGAGGTGGAAATGGTGCCCATGCCCGAGGCCGAACTGGCCGCCTGGCTTGTCGATAACCCGGAATTTTTCCTGCGCTTCGGCCATGTGCTGGCCGGCGTGCGTATTCACGATCAGAACGCGGGCCGCGCCATCTCTTTGCACGAGCGGCAACTCGAAGTGCTGCGCGACAAACATCGCCAGCTCGAACGCAATCTGGGCGACCTGGTCCGGATGGGTCAGGAAAACGATGAACTCGCCGACCGGGTCTCGCGCTTTACGCGCGACTTGTTGCTGGTGCGCAATCCGGCCGAAATGCCGGCGCGTATCGAAGCGGCGCTGGCCGGTCAGTTTCGGGTTCCCCAGGTGGCCTTGCGCCTGTGGCATGTCACCGACGAATACCGCGACCAGCCCTTTGCCGCGCCGCCGGCGCGGGACGAACTGCGTCGCTACTTCGACGAAATGACCGTGCCGTACTGCGGACTCAAAAATGACCTGGCCCCGCTCGACTGGTTGCCGGAGCAAAGCGAGCCGGTCCGCTCGGTGGCATTGCTGCCGCTGCGCAGCGATGCGCGACCGGAGGCGGCGGGCCTGATCATGTTTGCCTCGCCCGATGCCGACCGCTTCCAGGCGGGCATGGGGACGGCCTTCCTTGATCGCATCAGTGAAATCGCCAGCGCAGCGCTGTCCCGGCTGATGCCGCAAGAGCCCGGCGTTGTCCCGCCCGCCAACCCCTGAGGCATCCGGCGGCGCGCCCGACGGGCGTGCCGCAGCCGGCCCGGCAACGCCGTTACGCGACGAGTGCCTGGGCTGGCTTGAGCAACTTGCACGCGAGCGGGCCTACAGCCCGCGCACCATCGCCAGCTATCGTCATGCCCTGACCGATCTGTGCGAGTTGGCGGCCGACACACCCTTCACCGAACTGACCGCGCACCAGATTCGCGGCTGGGCCGCACAAATGGCCCGGCGCGGACTCAAGCCGCGCTCCATTGCCCATCGGCTGTCCGTGTGGCGCGGCTTTCTTGATTACTGCGCCGGAGCGGGCGCAGCCCATGCGGCCGCAGCCGACCCCGATGGCAAACCGGCGCGCGCCAATGCCGCTCGTGGCGTGCGCGGCCCGCGCGCCCCGCGTCGTCTGCCCAAAGCGCTGAGCCCCGATATGGCGGCGCGCCTGGCCGACTACCAGCCCGGTGCCGGGTTTGAGATGGTGCGCGACAAGGCCATGCTCGAATTGCTTTATTCCAGCGGCCTGCGGCTGGCCGAACTGTGCTCGCTCGATGCCGAGTATTGCGACGGCGGTGAGGCCAATGGTGGTCGCCCGCGCTCCGACTCCTGGCTCGACATGGCCGAGGCGCAGGTAACGGTGCTGGGCAAAGGCAGCAAATCGCGCACCGTGCCGGTCGGGCGGGTCGCTCTCACCGCGCTGCAGGCCTGGCTGACAATGCGTGAGGCGTGGCTGGCTGCGCATCCGGCTGCCGATCCGGCGCCGCTGTTCCTCAGCGGCCGGGGCCGGCGGTTGTCGCATCGCTCGGTGCAGATGCGACTCAAGCAACTGGCGCTCAAGCAGGGAATTCCCGCCAACGTCCATCCCCACGTGCTGCGCCATTCGTTTGCCAGCCATGTGTTGCAGTCGAGCGGCGACTTGCGCGCGGTGCAGGAGTTGCTCGGCCACGCCAGCA
>CAXBNM010000261.1:0-6743 GCA_963976885.1 uncultured Burkholderiaceae bacterium
CCATGTACGCCGGCATTGCCACGCCATCCGAAGCGGCCGCGGTAGGGGTACTGGGCTCGCTCATCATCGGCGGCTTGCAGGGCGCACTGACGCGTGAATCGATACTGCTGATCGGCCGCGGCGCGGTCATCACCTGTTCGATGATTGGCATGATTGTGTTGGGGGCTTCCATTCTTGGCAACGCCGCTGCCTTTCTTGGCCTGCCCGCCGCCATTGCGCAATTCGTGGCCGGCCTGGAACTGTCGCCCCTGATGCTGATTGTGGCGCTGGTGGTGTTCTATCTGCTGCTGGGTTGCTTTCTCGACGGCTTTTCGCTGATCGTGATGACCTTGCCCATCGTGATGCCGATTGTGACAACGGCCGGCTACGATCCCATCTGGTTCGGCATTTTTCTGGTGCTGGTGGTTGAGATGTCGCAGATCACGCCACCGGTCGGCTTCAACCTGTTTGTGATTCAGTCACTCACCGGCGACAGCCTGGCAGCCATCGCTCGGATGACCTTGCCGTTCCTGCTTATTCTGGCGCTGTTTACGCTCAGCCTGGCGGTGTTCCCGCAGATGGCGCTGTGGCTGCCAGAGTTTCTGACCCGCTAACCAAGCCCGCCAAACTGGTGTTCGACAAATATTTTCAGCCCCAGCGCAAGCAGCATCATACCGCCCAGATACTCAGCACCACGGCCGAGCGCAGCACCGGCCACGCGCCCGGCAAACACACCAGCCGCTGACAACACGGCGGTGACCACGCCAATGATCAGACACGCCAGCAGCGCCGGCATGGCAAACATCGGCAAGGTGATGCCGGCAGCAAAGGCATCAATGCTTGTCGAGACGGCCGCGGCCAGCAAGGCCCAGGTCGTCATGCGCACCGTTGGCTCGCCTTCATCACGGCGGCTTGCCTCGCGCAGCATCATCACGCCCAGCACCGACAACAACAACAATGCTATCCAGTGATCGAGCGCCTGCATCCAGTGACCGATCAAGGTGCCGAGCGCAAGACCGAACAGCGGCATCACGCCCTGAGCAAGGCCGAACAACGCACCAATGGTCAATGCGCGGGACCAGTCGGGTCGGGCCGCAGTGCCTTGCGCGACTGCGACCGCAAATGCGTCAGCGGCAAGCGCCACCGCCAGGGTAAGTACCGGCCACCCATCCAATTGTTTCTCCGCAAACGCTGGCTATCGCGCGCGGGCCGATAGCAATGGAAGACAAGCGGCGGATTCTACATGCCCCTCCGGATCGGGCGGCCCGGAAGTGACATGCCGACCAGTCGTGCGCCTACAAGTTGGCAGACTGCCCGGCGATCATTGCGCGCAACGCATTGCGATCGGCCTTGCCGGTGCTGCCACTGGGCAGCGCGTCCACAAAGTGGATCTCGGTCGGCATCTTGTAACGCTCCAGGCGATCTTGCGCCCATTCACATAGCTCGTCGGCATTGCACGCTTGCGCCGGGTCGACTCGATTCCGTCAACATCGCTGACGCCAGCCACCAGCACTGCCCGCACCGCCGGATGCTCCAGAAAAGCGGCCTCAACTTCCAGCGGTGAAATCTTGTTGCCCGAACGCACGATGAGGTCTTTGGCGCGACCAATCAGGCGTACCGTGTGGTCGGCGTTTTCGGCGGCAAGATCACCCGTGTGAAACCATCCGTCGGGCATGCTGGCTGCAGTGAGTTCTGGTTCGTCGAGGTAACCCAACATGCGCCAGGGCGAGTAAATCTGCAATTCACCGCTGTCCGGACTGAGTCGCCATTGAATCTCCTCCCCGGCTTTGCCCAGGCTGCCCGCTTGCGCATCGTACTGACTGGCATTGACAAAGAAGTCGGAAGTGCCGGTTTCGGTAAGCCCGTAGATATCACCCAGACCCGCCTTCGGAAACGCCTTGCGAATCTGCCGGCCCAGCGCTGCCGGCAAGGCTTCACCGCCCGCCATGATCTGACCACCGAACGACGAGACGTGGCCGGTTTCAACAAGCTTGCGCAACATGGTCGGCACCGCGGGAAAGCGCGAGATCTTCCCGGCATCCAGCAATTGATGAAACGACTCGGGCTGGAAGCGATTGCGCAGATGCACGCAACCGCCGTTGAGCAGGGTCAGCCACGTTGACCATTGCCCGAAACTGAAAGTCAGTTGCAGCGCAATCAGCGCGTTTTCGCGAGGCTGCCAATTCGTCATCCGCCCGATCATCGCCAGTTTGCTGCTGGCGCGTGTCTTCGACAGCACGACGCCTTTGGGCTCGCCGGTAGAGCCCGAAGTGAAGATGATGGTGCCGGCCTGTGCCAGCAAAGGTCTGGCGACCGGTGCGACCTCACTGATGACCGCCAGAGTTTTATCAATAACGAAACGGTTGCCAAGCCGGGCCAGAAGTTTCTGGCGACTGGGCAAGGGCGCACTCTGGTGCACCGGCACAACCACGCCGCCCGCCTGCCAGACGGCAAGAAATGCGGTGATGTCGTACGCCCGGTTGGCAACAATGACGACCACCGGTTCGCCCGGTTCAAGACCGGCTTTGAGCAGCTGCCTGCCAAGTTCGGCGGCACCAGCCTGCAAACGGCCAAAACTGATGCGCTGCTCACCATCGTCAATGGCTACCGAATGCTGGTGACGGCGGGCGGTGTCTCGAAATTGTTGATCGATGGTCATGCGTCAATACGCCAAAAACAGGGCGGGCTGCAACTTGAGGCAGACTTGAACAGTCGTTGCCGCAAAGATGTCAGAGGCGAACGAACACTAGCACGGAGCCAATCCGCCGCCGAACAACCAGAGAGACCCCATGAGCACCAAACCTTCCGTTTTATACGAACGCCGCGGCCCCGTCGGACTGATCACGCTGAACCGTCCTGATCGCATGAACGCCATGGATCAGCAAATGCTGGCTGATCTGGCCGATGTACTCGATCGTGCCGAAGCCGATCCGGACACTCGCGCTGTTGTCGTTACCGGTGCCGGCAAAGGCTTCTCATCAGGTTTTGACCTGAAAGCACAAGCGGCGAACACACCGCAAGGCGTTGAACAATGGCGCCCGGCCTTGCGGCGCGACTTCGATACCGTGATGCGCTTCTGGCATCTGGACAAGCCAACGGTTGCCGCGGTGCACGGACCGGCACTGGCCGGTGCCTGCGAACTGGCCATGGCATGCGACATCACCGTGGCCACAGAAGGTGCCAGCTTTGGCGAACCTGAACTGAAATTCGGCGCCGGCATTGTTGTCATGATTCTGCCCTGGGTGGTCGGCCCGAAGCTCGCCAAGGAAATCATTCTGACCGGCGAAGACGCCGTACCTGCCCGACGTGCCTACGAGATGGGCATGGTCAACCGGGTCGTCCCCGAAGGCAGACATCTTGACGAAGCGATGGCTATCGCGCGACGCATTGCCTCATTCGACCGGCCCCTGGTCAGCGAAACCAAACGCGCACTGAATCGCACCTTTGAATTGATGGGCATGGGTGAAGCACTGGAGGCAGCCCTCGATATTGATCTGCTGATCGAAGGACAAGGCATGGAAACCAAACGCCTGTTTCTGGAAATTGCCCGCAACGACGGACTGCGCGCAGCATTGGCATGGCGTGATCAACGGATGATTGAACGCAGCGAGAAGTAGAGTTGGCAGCGGGTCGGTCACGACCATGACCGATCCGATCGCCCGGCTAGATCTGCCGGAGATGAACTTCTTCGATGTTGTGATCCGGCCCTTTGTTCAACACCACATTGGCTCGTTCGTGAGTCGGGTAGATGTTGTTGCGCAGGTTGGGCAGGTTGATGTCACGCCAGATTTTTCGGGCGGTCTTGATCGCTTCCGATTCGGTCAGATCACGGTAATGGTGAAAGTAGGACGCCGGGTCCTTGAAGACGGTTTGCTGCAATTTGAGAAACCGATTCACATACCAGGCTTCGATATGTTCTTCTCGAGCATGCACATAAATGGAAAAGTCGAAAAAGTCTGACACAACCACACCCGGAATCTGACCGGTAATAGTGGCCGGCCAATCGTCTTCGTCAGTACGGGTGCGGTTGTGATCGGGGATGCCGGTTTGCAGAACATTCAGCCCTTCGAAAATAAGCACATCGGGCGACTCAACGGTCTGACCTGCGCCGGGCATGATGTCGTAGGCTTCGTGCGAATAGACCGGCGCACTCACCCGATCGGCACCGGCCTTCAGCTCAGATAAAAAGGCCAGCATGCGTCGCCGGTCGTAGCTTTCGGGAAAGCCCTTGCGCGACATCAGATCGCGCTTTTCAAGCTCGGCGTTGGGGTAAAGAAATCCGTCGGTGGTAATCAGCGCCACGCGCGGATGATCGGGCCAGCGAGCAAGCAAGGCTTGCAAGACGCGGGCAAAGGTACTTTTGCCGACTGCCACACTACCTGCCACGGCAATCACGTAGGGTCGCGTGCCCACCAGACGACCCAGAAATTCGTCGCGCACGCCGCCAAGATTGCGCGCCGACCGAAAGTGCAGATTCAGCAGCCGCGAGAGCGGCAGATAGATCTGTTCGACGTCAAACAAGGACACCTGCTCATTGACGCCGCGCAGCGTGACGAGTTCGGATTCGGACAAGGTCAGCGGGGTGTTCGAACGTAAATCGGCCCATTGCTTACGCGAGAACACCTCATAGGCGGCAAATTCATCCCGCATCGCCTGGCGCGATTTGTCATCGGGATTACTACGCGGACGCGCAGACGGCATGGCGGATTTACTCAAACGATAGTCCCTCGTCACAGCAACGCAATATCCGAACTTTACACCTGCCCGGCCCCGGCGTCGGTTGCTGCGCCATCGCCGATATCAGAAACGGACCCGGCATCAGGCCCTGCGCGGTTCAGCAAGCCCTTGAGTGCGCCGAGCCGGCCGCGGGCTGCC
Source organism: uncultured Burkholderiaceae bacterium (assembly GCA_963976885.1). Lineage (GTDB taxonomy): Bacteria > Pseudomonadota > Gammaproteobacteria > Burkholderiales > Burkholderiaceae_E > JAUIAI01. The sequence continues at coordinate 4,855 of CAXBNM010000261.1, forward strand.
GCGCCGGTGATGGTGGTCTGGGCGTCCGGTCGGGCTTGCAAATGCATCTCGGTCAGAAAGCGCGAGGGCTGCGGATGAACCAGAGTGCGACCCTTTTTGCGCAGCTTGCACCAGCACAGGTGCAAGGTACGCTGGGCGCGGGTAACGGCCACATACATCAGGCGCCGCTCTTCTTCGATACGAGCCGTGTCGCCCGGATCTTCATTGTCACTTTCATCGCTGGCCTCACCGTCGACCACGGCAACCTTGCCGCCATGGTGCGGCAACATGCCCTCTTCGCAACCCACCACGAATACATGCGGATACTCGAGACCCTTGGCGGCGTGAATCGTCGACAGCCGTACCGATCCGCGCGAATCTTCATCCTTGTCGAGTTGAGTCAGGATGGCCAGGCTTTGTGCTTGCTGACGCAAGGTTGCGCCATCGTCTTCGGCGCGCTTTTTAATCCAGTCAACAAAATCGGTGACGTTCTGCCAGCGTACCTGCGCCACCTTCTCTTCATGGGAGGCAAACAGATGGCCACGATAGTCGATGGCGGTCAGCAGTTCATCGAGCAGGGGGCCGGCCGGCTCTTTCTCGCTGCGAAAGTTCATCCGGTTGATGAACTCGCCAAACGCGCGCAACTCGTTGAGTTGGCGCTCGGCCAGTTCGCTCTCGAAGCCGGTTTCGAACAGGGCGGCAAACATCGAGATATCACGCCGGCCGGCGTAAGCGCCCAATGAAGCCAGCGTTGCATTACCGATGCCGCGCCGCGGGCAAGTCACGGCACGAATGAAAGCCGGGTCGTCTTCATCATTGGCCATCAAGCGCAGATAAGCCATCAGGTCGCGAATTTCGGCGCGATCAAAAAAGCTCTGGCCGCCAGAAATCTGGTACGGAATGCGTTCCTTGCGCAGCGCTTTTTCAAACACGCGGGCCTGAAAGTTACCGCGATAGAGAATCGCAAAATCGGCGTAGTCGCTGCGTAACTCAAACTTCATCGCCTGCAACTTCATCACGACTTTTTCGGCTTCGTCTTCATCGGAATCGCATGCCAGCACCCGCACCGGATCACCCACACCCAGTTCACTGAACAAGCGCTTCTCGTGCAGCTTGGGGTTGGAGCTGATCAGTGAATTCGCGGCGGTCAGAATCGACTGACAGGACCGGTAATTCTGTTCAAGCTTGATGACTTGCAGATTGGGATAATCAACACCCAGCCGCTCAAGGTTGGCCAGCGTGGCACCGCGCCAGCCGTAGATGGACTGATCATCGTCGCCAACCGCGGTGAATGAGGCGCGCGGCCCCACCAACAAGCGCAGCAACGCGTACTGACAGGCGTTGGTGTCCTGGTACTCGTCAACCAGCAAGTAGCGCAGGCGTTCGCGCCAGCTTGCCGCCGCCTCGGCATCGGTTTCCAGCAATTCAACGGGTAGCCGGATCAGGTCATCGAAGTCGACCGCCTGATACGCCTTGAGCGTTGCGGTGTAGTCGCGGTAGACGCGGGCAATCTGATGCTCGTCGCTGTCTTTGGCCTGGGCGGCAGCCGTGTCTGGATCGATCAGCGCGTTCTTCCACAACGAGATCTGTTGCCCGGCGTTGCGCGCGATGCGTCGGTCGGTGGTGCCGAGCGCCTGCTGCAAGATGCCGGTGGCATCGTCAGCGTCAAGAATGGAGAAGTTCTTTTTCAGGCCCAAGCGCTGCGCGTCCTGGCGCAACATGCGCACACCCAGCGAGTGAAACGTACAAACCAGTGGCTGACCGCGCCCCTTGGTGGCGGGCAGAATTGCCTTCAGGCGCTCGTCCATCTCCTTGGCCGCCTTGTTGGTAAAGGTGATGGCGGCGATGGCCGAGGGGGTGAAACCCGAATCGACGAGATGGACAATTTTTTGCGTAATGACGCGTGTCTT
>CAXBNM010000262.1:0-6719 GCA_963976885.1 uncultured Burkholderiaceae bacterium
GACAGAGGCTGGCCTGAACGACCGCCTGGCCTGCCCATTTGTCTATCTGGCCTTGATTGTCGCCGCCGAAGGCTTTCATCCCGAACTATGGGCAACGCAGTGGCTTGGCGTAGACGTCGTTTACCGCATTGCCGTCGGCACCATCATGGGATGGCTCGGTGGTCTGGCACTGGCTTATGTTCTGTTTGCAGTACCCAAGGGGCAAGCCCTGGCTGAGACCGGTTCGGGCGTCATCGCGCTGGCCGGTGTGTTGCTGTGCTATGGGTCCACTGAACTGGTCGAGGGTTACGGCTTCATCGCCGTGGCGGTACTGGGGCTGACACTGCGGCGACGCCAGCAAAGTCATCAATTTCATCGTCGCCTGCATGACTTTTCCGAATCAATAGAACACGCACTGACGGCGGTATTGCTGGTGGCTCTTGGGAGCATCCTGCCCAACCTGTTCGCAGATATTGAGTGGACGCATATCTTGATAGCTCTGGCGCTGATTCTCGTCGTGCGGCCGCTGTCGGGTTGGGTTGGATTGATCGGTTCAGACCTTGGTCTGCGAGAAAGAGCGGTTGTTGCCGTCTATGGCGTACGGGGAATCGGCTCGATCTACTATCTTTCCTATGCCGGGAGCCATATGGAACTCATCAATGAGTCGCAGCTTTGGTCACTGGTTGCACTGGCTATTCTGTTATCGACCCTGCTTCATGGCTTCAGCGTTGGCTGGGCTATGGACAAGCTGACCGAGACATCGAAAACGAGCCGCAGCAGCAGCAATGCCTGACAGGCGTTGAAACTGTGCGTCCATCCGGCACCGACCGCGAACTATGCGGCCCTCTCCGGTAGAAAAATCGTCACCGAAGTCCCTCTGGACTGATTGCTTGAGACCTCCACGCTGCCGTGCATGGCTTGAACAAATTGACGGACAATGCTCAACCCTCGACTCACGCAGCCCGTTTCGTCGGTATCGGCTTCGCTCGCCTCCGTAAGCCGGCGCTGGTGAGCTTCCGGCATGACGCCATTGTCGTTGTGGAAAGTAATGGCAAGCTTGCCGGCGCCGGGCCGTCGGTGTGAGCTGATGGTTACAGTGCCCTCACCGACTGCCTTGATGGCATTGCCGAGCAGGTTCTGCACGACACGGGTAAACATGGCCATATCAATAGAAGCAACACAATCGGCATCAACGACATTGACGATTTGAGCGCCCTGCTTTGAGGCTAACGGGAAAACCTCCAGGCAAATCTGCTCGACAATCGGCCACACGGTCATCTCACGAGCGCTTGTCGTCGGTGTAACGTCATCTCCGGACGGACTGGCCGTGGCGAGAATACCTTCGACCAGCGCGTCGATGCGCTGGACGTTCCGTTCCAGCATCGGCACAATCTTGCTCGCACGCACTGATTCATTCTCACCAATATCGGGCGATGACAGCAGCGCCACACAGGTAGAGATGGCATTGAGCGGCGTCCGTAAATCATGCGCAATGAAGGCCAGATGTTTTTCCTGAGTCTGTCGCAATTCGGCGGCCCGCAAGCCGGCGAATGCGCGAACGGCTCGCGAGATTGCAACATCCAATACGGTGTTGACACTGCGGATGATGGCTGGCGACAGCGCAATCTGATGATCGATGACGAAATCGAAAATGACATCACGAAAGCTGCTGTATTCCGCGACAACCTCAGCCAGGTCAAAACCCAGCTCGTGTCGATCCTGCCCGTGCGCGGCCGCACTCTTGACGGCTTCCTGAGTTTTGTCGTCATTCAACGAGGCTGAATTGGCAACATCCTTGCCATGGGTTCGCGATGAACCGTGAACGATGAACGCCTCGGCAATATCGTCGATCAGCACCGGAATGTGATCATTGAGCGTTGGCAGGTCGAGCGTTTGGGCCGATTCGAGAAGCAAGACCCGACGGCGCCACTCGCGAAGAATATCCTGCTTGTGCGCGCGTAATTTGACGCCAAGCTCTGTAACGCTGTCGGTCATCTGACCATCCGGGTTGCCATATTGATGTCAATCATATACTGGCTGGCGGGTACGTTTCATGCTCGGATGGCGGCAAACCATTGGGAGTAATCCATGTCAGATGCAGTACTCAATCAATCGACCGCACCTGCGGTCGCAGCCAACCCGCAGCCAAACTTCGTACCAGCGCTTGCCAGAGTTTCCTGGGGCGCCATTTTTGCCGGTAGTGCGATCGCTCTGGCGGTAACCATCATGCTCGGCATGCTGGGCCTTGGACTCGGCGCCGCTTCCATTGACCCACTCGAGCAAGGCGAGTCCGGTGGCGGGCTGATGACTGGCTCGGCAATATTCGTCATTGTTGTTCAGTTGGTGGCTCTCGGCGTTGGTGGCTTCGTTGCCGCCCGACTCGCGGGCGTTCCCAGAATGATGAGCAGCGCACTTCACGGTGCCGCCGTGTGGGCCATCGCAACGCTCGCCGCAGCCTGGCTGGCGACCACGGCGATGGGCGCCATGATCAGCGGCGGCGCATCAATGCTCTCGTCGGCTACATCAACGCTTTCTCAGGTAGGCAGCGCTGTAATTCCCGATGACTTCGAAATGCCGGAAATAACCCCCTCGAACCTGCAACTGAGTGATCTGCCACAGCCTGTCCAGGAGGTCATGAAAGAAAACGGTGTCACGCCGGAGCGTTTCGCAGCCGAGTCGAAGGAAATGTTCCTTGCTGTATTCAGTCAGAGCGAGCAACGTAATGCACAAGCGGCCGTGTCTGCCGCGGTGAAGAAAACGCTGGCCGACCCCTCGACGGCAGAACAGAACCTGCGGAGTCTGGGCGACCAACTGAGCGCGAAGGACGGCATCTTCTCGGAACAGAACAAACGCGAGGCCATGGCAGAGTTGAATACCCGTTTTGGCATTTCGGAGCAGGACGCCGAACAAGCCTATGATCAGGTTGTGCAACAGGCAAACGAAGCCATCACCAGCGCTCAGGCATCAATTGCCGACCTGAAGCAACAAAGTCTGCAGGCCGCAGATGCTGCCGCTGAAGGGATCTCCAAGGCAGGTTTCGGCGCATTTCTGGCTTCCTTGCTGGGTCTGATTGCCGCAATGGCTGCCGCTGCGGTGGGACGACCGAAAACAATCGTCGGTTCGGAGGTTCGCGACTACGCGAGGTAAGCTTGCTCAGCCCTTTCGACCGTCCTCCTGTCGGCGCAAGCCCAGAACGATCTGCTTGCCAGTCTCAATGACCGCAAAAAAGGCTGCGCCGATAGCAACCAGGAGAAATCCATCTGCAACGGGCACCGCAGTGGTACCAAAGATTGCCTGCAACGGCGGAAAATAGGTAACCGCGAACTGAGCCGCCGTAATGACAATGACGACGGTCCAGACGACCTTGGTGCCACGCGCGGCCGCCCAGGTCATCGAGGTGCTGTGAATATTGCGCACAAAGAAGAGATGGAAAATCTCCAGCACCACCAGCAGATTCATGGCCATTGTCTGCGTCAGCGCAAGCGGATAGCCGCGATCATTGGCGTAGACGACAACGCCGAATACCGCGCCCAGAAACAGCAGCGCCACCAGCACCGTATGCCAGACCAGCCCGCCCGACAGAATCGGCGCGTCGCGCCGCCGGGGCCGGCGACTCATGGTTCCGATCTCGGTCGGTTCAAAAGCCAGCGCAATCCCCAGCGTGATGCCGGTAATCAGATTGACCCACAGGATCTGCACCGCAGTAACCGGCAGCGCGAGCCCGGCCAGCAGGGCCAGCACCACAATCATGGCCTCGCCGGCACTGGTGGGCAGCGTCCAGCTGATAACCTTTCTGAGATTGTCGTAGACCGTCCGGCCTTCGCGTACGGCTGCCGCGATAGTGGCGAAGTTGTCATCAGCCAGCACCAGCGCCGCCGCTTCCTTGGCGGCTTCAGAGCCCTTCAAGCCCATCGCAATGCCAACATCAGCGCGTTTCAACGCGGGAGCATCATTCACGCCGTCACCGGTCATGGCCACCGATAGTCCGCCGGCCTGCATTGCCGTCACGAGGCGCAATTTGTGCTCAGGGCTGGTGCGGGCAAAGACATCGACATCCGCGACCTCCAGCATCAACTGCGGATCGTCGAGCTTGTCCAGATCCGCACCGGTAAGCACGCGATCCGGGCATTCCAGGCCGATCTGAGCGGCGATGGCGGCAGCGGTGCCGGCATGATCGCCGGTAATCATCTTGACACGGATACCCGCTGCGCGGCATTCGGCTACCGCGGCTATCGCCTCTGCACGGGGCGGGTCGATGAAGCCAACCAGAGCAAGTAAAGTCAGTTTGTCTTGCAGGTCATCGGCGTCAATGTTCTCGCCCGCCGTCGCCAGTTCGGCAAGCGCCAGCACGCGCTGCCCCTTTGCCGCCAACTCGTCGGCACGCCGGTTCCATTGCGCAGCATCGATCCCTGCGCACATCGTGAGCACCCGTTCCGGTGCCCCCTTCACGTGTATGAGTCGGCCCTCGGGCCCCTCGGACAACACCGCCATATAGCGATTACGACTGTCGAAGGGGATGGCATCCAGACGTTGCCAGGCCGTTCTGTCTGCCACCCCGGTCTTGGTGGCAAAGGCCAAAAGCGCCCCCTCCATCGGGTCGCCTTCCACCACCCAGGCGCCTTCTCGATGCAGTAACGCCGCATCGTTGCATAGCGCAGCTGCCAGACCCAGGCCGCGCAGATCGGCGGCCGGCGTGATGTCGCCCGCCGGCGCGTAACCTTCACCGGCTACGGCGAACGTCCCGGCAGATGTTTCGACCGTTGTGACCACCATCTCGTTGCGCGTCAGCGTCCCGGTTTTATCGGTACAGATCACGGACACCGAGCCGATGGCTTCAATGGCGGGCAACCGCCGCACGATGGCATTGCGGCGCGCCATCGCCTGCACACCGATGGCCAGAGTGATCGTCATGACCGCAGGCAGACCTTCCGGAATGGCGGCGACGGCGACGCCGACCACGGCCATGAACATCTCGGAAAAATCGTGATGACTTACAAAGGTGCCGTAAATCAGCAGCAGCGCGGACATCAGCAGGATCAGAAACGACAACCAGCGCGCGAAGTGATCCATCTGCAAGACCAACGGCGTGGTGAGTTGGTCAACGCCGGCCAGCAGGCCACCGATGCGACCGATTTCCGTATGGGCACCAGTATGGATGACGAGCCCACGCGCCGTGCCTTGCGTAATCAGCGTCCCCGACCACAACATCGAGCGACGGTCGCCAAGCGGCGCGTCGACGGCCACCGGGGCAACCGCCTTCTCTACCGGCACGGACTCGCCGGTCAGGATCGACTCCTGGGCAAACAAGCCTCTTGCCTCAATAAGCCGCAGATCGGCTGGCACCTTATCGCCAGCCTCCAGCAACACGATGTCTCCGGGCACCAGACTGGCCCCCTCAACGGAGATTCGCACGCCATCACGCAGCACCGCGGCGCGAGGCGCGAGCATTCCCCTGATGGCCGACATGGCGGTCTCGGCCTTGCCTTCCTGGATAAAGCCGATCAAGGCGTTGGCCAGCACAACGGCGAGGATCACACCGGTATCCACCCAATGCTGCAACGCGCCGGTCACCACGGCAGCACCAAGCAGCACGTAAATCAGCACGTTATGGAACTGCATCAGGAATCGCACGAGAGGCCCGCGCGCGTGCACATCAGGCAGGCGGTTAGGGCCATGCGAGACCAGACGTCGCTCAGCTTCGCGTCGGGTCAGACCCTCTGGCCCGCTCTCCAGTTGCGCCAGACAGGCTTCCCAGGGCTGGTGGTGTGGCTCAAGCATCAAAACTTCCCATCAATTCGGTCCTTGTTTCTCAGAGGCAGAGATGAGCGCAGCACCGTTACGGTGCCGCAGCTTCCGTTGTGGCCATTGGCGGGATATCGGTGCGAGCCCGGACCGTGGCACCGCACAGCAGATCCACGGCCTGATCGGCGGCATCCTGGAAAGGCTCCAGAATCAGGTCAGCCCCGGCATCAAGCAGCGCCTCCGTGTCGGCGGTGCTGTGCGAGGCCGCCGCAAACCGACCGGCAAAGCCGGCCGTGCGCGCCAACTGAATAAGCGTGGTCCGTGCATCTTCGTGGCTCAACCCCGTCAGATGAATCGGGACCGTAGAGACCATCCATTGCGCGCCAGTGAAGGGCAACTCGGCGACGAACTCCGGATCGGTCGCATCGCCAAAATCGGCCTCGAGCCCGAGTTCACGCCACCGCCGCACGGCTAGCGGGTTGAAATCCACACCGAGCACCCGGATGCCCCGGTTCTTGAGCCGCAGACCCACCGCCGTGCCAAAGCGACCCAGTCCGAACAGAATGACCTTGTAGGAGCTCCCCTTGTGAAGACCGGCCTCGGCGGGCTCTTGCGGCGTGCCCTTGCGCTCGAAAATGCCCAGCACAGGCTCACAGAACGCATAGAGCTGATGCGAAAACGTAATCATGTAGGTGGAGGCAGCAATCGTCACCAGGCCCACCATGGTGACCAGGCCCAGCGCATCTGGCTCCACATGGCCCAGCGACACGCCCATGGCAACAAAGATCAGGGAAAACTCGCTGATTTGCGCGACCGTGAGCCCGGCCAGAAAGCCGGTCCGTTTCCGGTAGCCCATGAAACCCATGATGGCGAGCACGATCAAGGGGTTACCGATCAGCACGAACAACGAAAAGAGAATGGCGCCGGTGACATGCGTGCCCAGCAATGACAGATCGAGCGTTGCCCCCAGCGCAATGAAGAAGAACAAGAGCAGGAAG
>CAXBNM010000263.1:0-6678 GCA_963976885.1 uncultured Burkholderiaceae bacterium
AGTGATAAGACGCGCCAGCTTGGCGACTTCTATTGCAATCGTGCCATTGAGCATTTGCCGGTCAGGTTTCAGCTCTATATTCGTCTGCTTCGAATCCAGACTTTGCTGATGCAGCATTGTTGGCAGCGGGCGGAACGGGAGTGCGAATGGTTGGCATGGGCGGATCGAACCCATGCCTTTGGTTTTGCGCAGGCAATGGGGTGTTTTTTTGCCGGTTGGGGGCTATTGGAGCAAGGGCAGCCCCGAGCCGCTGCCGATGCGCTCACCGACGCGCTCGGCCTTGCCGACAGTAATCACACGACCATAGCGCTGAGCCAACGACTAGGGATTCTCGCCGAAGCTCAGTTGCTGGCCGATCAGCCGGAGCTGGCCCGCAAGAACGCGTACGAGGGCCTGCGCATTGCCCGTGAAAGTGCGCAGCCATACTGGAATGCTGAACTGCTCCGTGTTGACGCGATGGCGATGGCGGCGATGAATGCTGAATACCCGAGCGTTTGCAAACGGTTCGAGCAGTCGTTGGCCGTGGCCAATGAGCAAGGGGCGGGTTTGCTGAGCATGCGCACCTGTGCGGCCTTCGTTCGGTATCTGCTCGATCAACATCGCTTCGATGCTGCCCGCAAAACGCTGCAAGCGTTACCGGCATCATTCGAACAGGGGGGCGACAGCGCCGAACTGCGACACATTATTGAATTGCGCATGGCCATTTCGGCCGAGTGAATGCCTTTTGCGCGCACGTTGAGGCGTTGCGAACGATTTTGGAACGCCTGATTCGCGATGATTTCAGACCCGGCGGCTAACCGCACCCATCGGTGACGGTTGCTTGCCTGATGCGTCATAACAATCAGGAGGATGACATGATCTCGAATCAAATGGTGTCGGGCTTGATGCTGGTCGCTGGCCTGATGGCAACAGGGCCTGCGCGTAGCGATACGGTTACCGACTGGAACAAGCTTGCCGCCGATATCACGGTGGCGCAGGTTCAAAGCCCGGTCCTGGGTAACCATATTCTGGCGGTGGTGCAAACCTCTGTTTTTTTGGCGGTGAATGCAATAACACAGACCTACGAAGACGAACGAATCACCATCGATGCGCGGCCCGGGGCTTCGGTGGATACCGCGATAGCGGTGGCCAACAGGAATGTGTTGTTGCAGTTGGTGCCGGCTCAGAAAGCCGCTATTGATCAGGCGTACGAGGCTGCGCTGGCACGGGTGACGGATGGCGAGGATGCCCGGTCGGCGGGTATTGCCGTCGGCGAGCAAGCGGCGACGGCCGCAGTTGGTTGGTATGGCGCCCAGAAGATGCGCGCCATCGAGCCTTATCGCCCGGTATCAAACCCCGGTGTTTACATTCCAACCGTTGACGTTGCGGCATGGAACTGGGGTGCCCGGCCGACCTGGATACTCAAGTCTTCCGATCAACTCAGACCCCCGCCGCCGCCGGCGCTGAATAGCCAGGACTGGGCTAAGGACTATGACGAAGTGAACCGACTTGGCGGTCTTAACAGTACTCAAAGAAGCGCTGAACAAACGGAGATTGCGCTGTTCTGGCAAGCGACGGTGCCGACCATTTACTACCCGGTCCTTCGCTCGGTGGCGCAGGCGCCGGGGCGTGAAATTACCCGCAACGCCCGTTTGCTGGCCATTGCCGGGCAAGCGATGGACGACGCCTTGATCGCTGTCTTTGATGCCAAGTACTTCTACCGGTTCTGGCGCCCGGTTACGGCCATTCGCAATGGGGATCGGGATGAGAACGAGGCTACGACTCTCGTACCGGACTGGGAACCTCTGATTGCAACGCCGATGCATCCGGAGTATCCGTGTGCGCACTGCATTGTCTCGGGTACAGTGGCGGGCCTGATTCGGGCTGATCTTGGCGATGAACCTTGTCCGCTGTTGAGCACGACCAGTCCGGCCTTGCCTGGCGTAACGCGTAGTTGGAAAACACCCGATGAGTTCGCGCAGGAAGTGGCCGATGCTCGGGTCTTTGACGGCGTGCACTACCGGACTTCAGCGGTCGTTGGCACCGCCATGGGGGCGCGGCTGGCCGCGATGGCGATGCCGGCGCGATGATGGGCGCGGCAAGCTTCCCCTGCACGGATCGCGGCACCGTTATTCAGGCCGCTCGTGAACAGGCGTCGGACAGCATGGCGCCGGCCTCGGCTGCATTGGCAAACACCTCGCCAATACCGATCAGCACCGGCTGATCGAGGCCGAGTTGGGCAACGCCGTAAGCCAGTTCGTCGAGGCGTCCCAGCCAGAATGCCTGTTCCGGGCGGCTGACCGAGCGAGCCACTACAACTGGCGTGGCGGGTGACTGAAGGGCGGCGATCAGTCGGGTGGCAATTTGCGGCGCGGTCCGGGCACCCATATAGAACACAACAGTGCCACCGGCGCGGGCCAGTCCGGCCCAGTCCAGGTTGGCCGGCAGCGCCCCGTTGCGCGCGTGTCCGGTAATGAAGCGCACCGACTGAGAGCAGTCCCGATGAGTCAGTGACACTTTCAGGCTTGACGCCATGGCCATGGCCGACGTGATACCAGGTACTACTTCCACGGCGATGCCGGCGGCGGTGAGGCGGGCGATTTCCTCGCCGGCCCGACCGAACACCATCGGGTCGCCCGACTTGAGTCTGACCACGTGATGGCCGCGTCGGGCCAGTCGGATCATGCGGGCGTTGATGTCATCTTGCTGGCAACTTCGGCGGCCGGCTCGTTTGCCGACCAGTAGTTTGCGGGCTTGCTGACGGACCAGTGCCAGCACTGGCTCGGAGACCAGATCATCGAAGAGCACGATGTCCGCCGATGCCAGCACGCGCAGTGCTTTCAGGGTCAGCAGTTCGGGGTCACCGGGACCGGCACCGACAAGCGTAACGCGACCCTGGCGGGTCAGGCTGGTTACCGGCTCAGGCTGCATTGGCGAGTGTCTGATGTTCATCGATGAGTCCTTGAAGTTCGGCCCGGCACGAGCCACAGTTGGTGCCGGCACCCGTTCGGGCGCCCAGACCGTTGACGGAAGTTTCTCCGCGCCGGATTTCGGCGGTAATGACATTGACGCCGATCGAGAGGCAGCTGCAGACGATTGCACCGGGGTCCGGCTGGCTTTCTCCGGGGCGGGCAGCCAGCGCGCGCTGTGTCAATGCGCCAGCGGTCAGGGCCGACTCGGCCAGCAGGCCTGCCGCCCAGGTTCGGGACACCGTGACCGGCGTTGCCTCGAGGTACAGCGCTCCGAGCAGATGGTGTTCATCCTGACAGGCGTAGCGATTGATGCGCCGATGGCGATCGGCATAGTGCGCAGCACCGTCCGCCGCCAGCCCCGGCAGATCAAGCATGGTCAGCAGATGGTCGAGCGGTGGAATCCGTTCGGACCAAGCCATCTCGACCCTCCAGCCCCCGGTGCAGCGGGCGATGGCCCAGTAGTCGGCATCCAGGGCCGGCGGGCGGTTGCGGAGCACGGCAAACCCGAAACCCGCCGCGTCGAAGCGTGTCATTCGGACCGGCATCGATTTGGACGCCGGTTGACCTGAGACAGGGTCCACGCGTGAAGTAATCAAGCCATTGATGCGCGCGTTACCGCTGGTCTGGTCGGTCCAGTGCATCGGCACAAAGATGGACCCTTGTTGTTGCCGCTCGGACAGCAGCGCCCGAACCAGGACTGCACCGTGCTCATTGCTCACACGAACCAGATCGGCCGCTTCGATACCGTGCGCGCGCGCGTCATCCGGATGCATTTCGGCAAAGGGTTCGGCCAGATGAGCATTGAGGCGCGGACTGCGCCCGGTGCGGGTCATCGTATGCCAGTGATCCCGGATGCGTCCGGTATTGAGGACCAATGGGAAGGCAGGGTCGGTAGTGCGGTCGGTTGTTGAGGGGGCCGATACCGCAACGAAGCGTGCGCGCCGGTCGGCGGTGTAGAAGTTGCCCTGCGCAAAGAACCGGCGGTGCTCACCGCGACCGCCGGCCGGTTGCGGCCAGTAGAACGGCTTCAGGGCTGTGTAGTCGTTGGCATCGAGGTCGGCCATTGCGCTTATATCAAAAGCGCGCCTGCCGTTGTTCTCGAGCCCTGACAACGCGGCATGCTCGCGAAAGATGACATCGACCGACGGATAGTCGAAGGCAGCGGTATGCCCGAGCTGGCGGCCGACAGCTGCCATCTGCCACCAGTCCGGCCGTGCCTGCCCGGGCGCCGTGGCAAAGGCACGCTGGCGCGAAATGCAGCGTTCGGAATTGGTTACCGTGCCGTCCTTTTCTCCCCAGCCCGTCGAGGGCAGCAGAACATCAGCAAGCGCCACGGTATCGGCGTTGCGCACGATGTCGGACACGACGACGAACGGGCAGTCCTGCAGTGCGCGGCGCACCCGGTCGGCATCGGGCATCGAATCGACCGGGTTGGTTGACATGATCCAGATTGCCTTGATGCGGCCGTTCGCAACCGCTTCGAACATGTCGACAGCCTTCAGCCCGGGTTGCTGCACCATGGCAGATGCCGACCAGAAGCGCGCTACAAGGTCGCGATCCGTGGGGCTATCCAGATCCAGATGAGCGGCGAGCAGATTGGCCAGGCCACCGACTTCACGACCGCCCATGGCGTTGGGTTGCCCGGTGACCGAAAAAGGCCCGGTGCCCGGTCGACCAATCCGTCCGGTCGCAAGATGACAGTTGATGATGGCATTGACTTTGTTGGTGCCCTGCGTCGATTGATTCACGCCCTGGCTGTAAATGGTGACAACTCGTTTGTGTGCACGGAACAACTGATAGAAGCTCTCCAGTTGCGAGCGGGTCAGACCGGTTGCTGCAACCGGCCATTGCCCTTCGCCCCGAGCGGCCTCACGCAGAGCCGCATCAAGGCCAACCGTGTACTGCTCGACATAGTTGCGATCGAGCATGTCGTGCGCTGCGAGGTCGAGCAGCAATCCGTTGAACAACGCCACGTCGCCATCCACCTGAATCGGCAGATGCAGCGTCGCCCGTTCGGTGCTGCGGGTGCGGCGCGGGTCAATCACCACCAGACGCCGCGAGGGGTCGGCCTCCAGAGCGGCTTCAATACGCTGATAGAGAACCGGGTGACACCAGGCCAGATTGGACCCGACCAAGACGATAAGATCTGCCTGATCGAGGTCTTCGTAACTGCCGGGAACGACGTCGGCGCCAAACGCGCGTCGATGACCGGCAACCGACGAGGCCATGCACAACCTCGAATTGGTGTCGATATTCGCCGACCCGAGAAAGCCCTTCATCAACTTGTTGGCAACGTAATAGTCCTCGGTAAGCAACTGTCCCGAGAGATAAAAGGCTACCGAGTCAGGACCATGGGCGGCAATGGTTTGAGCGAAGCGATCGGCCACCGTGCTGATCGCACTGGCCCAGTTGACCCGCCTGCCGTCGACTTCCGGATACAGCAGCCGGTCTTCCGTGCCGATTGTTTCGGCAAGTGCCGAGCCCTTGGAGCATAGGCGCCCGCGGTTGGCCGGATGCAGCGGATCGCCGCTCACGCGCGGTCCGTCCGGGTGGTGCTCGACCCGGATGCCGCAGCCAACTCCACAGTAGGGACAGGTTGTTCGAACCACCGTGCGGCTTGCGAGCGGCTTGAGGGCGATCGTCTTCATCTTTTGCCTCAGGCTGCTTCGGCGGTGATCAGTGTCGAGATGTCGATCTGCAGTTTGCCCTGCGGATCGACGCGCACCGGCGCGGTCGGTACCGAGCCTTGATCGGCCCCCTGGGCTTGTCCGGTCTGAAGGTCGATGACCCAGTTGTGCAAAGGGCAGGTGACTGATGACCCATGAACAATGCCCTGACTCAGCGGGCCGCGGCGGTGTGGGCACTGATCGGCGGTGGCAAAGTACTGATCATCGTGCGTGCGGAAGATGGCCAGTCGGCCGACGGGGCTGCTTACGCAGCGCGAACCGCGACGCGGAACATCATCCGCGACGCCAATCGTGATCCAGTTCATGCGCTTACCTCACTTGGGCTGAGCTCGCGCTCAAGCGCGAGTGGAATGAATTCATGGTGATGCTGACCCTGGACCCGTGCTGCCCACGGGTCGACCTGCGCCACGCGCTGGCTGGCCACGAAGCGATCGAAATAACTTTTGCGCCGGTCAGCGTCGTGCAGGATCTGGTTGCGAATTTCGTCGATCCCGACGCGGCGGGCCCATTTGTAGATTCGTTCAAGATAGTGACCCTGCTCGCGATACATCTGCACCAGCGCCGCAACATGTTCGATGACCTCGTCTTCTGTCGAGACCTGGCCCAGTACCTCGGTACCCTTGATGTCAAGCCCGGCGGCGCCGGCAAAGTGCAATTCGTAACCGCTGTCAACGCAGATCACGCCGACATCCTTACAGGTGGCTTCGGCGCAGTTGCGCGGGCAACCGGAGACCGCCATCTTGACCTTGGCTGGCGTCCAGGACCCCCACATGAATGACTCGATGCGTATGCCAAGTCCGGTCGAATCCTGTGTGCCGAAGCGGCACCAGTCGGTGCCCACACAGGTCTTCACCGTGCGCAAGCCCTTGGCATAGGCATGACCCGAGATGAAGCCGACCTTGCCCAGATCGGACCAGACCGCGGGCAGATCTTCCTTGCGGATACCCAACAGGTCAATTCGCTGGCCGCCGGTGACCTTGACGGCCGGAATCTCGAATTTGTCCACCACATCGGCGAACGCCCGTAACTCTCGGGCATTG
>CAXBNM010000264.1:0-6655 GCA_963976885.1 uncultured Burkholderiaceae bacterium
TGAAGACTTAGATCAAAGAGTAATGAATTTAAAACCAGGCGAAACAGCAAGCAACGCATCCACCGCGTCGACTTCACGCGACAACTGCGCCGCCTTGCGCGCGTGAACCGATGCGCAATAAATGCAGCCGTTGACCTTGCTGGTAACCGCCGCTGCCAGTTCCCGCTCGGCCCTGGGCAAACCTCCGTGCGTAAAGAAAATGCCCTTGTCAGTTCGAGTACGATGATCGAGAACCGGCATGTCACGGGCAAGCAGCAAGAAATAGTCGGAATTGATATGGCCGGCTTTCTCAAGCTGAGCGGCCTCCACCTCAGACAATGTGGCGCGATCTCTCGGGGCGATCCAGGGCTCCCAGTTCAGCTCGTCGCGGGTGAAAGCGACCGGCGCCGGTTTGCCACTGGTGGTCGAGGGCTGGGTATGCCAGACACCGGCCGGGACAGACGCCAGCCCGGACGCCGCCCCCGCGGCACTCCCGGCCAACATTGCCAGCCCGATTACGTAGCGGCTCTGGAAACTCACGTAGGCAACAATCTGCGATATGGTGAGAATGGCATCGGCCGACCAACCGGCCGCTTCAAGCAGCTTCAAGTCCGTAGCGCCAAGACTGAGCGGTGTCGACGCAAGCGTTCTGACGTGGCGCTGCACCGCCTCCTGCCGGGCATCCATGTGCGGCACGCCGCCCGCTTCGTTCACACGCGCGCGATAATGCGCGACCAGGACGGCATCCTTGTGAACCTCGGCAGTCGTCAGCGCGATCGAGAACCGCTCAGCCGTAGAAAGCCGGGCGGTATCAACCGTTTCGAACAGCACACGGTAGCTGGCCTCTGCATTCGCGCTTGCTGCGTCCCGGGTGGCCATGGCCTGGGCGAGTGGCGTGCCCGCCTGTACGCTGGCAAGGCGGGCGGCCAGAGTGTTTTCAGGCTGAAATCCTGTATCGGTCATGGCATTACTCCTGTTGCTGCGGCAGTGAGCCTGCCGTGTTCGGTTTAATCGGGGTGCTACGTGCCAGGGTGGCGTCGGCTACCGGGCTGGTTGCCGGCGGCATTCGGCTCATCAATCAAGTGTCGTTCGCGGGTTGTTCGGCCGACCCAATCGACTCAGCGCAAATGCCAGCCCATTCATCACCCCGAACTTCGAGTTCGTCATACGCCTGCACCGCTTGAAGCTGAGCAGAGAAATCGTCTTCATAAAGGCGAGCCACGATGCCGCGAGCCAGGCGCTCCGACCCAAGACCAATGCCGGGAATGTCACCGGTCAGCTTGCCCTGACTCATCAATGCCGCCCCGGTAAACAGATGGACGCGCGCAAGAACCGGACAGACTCCGGGTTCACGTTCGATCAGCGAGAAATCGGCTGCGGTTTCGGGAAATCCGTTCAGCGCAAAGGCTGCCTCGTGGGCTGGCGTACGATCGCTCCAGAAGCGAATATGAGGAGCAAGGGCGGCCAGTTCGGGCCGCAGGGACAGATCGGTACAATAGCCGGTAGCAAAGATCAGATCATCGACAACAAATCGGCCGTGTGGTGAAGACATTGCAAGCGCGCCATCAGCATCAACTGCCAGCGACTCGATCGGGCTGTCGAAATGCAGGCTGATGTTGGGAAAACGTGCAACCCGTTGCACGGTACCAAACGCCGGCGGTACCTTCTGGCGCTTCAGGAAATCGAGCATGGGCTGCCGTGATTCAGGACTCATCGCCGCAAAGCCATGGTAATGACCGGGATGCGCGAATGCCTTCCAGAAATTGATCCGCGCAAAATCGCGACCACGTGCAAACACATCAACGCGCGCAGCGCCAGCTTCAAGCGCCGTCGCGGCGGCGTCGAGTGCTGAATCGCCACCGCCGACAATACCGATTCGGCGCCCCTGCAAAGCGGCAAAATCGATTTGCTCCGAACTGTGGTGCCAGCGATTGCTTGGAATCGCGTTCGCGATTTCGGGAATTGCCGGCCCGCCTAAACCATCCATGCCGGTAGCAAGCACCAGATGGCGCGCCTGCAATCGCTGCCGTCCGGAATCAGGAGCATTGCTGGACGATGCCAACGATGTCTCATTATCGGAAACGACATCAAAGGCAACCAACGAACCTTCAGTGCCTCCATGATGACCGACGGGCGTGTCGGCAGCGATTGCTTCAACCCGCACGCGATGCGAAACCGGCAACGACAACACGATCCGGAACCAGTTCAGATAGTCCTGCCATTGCTTACGCGGGATGCGCCCCAGCGCATGCCAGCCCGACTCGCCGAATTGCGCTTCGTACCAGGCACGGAACGTCAGCGAGGGCAACCCAAGTGCCGGTCCGACCAACTCCTTGGGCGAGCGAAGTGTCTCCATGCGCGCATGCGTGACCCAAGGACCGGCCGCACCGACAGGATTGCGATCAAAAACTCGGATGCGCCGAACACCGAGCAACCATAACTGGGCAGCGGCAGCCAGACCAGCCATGCCACCGCCAACGATGGCAACATCAAGAACCGGATCGTCGGCCGGTCGAGCCAGCCAGTCCTGAGCCGGCAGGCAGAGCCGCTCAAGGTCTTCACGCAGTCGATCTTCGAGGGCGGCAAGTCCATCCGAGCAAGAAAGTTCCGACTCATCGGCGGACTTGAAACGAGCATTCATTCGAGGCTTGCTCCGATCAGGTAGATGAACGTATTGCTGCAGCTCCAGCCCAACCAAGGCCGATACCATCCATCAATCGTGCATCGGAACAACTCGGGTCGGGAGTACCCTGAGCGGGCAGTCGCCGGCCAGTCCCTTCACCAAGTGGTGCGACTGACACCGGCGTACGACCGGGCACTGCATCAATGAGACTGCGCGTATACGGATGTTTCGGATTATTCCAGAGTTCATCATAGCGCCCGGTTTCGACAATCACGCCTTCGTGCATCACCATCACCCGATCGGCAATATAGCGAACAACCGATAGATCGTGCGAGATGAAAAGATAAGACAGATCGTATTCGTGGCGCAGGTCAACAAGAAGATTCAGCACCTGAGCCTGGACCGACACATCAAGCGCCGAGACCGCTTCATCGCAGATGATCAGCGATGGCCGCAAGACGAGAGCCCGTGCAATGCCGATCCGTTGACGCTGGCCACCGGAGAACTCGTGAGGGTAGCGACTGAGGCTGTCGGCTGGCAGTCCGACCGAATCCAGCATTCTCCGTGAAGCCTTCATGCGCGCGGTGCGGTCGAGGTCAAGATGCAGACGCTGGACAGCATCGAGCATTTCACCGACCGTATGACGAGGATTCAATGAACCGTAAGGATCCTGAAAGACCATTTGAGCCTGCCGCCGGAAGGCCTTCAATTGCCGCTCCGGCAGCGCCGAGATATCCTCGCCGCGAAAACGCAAACTGCCGGCTTCGGGACGCACCAGACGCAACAGAATCTTGCCCAGCGTCGATTTGCCCGAGCCTGACTGTCCGACCAAACCCAGCGTCTCACCCGCAAACAGATCAAAACTGACATTTCGTACGGCAGAGAGCGGGTTCCCCCCACGATGAAAGGTCTTGTGCAGGCCTCTGATTTCATACAAGGGTGCGGCAGCGCCATCATGGGCATGGACGACTCGCCGTTCGCGCAGTGCGGTGCCAGTCAGTTCATAGTCATGCTCGCCGCTGGCGCGCGCCGAGACCCGGATCTCGGCCAGGCACTCGCGGCTGTAGTGGCGCGGCGTGTCCTTGCGCAACGATGCACCGAGCAGACCACGCGTATAGGGATGCTTTGGCGCCTCGAACAATTCTGCGGTGCTCGCCACCTCAAGCACATGTCCGCCATGCATGACCAGCACCCGATCGGCCCGCTCGGCGACCACCCCGAGATCATGGGTGATCAGCATCAAGCCCATGTTCAGGTCGCGACGCAATTCATCGAGCAAGGCAAGAATTTGCGCCTGAGTCGTCACGTCCAGCGCCGTAGTCGGTTCGTCAGCGATAAGCATTCGTGGACGACAAGCTATCGCCATGGCGATCATGACGCGCTGCCGTTGGCCACCTGAAAGGTGATGAGGATAATCGTCCAGAACCTGAGCGGCCCGCGGGATCTGCACCTGCTCAAGCAATTCAAGGGCACGCGCCCGCGCTGATCGACCATTCAGTTCCGTGTGCTCGTGCAACACCTCGGTAATCTGCTCGCCGATCTTCATGACCGGATTCAGACTGGTCAGCGGCTCCTGAAAGATCATTCCGATTCGATTGCCTTGCAACCGCCGCCGCGGCCGACGGGACATGGAAACCAGATCCTGACCTTCAAACATGATGCGTCCACGCGCCTGCGCATTGTCGGGCAGCAGGCCGGCTACTGCCAGCGCTGTTGTCGACTTTCCACAGCCTGATTCACCAACCAGCGCGAGGGTCTCACCGGTGCCAACCGTGAATCCGACATCGAAGAGCATCGGTTTGCCATCATAGCTGACGACGAGATTGTCGACCTGCAACACTGTATCGCTCATGGTTCCCTCCTGCGCAGTCGTGGATTGAGCGCATCGTTCAGGCCATCGCCGAGAAGATTGAAGGCCAGTACGACGATCGCTATCGCGACGCCGGGCAGCGCGGTAAGAAACCAGGCCGACCCGATGTGTTCGCGATTGCCGCCGATCATGCCGCCCCAACTGACCACATTCGGATCACTCATGCCAAGAAATGAGAGGCCTGATTCAGCCAGAATAGCGCTGGCAATCAGGATCGAAGTTGTCACGATGAGTGGCGGCGCAGCGTTGGGCAACACCTCACGAACGATGATGTGTGTCGGGCCAAACCCCACAGCCCGGGCGGCGAGCACAAAATCACTGTCCCGCAACACACGGAACTCGGCTCGCACCAGGCGGGCGATCTCGGGCCACGACGCCAGTCCGATTGCTACCTGAATGACCTCGAGCGTGGGCGTGTTGATTGCAACCAGCACGATAACCAGCAAAAAGGTCGGCACGGTCTGAAAAATTTCGGTGATCCGCACCGTTACGTTGTCAACCCAGCCACCGAAATAGCCGCCAACGGCACCGGTCGCAACCCCAATGGCGAGTGCAACAGCCGCCGCAGACAGCCCTACCATCAGCGAGGCCCGGGTGCCATGAATCAAGCCGCTGAAGACATCGCGGCCAAGCGAATCGGTGCCAAGCAGATGGGCGGGGTCTTCGCCGGGCCATTGCAACGGCAGACCAGCCATGTCGAGAGGATCGCCCGGGGCGAGGACATTCGCAAAAATTGCGATCAGTGCTGTCACCATGAGTAAGCCAATCCCCAGCAGCGCCAGCGGATCGCGCAGCAACGCTGCCAGAGCTCGCGCGGTCGGCGATCTACCGCCCGGCAAAGCGGCGATCTCACCTACCACCATCGAAGTCGTTGACGCTGTCATCGGGTTTGTATCCTCGGATCGAGCCACAATTGCAACATGTCAACCATTACGTTGACCACGACGACCACCAGGGACGACAGCAGCAAAATGCCAAGCAACAGGTTGTAGTCCCGGGTCATTACCGCCTCAAGCGTGAGGCGCCCGAGTCCTGGCCAGCCGAACACCGTTTCGGTAACGGCAGCACCACCGAAGAGGGCAGCGAAATGCACCCCGGCAACCGTCGTGATGGGCATTAATGCGTTGCGCAGCACATGACGAAATACGATCCGTGTCGGGGCCAGCCCCTTGGCTCGAGCCGTGCGGACGAAATCCTGTTGCTTGACTTCCAACATCGCTGCACGGGTCAACCGACCATAGACAGCCACGAAAAAAGTCGAGAGCGTGATGACCGGCAAGATCGCGTAACGCAGCCTGTCGAGAAGCCAATCGGTACCCGTCAACTCCACACCAATCGTGGCATAGCCGTTGGCTGGTAACCAGCCCATCTTGACCGAGAACAGAAGAATCAACATGAGACCAATCCAGAAGCCGGGGGTCGAATAGAGAATCAAATTCAACACCGACAGCACCCGATCAGGCAATCGGCCGGCCCAGGTCGCCATCGCTGCACCAAGAAGCACGCCCAACAGGATCGCGAACATCAGGCCGGAGATCACCAGAAATAGCGTGTTCGGCAGTCGACCGAAAATCAGTTCGGTGACCGGCACGTTATAGCGCGGCGAAACGCCAAGATCCAATGTAGCCAGGTTGCTGAGATGCGTCAGCAGCTGACTCCAGGCAGAGCCGACCAGCCCGTACTGCTTCCGCAACTCAGCCATGCTCTGAAGCGACCCACCGCCCGATTCGCCGGCGATGATATCGACCACATCTCCCGGCACCATTTGCAACAGAATGAAGTTCAGCACCAGAATGCCAACGACAGTCGGCAACGCCTGAATCAGCGTTCCGCGCAATGCAGGCAGAAAACGGCCCGGTGGCCGGCCGGGGATTGAATCACTGGTGGAAGAAATCATGTCGGTCCAGTTCCGTTAAGAGTCGTTGGTGCTTTCAGACCTCTTTGATGACGACGTCGGCATGGTTGCCGCGCAGGCCTGCAGCCGTTTCGTTGAAACCGTCAACGCGCTTGTTGTACACCGTCACCGACTGTGCCTGGACCAGCGTGAGCGACGGAATTTCCTTGATCACAATAGCCTGGAACTGTTTGAAAAGGTCTGCCCGCTTCGCAGCATCGGGTTCGACGGCAGCGGCCTCCAGCAGGCGGTCAACCTCCGGATTCTGATACTTGTTGGCGTTCGACCA
>CAXBNM010000265.1:0-6645 GCA_963976885.1 uncultured Burkholderiaceae bacterium
TTCACTTTTTGCGATCTGACCGAAGCACCGGTGCCCTCGCTGCTGCGCGGCTTCTCGGCGCCCGTCATTCTCAGCTACCCCTACACCGACGAGAAGCTGGCCTTCCTGGCCGCCCATGATGACGATCCGTTCAATCGGTGGGAGTCCATTCAGCGCCTGTTCGTCAATGCGGTGCTGGCCACGCTCAACGGCACACCGGTGGCGCAAAGCTGCGCGGCCATCGTGCCCGTCGTCAGCGAAGTGCTTGGCAATGCCACGCTGGATGCCGCCTACAAGGCCGTAGCGCTGACCATCCCCGGCGAAGGCTATATTGCCGAGCAACTGACCGAGGTCGATCCGCTGGCGCTGCGCGCCGCCCGCAATGCGGTTCGCGATCACCTTGCCACCAGTCTGGAAGAAGCCTTTGTTGCCTGCTTCGAAGAATGCACGCGGCACGATCCCTATCAGCCCGATGCGGCCTCGGCCGGCTTGCGCGCGCTGAAGAATCTGGCCTTGTCGTATCTGGTGCAAACCGGTGAATCCATCTTCGCGACACTGGCGGCCGAACAGGTTGAACATGCCGACAACATGACCGATCGCTCGGCCGCGCTGGTCGCCCTGCTCAACAGCCCGGCCCCCGAACGGGAGAAGTGCCTGGCGTGGTTTGCCGAGCAGTACGCCGACGAGCCGCTGGCCATGGATAAATGGTTTTCGATGCAGGCGATGACCCATCGACAGACCGCTGAGCCGCCGGTGCTGGAAAAGGTCCGTCAGTTGTTGCAGCATCCCGCCTATTCCAACCGCAACCCGAACCGGATCCGATCGCTGGTCAGCTCCTTTTGCGCCGGCAATCTGGCCGAGTTTCATGCGGCCGACGGCAGTGGCTATCAGTTCTGGCTCGAACAGATGCGCGAACTCGACCCCATCAACCCGCAGGTGGCCTCACGGCTGGCGCGCGTGATGGACCGCTGGCGCAAGTTTGACCCGACCCGCCAGACGATGATGCGCGAGGCGCTGAAAACACTGGCGGCAACGCCGAACCTGTCGCGCGATGTCAGCGAGATCATTTCCAAATCACTGGGCGACGCCTGACTCTTGCCACAGCAGTTTAATCATTCAAAGCAACCAAGCATCCCCACATCAAAAGCCTCTTCAGGAGAACACCGAGTGCAACGCATCAGCCTGACCCAATACCTGGTCGAGAAACAACGCGAGAAAGGTCTCATCCCGGCCGAGCTGCGCCTGCTGCTCGAGGTGGTGGCCAGAGCCTGCAAACGCATCAGCTATGGCGTCGGCAAAGGCGCGCTGGCCGACATTCTTGGCGAAGCCGGTACTGAAAATGTACAAGGCGAGGCGCAGAAGAAGCTCGACGTCATCGCCAATGAAACCCTGCTCGAAGCCAACGAATGGGGCGGCAATCTGGCCGCCATGGCGTCCGAGGAAATGGACGACCCCTACATGATTCCCAACCGGTATCCGAAGGGGGAATTCCTGTTGCTGTTCGATCCGCTCGATGGCTCCTCGAACATCGACGTCAATGTCTCGATCGGCACCATCTTCTCGGTGCTGCGCCTGCCGGAAAACGTCGTCGACGTGGACGAGAGCCACTTTCTGCAAAAAGGTTCAGCGCAGGTGGCCGCCGGCTATGCGGTCTATGGTCCGTCCACCCAACTGGTGCTGACCGTCGGTGATGGCGTGGCCTGCTTCACCCTCGACCGCGAGACCGGCAGCTGGTATTTGACCAACCCGGCCATGGAAGTCGTTGAGCGCACCAAGGAATACGCGATCAATGCGTCCAACGCACGCCACTGGTTTCCACCAGTACAGCGCTACATCAGCGAGCTGCAAGCCGGCGAAACCGGACCGCGCGGCAAGAACTTCAATATGCGCTGGGTTGCCTCGATGGTTGCCGATGTTCACCGCATCATGACGCGCGGTGGCGTCTTCATGTACCCGGCCGATGCGCGCGAGCCGGACAAGCCCGGCAAGCTGCGCCTGATGTACGAAGCCAATCCAATGGCGTTTCTGATCGAGCAGGCTGGCGGCGCAGCCACCAACGGCAAAATCCGCATTCTCGACATTCAGCCGGAAAAACTGCATCAACGTGTGCCGGTCTTCCTGGGCTCCAAGGAAGAAGTCGAATACGTGACGATGCTGCACTTCGAAAAGAAAGACTGAAGCAACAGGCGCTGCGTTGCCGAGCCGCCCCGATGGCGGCGTCGGCAAACGCTGGCGCTGATTCAGTGGCCGATCAGCGCACGGACATGCGCCACCGCCGAGCGCCCCAGCGCCGGCAGTGCATAGCCACCTTCAAGCGTGGACACGATGCGCCCCTCGCAACACATGTTGGCCAGCGCCGATAACTTGTGGGTCACCCAGGCGTAGTCCTGCTCGGTCCAGTTGAGCTGAGCAAGCGGATCGTCCTGATGCGCATCAAAGCCTGCCGATATCAACAGCAGTTGCGGTTTGAACTCGGTCAGGGCCGGCCACCATTGGTCTTCAACCGCACGCCGCAACGCCTGGCCGTCGCTGCCGGGTGGCAAACCGACATTGACCATGTTCGGGCCCAGCGGCGTTTCGCCCGACCCCGGATAAAGCGGTGATTGAAAGGTTGAAGCCATCATCACCCGCGGCTCGGCGGCAAGGATTTCTTCGGTGCCATTGCCGTGGTGCACATCGAAGTCGATGATGGCCACCCGCTCCAGCCCACGTGCCTCCAGCGCATGCATGGCCCCCACCGCGACGCTGTTGATCAGACAGAAACCCATCGGGGTTGACGACTCGGCATGGTGTCCCGGTGGACGCACATTGCAGAAGGCCCGTTGATAACCACCACCGGTCACCAGTTCAACCGCATGCACCATCGCCCCGGCGGCATGAATGGCGGCGGTCAGCGAATGCTCGTTCATCGAGGTGTCGCCATCGAGATGGGCGGTGCCGCTGGCAGGGCTGGCATGCTCGAGGCGACGCAAATGGGCTGACGGATGCGCCCGCAGCATCTGCGCATACGTTGCCGCCGGCGCTTCGAGACAATCCATCTCATCCATCAGACCGGCCTCACGCAACGCATTACGCACCGCGCTCACCCGTGCCGGGCATTCCGGATGGCCTTCGCCCATATCGTGCAACAACGAACTGGGATGAGACAAATAGGCCAATTGGCGACGTTCGCCACCTGCCGGGGGGCCCGACGCAGGGGCCGAAGACTGCTTGGAAGACTGACTTAACACGCGCTTCATCCAAATTAATAACAAACAACTTGCCGCATGCATGATACGGGTCAAACAGGACGGCCCCGCAGGGTGCCACCCTGCCCCACAGTATCGCCCAGACGCGGCCAAAGGTCGCTACACTCAAATTTTGACCGTCGCACTGACCTGCCGCGTCGGTTTCGCCCTGCCGGATGCCACTTTGAATACACCTCACGACCAGGCCACCATCCCGGCCGCCGCGCCGCGGCCCCGCCAATGGCCGTGGGCATTGCTCGTCGTGCTGATACTGGCCGCAAGTATTGGCGGCTACATTGCGCTACAGGTTTTCAAGCCAACGCCGTCCATCAAACCTCTGGTGCGTCAAACCCCCATCGTGCGCGTGACCGAGTTGCAGGCCCGAAGTGGCGGCCTGCCCGTCATCGGCAGCGGTCTCATTGAGCCGCGCCGACAGGTAACACTGGCCGCCGAAGTGCAGGCGCGCGTCATCCAGATCAGTGAGAATCTGGTCACCGGTGGCAAGTTCGAACAAGACGAGGTGTTGCTGATGCTGGATCCGGCCCCTTTCGAGGCGGCGCTGGCCCAGGCAACGGCCGACACGCAATCGGCGAAGGCGGCCCTGGCACTGGCCGAGCAATCCATCAAACGCACTCGCAACCTGATCGCGCAAGGGTTTCTGTCCCGCCAGACCCTGGACGAACGAGTGGCCAATCGCGACCAGGCCCGCGCCGCGCTGGCCCGTGCCACCGCTATCGAAAATCAGCGCGGAATCGATCTGGCGCGCACCACGATCACCGCCCCCTTCAGCGGCCGGGTCCTGAGCGAAAGCGTCAGCGTCGGCGATACCGCTCAGCCGGGTCGCGAATTGGCCCGCTTGTTTGACGACACTGTGCTTGAAGTTGCAATCTCTCTGACCGGCAAAGACATGTCGCTCATTGATGACCCGTGGGGGCTGGCCAAACACGAAGGCGCCACGCCTGCCGTCATTCAGGTTACCCATGGCGAGCAGATTTACGAATGGGATGCTCAGGTTGATCGCGTGGAAGCGGCAATCGACAACACCACGCGCACCTTCAATATCGTCGTGCGCCCCAGCGCGCCGGGCCAGCCCGGTCGCCCCATCGACGGCAACACCCGCGCCGGCCCGCCGCTGCTGGTCGGCATGTATGCCACAGCCCGCATTGCCGGCCGTGACCTCGGCCGGTATTACCTGCTGCCAAGGCGCGCATTGCGCAACAACGATCAGGTCTGGATTGCAACAGCCGAGCAGACCGTCGCCATCGTGGCGGCCGAAGTGCTTACCGAAATCGACGATCAGGTGGCGGTCAAACTGGCGCTGCAAAACATCAACGCGCTGGGTGCCATCACTTCCGATCTGAAGGTTGTGACACCGGGCATGCAGATTCGGGCCGCGGGAACAAACGCCGACACCGGTGCGTCAACACTGCCCGGCCCTGAAGCGTCGGCACCGCTGCGCGCACGGCCACTCTGATGAACCGACTGATTGCCTGGATGGCCGCGCACCCGGTGGCCGCCAATCTGCTGATGGGGCTGATTCTGGTCACCGGGATCACCAGCGCGCTGACACTCAAACAAGAAGTGTTTCCGGAAATCTCCTTCGATGTCATTGAAACCCGGGTCGTCTACGCAGGCGCCTCGCCCGATGAAATCGAAGAATCCATCGTGCAACGCATTGAAGAGCAGATTCAAGGCATAGACGGCATTGATCGCATCACCGGCATTGCGGCCGAAGGGCTCGGCGTCGTGCGTGTCGAACTGGCACGCGGCGTGTCGGCACGCGACAAGCTCGATGAATTCAAATCGGCCGTGGATCGCATCACTGCGTTTCCCGAGCAGATCGAGCGGCCCGTCACCCGTGAACTGGCCAACCGCCAGCGGGTTGTGGAACTGGCCATCTTTGGCGATGTCAGCGAAGCGGTGCTGCGTGAACAAGCTCAGCGCATCAAGGATGATCTGGCCGCACTGCCGCAAGTGTCACTGGCCGAAGTCGCCAAGGTACGCGACTATGAAATCTCGATTGAAGTGCCCAATCCGGTGTTGCGAGCCTACGGCCTGACCCTGGACGATATTGCGGCCGCGGTACGCCGCTCGAGCATCGACTTGCCGGCCGGCAACATCAAGACCGACAGCGAATCGATTCTGCTGCGCACGAAGGGGCGCAGCTATGACCGGCAGGATTTCATGAACATCGTCATCGTCGCGGCCAGCGGTGGCGCCCAGGTGCGACTGGGCGACATCGCGACCATTCGTGACGGCTTTCGCGATGACGATCTGATCATGCGTTACAACGGCAAACCGGCCTCGTTTGTGCGGGCATTCCGGGTTGGCGAAGAAAAAGTGCTCGATGTCGTGCACGCGGTTGAAGACTATGTTGAGCAGCAATTGCAAGGCAATCTGCCCACCGGCATCGAGGTCACGATCTGGCGCAACGACGCGACAGAATTTCGCAACCGGCTCAATCTTCTTATCAAGAACGGCGCCATCGGCATCATGCTGGTCATGCTGTCGCTGGCGCTTTTTCTCGACCTGGCGCTGGCCTTCTGGGTCTCGGCCGGCATTGCAGTGGCCTTTGTCGGCACCTTTACCGCGATGGCGATGGTCGGCTTGTCGATCAACATGATGTCGCTGTTCGGCTTCATCCTGGCCATTGGCATCGTCGTTGATGACGCCATCGTCATGGGTGAAAAGATCTTTGAAGAACTCGAACAAGGCGGCGATCCCTTGGCGGCCGCCATCCGCGGCGCCCAACGTGTCGCGCTGCCGGTAACGCTGGCCGTGGCCACGACCATGGTCGCCTTTCTGCCGCTGCTGTTTGCGCCTGGCACCATCGGCAAGTTCCTCTTTCAGATTCCGGCCATCGTCATCATGGTGCTGGCAATCTCGGTCATCGAGGCGTTGTTCATCCTGCCCCATCACCTGAGCCGCTTGCGCGTGCACAAGGTCAGCCGGAATCCGCTCAGACGCTTCTTCGCGGCGCTGCGCGCCGGCGTCGATGGCGCCCTGAACCGATTCGTCAACGGCCCGCTGAACACCGCATTGCGCTTTTCGGTCAGCCACTACATGGTCGTCATCGCCACCGCGCTCGGTGTCTTCATTCTGACCCTGGGCGTCATCAGTGCCGGCTATGTGAAATTCTCGTTCTTTCCGCAGGTTGAAGGCCGTTATGTAACCGCCAAGCTTGAACTGGCCGAAGGCACGCCGGCGCAAAGCACGCTGGCCTACGCCAATGAGCTTGAGCGCCTGGCCCGCCAGGCCGGTCGCGAACTGGCCCCCGAGCAGGACAACATCATCAGTACCGTGCTGATCACCGTCGGCACACAGGAAGCCTCCGGGCCTGGCGCTGGCGCCTCGCTGGGCCTGCTCAAAGGCAATATCGCCTCCATCATCGTCGAACTGATCGACCCCGAGGAGCGCACCGTGACCGGCAAGGCCTTCG
>CAXBNM010000266.1:0-6638 GCA_963976885.1 uncultured Burkholderiaceae bacterium
CGAGTTGCCGTCGAACGCGATTCTGGCCGACAAGTTCCTCGAGTATTTCGATGGCTTCTCGATCGGCTCCAACGATCTGACCCAGCTTACGCTGGGCCTGGACCGCGATTCGGGTCTGGTGGCCGATGGCTTTGACGAGCGCGATCCGGCCGTCAAGCTGATGCTCGAAAGCGCCATCAGCGCCTGCAACAAGGCCGGCAAATACGTGGGCATCTGCGGGCAAGGGCCGTCCGATCATCCCGATCTGGCCGAGTGGCTGATGGCGCAAGGCATTGCGTCAATCTCGCTCAACCCCGATACCGTGGTTGATACCTGGCAGCGGCTGGCCAAGTAAGCATGGACGCCTCAACCCTGTGGTGGCTGCTGGCCCTGGTGCTGGGCATGGCCGAGTTGTTTACCGGAACCTTTTTTCTGGTGATGATTGCACTCGGCTGTGCGCTGGCCGGGCTGGCCGCTTTCATGGGGCTGGGGCTGACCTGGCAGTTGTTGGCAGCGGCCGCTGGCGCACTCGCCGGGGCGGTCTGGTTGCGCGCGCGCAACCGGTCGCGCGCGAGGGTCGTGCCGGCCGACCAGGATCCGCAAATCAATCTCGATATCGGCGCTCGCCTGCAAATTGGCCAGTGGCTCAGTGCCCGGCGTACCGAGGTACGGTATCGGGGGGCCACCTGGCAGGTGGAACTGACGCCTGAATCGGCCGACGGCCAGACGGGTGAGCACGAGATTCGACGTGTTTCCGGCAATACCCTGATCGTGCGGGCGTTACCTGTGCAACACTGAGCCTATCGTCACCAACCACCGATCATCATGCCCATCCTGAACGAACTGGCCGCTCTGAGCGGCGCCGCTGTTATCGCTCTCATCGTTTTGGTGATGGCGATTATCTTTTTGAGCAAAGGGGTCAAGCAGGTTCCCCAGCAGCAGGCCTGGATCGTCGAGCGGCTCGGCAAGTACACCAAGACTCTGTCGCCGGGTCTGAATCTGATCATCCCCTTCGTGGACCGGGTGGCCTACAAGCACTCGCTCAAGGAAGTGCCGCTCGATGTGCCCAGTCAGATTTGTATTACCCGGGACAACACGCAGCTCACCGTGGACGGCGTGCTTTATTTTCAGGTAACTGACCCGATGCGGGCCTCGTATGGCTCGAGCAACTATATCGTTGCCATTACCCAGTTGTCGCAAACCACGCTGCGCTCGGTGATTGGCCGGCTGGAGCTGGATCGCACATTTGAGGAGCGCGATTCCATCAATACCAGCATTGTGGCCTCACTCGACGAGGCCGCGCTGAACTGGGGCGTCAAAGTCCTACGCTACGAAATCAAGGATCTGACACCACCGGCCGACATTCTGCGGGCGATGCAGTCGCAAATTACCGCCGAGCGCGAAAAGCGCGCCCGGATTGCCGAATCGGAAGGTCGCAAGCAAGAGCAGATCAACCTGGCCACCGGTGAGCGCGAAGCCAATATCGCCCGCTCCGAAGGTGAGCGACAGGCCGAAATCAACCTGGCGGCCGGTCAGGCCAACGCCATCGAAACCATTGCCAAGGCGACCGCGTTGTCGATCGAGCTGGTCTCCAATGCGATCGAGCGGCCCGGCGGCATGCAGGCGGTGAATCTGCAGGTAGCCGAAAAATACATCGATGCCTTCGAGCATTTGGCCAAGGAAAACAACACGATGATTCTGCCGGCCAATCTGACCGACGCGGCCGGGCTGGTAGCAACCGCGATGTCGGTCGTCAAGAAGGTCGGACCGACGCCGGGTTCAACAAGCGCCGGTTAAACCGGCCGGCGAAGGCGGCGAACGCGCGGCCTCAGGTGCGCGTGTTCGTCTTGAGCAGGCGGCCCTGCTCGCGCTTCCATTCCTTTTCTTTCTCGTCGGCGCGCTTGTCGAACTGCTTCTTACCTTTGGCCAGACCTATTTCAAGCTTGATGCGCCCGCCCTTGAAGTGCATGTTGATCGGCACCAGCGTGTAGCCGGCCCGCTCAACCTTGCCGATCAGCTTGCTGATTTCGTTGGCGTTGAGCAGCAATTTGCGGGTGCGGGTCGGGTCGGGATGCACATGGGTGGAAGCCTCGGGCAGCGGCGTGATGTGCGAGCCCAGCAGAAACAGCTCGGCGTCACGGATGATCACGTAGGCTTCCTTGATCTGGGCACGCCCGGCCCGGATTGATTTGACCTCCCAGCCTTGCAGCACCAACCCGGCCTCGAAACGCTCTTCGATGTGATAGTCGTGATGGGCTTTCTTATTCTGTAAAATACTCACTGTGCCGGGCCGGAAAAGTTGGTCTGGAAATTTCAGTGCGGCCATTGTGCCGCCTGAGCCCTCATTGTGCCGCAGGATTGCCATTGCGATGGGCCGCTTGACGAACAGGCGTCCGACAGGCAACGTTCTGACGGTAATTTCTGCGTGATTGTCGGTGTCACCGACAGGCGCTGTCTCCCCAGCCAGGTCGTCGGTGGTGTGCCCTTGAAAACAAATACCGTTGAGAAATCCGTGCTGTTGCCTTATCCGGCCTCAGCGGTCTTTGCGCTTATTGAGCGCATTGAAGACTATCCGGGCTTTCTGCCCTGGTGCGGTGGCACCGAGGTCGACCGGCCGGCCGAGGGCCCGATCCAGGCGACCGTGTCCATTGCGTTCAAGGGCCTGAAGCAGAAATTCACAACCCGCAATCGCCATCATGCGCCGGCCGACGGCAAGCCGGGCACGATCACCATGGAGTTGCTCGACGGCCCGTTTACCCATCTGGACGGCGACTGGCAGGTCGAGCCCCTGAGCGAAGACGCCTGCAAGGTGTCGTTCCGGCTCGATTACCAGATGCGCAGCGGCCTGCTCGGCATGGCCTTGTCGCCGGTGTTTGGTCAGATTGCCTCAACCTTCATCGATGCGTTCGTGCGTGAAGCCGACCGTCGCTATGGCTGAGAGCCGCCCCGATCCGGTCGGCAGCGCGTCGATGATGACCATCGAGATTGTCTGGCTGTCGGCCGACTGGCCCGCCGGCCCGCCGCTGAGCCCGACCGTTGCCCAACAGATTGACGCCTATGCGCTGGCTGGCCAGGACGCCCGCCAGCCGCATCTGGTTGCGGCCCGGCTGGATGTCAGCGCGGGCAGTACGCTGGCCGACCTGCTGGCCATGCCTGAACTGGCCGCGGTGGCCCGGGCGGCCGAGGACGGCACGACAGGCCTCGCCCTGCATGGCCGGCGCGCCCGACCGAGCCAGCCGCTGGCCAGCGGGGACCGCCTGGAGTTGCTGGGCCCGATTACCGCCGACCCGAAATCGGCGCGCCTGGCCCGGGTGCGGCACGACCGGGCCACTGGCGGACGCGACAAATGGCGCACCACCTGAGCGCATCGGGCTGAAATACTGCTGTTGCTGTCAATAAAGGCACCCCCGAAGGGTTAGCGCAGCGAGACAAGTCTGTATAATGCCGTTTTGCGCGAGAGAGAAATATGCACAAAGGGCTGAATCCTCCTGCCGGCTTGGGTGCCCCCGGTCGCCAGCCAGGAAGCGAGCAATCCCAGGGTCTGTCCATGGCCTTGACCTTCGATGACGTGCTGCTGATTCCGGCTTACTCAGACGTCTTACCGCGCGATACCGATCTCACCACAAGTCTGACCCGCAATATTCAACTGCGTATTCCGCTGTTGTCGGCGGCGATGGATACCGTCACCGAGGCCCCGCTGGCCATCGCGATGGCCCAGGTCGGCGGTATCGGCATCATCCACAAAAACGGTTCCCCGGAGGTTCAGGCCGCCGAAGTGCAGAAGGTCAAGCGCTATGAAACCGGCATTTTGGTTGATCCGATCACGGTTTCGCCCGACCTGACCGTTCGTGAAGTCATTGCCCTTACCGAGAAGCATCGTATCTCCGGGTTTCCGGTGGTCGACGGCGAACAGGTCCGCGGCATTGTCACCAACCGCGATCTGCGCTTTGAAGACCGGCTCGACGCCAAAGTCAGCGAAATCATGACGCCGCGCGACCGCCTGGTCACCGTCAATGAAGGCAGCGATCTCGAAGAGGCGCAGCGACTGATGCATGCGCACCGTCTGGAGCGTGTGCTGATCATCGACGATCAGTCCCGCTTGCGCGGCCTGGTGACCGTCAAGGACATCCTCAAAAGCACCGAACACCCTAATTCCTGTAAGGACTCTCACGGCAAGCTGCGCGTTGGCGCGGCGGTCGGTGTGGGCGACGATCGGGAAGAGCGGGTTGAGGCACTGGTCAAAGCCGGCGTTGATGTCATTGTTGTTGATACCGCTCACGGTCACAGCCGCGGCGTTATCGAAGCCATTCGCGATATCAAGCGTCAATACCCCAATGTCGACGTGATTGGCGGCAACATTGCCACCGCCGAAGCGGCCAAGGCGCTGATGGAAGCGGGCGCCGACGGCGTCAAGGTTGGTATCGGACCGGGCTCAATCTGTACCACCCGGGTTGTTGCCGGCGTGGGCGTGCCGCAAATCTCCGCCATCAATGCCGTTTCACTGGCCTTGAAGGGCACCGGCATACCGGCCATTGCCGATGGCGGTATTCGCTACTCGGGCGACGTGGCCAAGGCCATTGCCGCCGGCGCCAATTCGGTCATGATGGGCTCGATGTTCGCCGGCACCGAAGAAGCGCCGGGCGAAGTCATTCTGTATCAGGGGCGCTCGTACAAGAGCTACCGGGGTATGGGTTCAGTGGCCGCCATGCGTGATGGCGCCGCCGATCGCTACTTCCAGGATCCGGAAGCCAATGCCGACAAACTGGTCCCCGAAGGCATCGAAGGTCGTGTGCCTTACAAAGGCTCGGTAACCGCCATCGTTTACCAACTGATAGGCGGGCTGCGCGCCAGCATGGGTTACTGCGGCTGTGCTGACATCGATCAAATGCGCGACAAGGCAGCGTTTGTGCAGATCTCGTCGGCCGGCATGCGTGAGTCGCATGTGCATGACGTGCAAATCGTGAAAGAAGCTCCGAACTATCAGATCACCTGATCTGTCTTGCGGCTGACCGGCGCTCGTCGGTCAGCCAGTTCAGCCTTGTCTGCCATCTCTTCCTACGGTCCGACGTGAACCATCAAAAGATCCTGATCCTCGACTTTGGCTCGCAGGTTACCCAGCTCATTGCCCGCCGGGTTCGTGAACTGAACGTGTACTGCGAGATCATCCCCTTCGATCGTGCCGACAAGGTGCTGGCCGACTGGTCCGCCGACAAGTCATTGCGCGGCATCATTCTGTCGGGCGGACCGAATTCGGTTGCTGCCGACGAAACCCCACGCGCGCCCGACGCGGTCTTCACGCTTGGCGTGCCGGTGCTCGGCATCTGCTACGGCATGCAGACCATGGCCGCGCAACTGGGGGGCAAGGTTGCACCCAGCACGCATCGCGAATTCGGCTTTGCCGAAGTAAGAGCGCGTGGTCACACCGACTTGCTGCGTGGCATTCAGGACAGGTTCAACGAAGATAAACATGGCCTGCTCGACGTCTGGATGAGCCACGGCGACCGTATCGACGAGCTGCCGCCAGGCTTCAAACTGATGGCCTCGAGCCAGAACAGCCCGATCGCCGCGATGGCGGATGAAGAGCGTCATCTGTACGGTATTCAATGGCATCCCGAAGTAACGCACACGACGCAGGGTAAGGCCATCCTGCAGCGTTTCGTGCAGGAGATCTGCGGCCTGAGCGGCGACTGGACCATGCCCGGCTTTGTTGACGAAGCCGTGGCGGCCATTCGCGAACAGGTAGGCGACGATCACGTCATTCTTGGCTTGTCTGGCGGTGTCGATTCATCGGTAGCTGCCACCCTGATTCACCGGGCCATTGGCTCGCAACTGACCTGCGTGTTTGTTGACCACGGCTTGCTGCGCCTGAACGAAGCCGAGCAAGTGATGGACTTGTTTGCCGAGCACATGGGCGTGCACGTGATTCACGTCGATGCGACCGACCGCTTCATGAGCAAACTGGCCGGCGTGTCCGACCCTGAAGCCAAGCGCAAAGTCATCGGCGCCGAATTCGTGGCCGTGTTTCAGGAGCATGCCGAACAGATCGACAATGCCCGTTGGCTGGCCCAGGGCACGATCTACCCCGACGTCATCGAGTCGGCCGGCACCGGCGGCAAGACGGCGCACAAGATCAAGAGTCACCACAATGTTGGCGGTCTGCCCGAGACCCTGAATCTGAAGCTGCTGGAGCCGCTGCGCGATCTGTTCAAGGATGAAGTGCGCGAGCTTGGGATTGCGATGGGCTTGCCGCCCTCGATGGTGCATCGTCACCCGTTCCCGGGGCCGGGTCTGGGCGTGCGGATTCTCGGTGAAATTCACAAAGAGTCTGCCGACGTCTTGCGCCTGGCCGATGCGATCTTCATTGAAGAGTTGCGCAACACCCAAGGCCCCGATGGCCGCAGTTGGTACGACCTTACTGCGCAGGCGTTTGCCGTGTTCCTGCCGGTGCGCTCGGTAGGTGTCATGGGCGACGGCCGCACCTACGAAAACGTTGTCGCGCTGCGCGCCGTGCAGACCACCGACTTCATGACTGCCCACTGGGCCGAATTGCCGCACAAGCTGCTCGGTCGGGTATCGAACCGGATCATCAATGAAGTGAACGGGATCAATCGGGTGGTTTACGATATTTCTGGGAAACCGCCGGCGACGATTGAGTGGGA
>CAXBNM010000267.1:0-6623 GCA_963976885.1 uncultured Burkholderiaceae bacterium
CAAGGCGGTGCAAGGGCGCGGCAATCATCGGCGACTCAACTACGTCTTGTACCGAGACGACGTTCTTGAGCATTGCGTTGGGGTTGTGCTGTGCATGCGTGGATGCGGCCACTTTGATCCAGGCCAGTTGCTCGCTGGTGGTGCCGAACTGATGCATATGACGCTGCGCACACATGCCGTAGCCGTTGACATTGGTCATCGAGAACGGAAATTCCCATTGCGCATCGGGTTGGTTTGGGTCACGCAGACGGGGGGCGGTACCGGTAGGCATGCCTTCGCTGCGCGGACGGCCGGCCAGGGTAACCAGCGCAACCTTGCAGCGTCCAGCCTGAATGGCGTCGGCGGCGTGAGAAACCAGGCTCAGATAGGATGCGCCACCGATGTCGGTTGCATCGACGTGGCGTACCTTCAGGTTCATGTAGTCGACCATCGACAGCGGGCCCATGCCTGGCGCATCGCCGGCACAGAAATAGCCATCGACATCGGCGTGGGTCAGGCCGGCATCCTTGAGTGCGCCGGCCGCCACTTCGGCGTGCAGTTGCGCAACCGACTTGTCGGGGGCCTTGCGGGTCGGGTGTTCATAAGCGCCGACGATGCAGGCGTGGGCAGTTCGTTGGGTCATTCGATTTTTGTCCCTGTGTTGTCCGAAAATGCTTGATCGGTCAAGAGAATATCAGTTTTCAAATGCCGCCTTGATTGCGATCAAGCCCCTTGTAATCGTGGTGCGGTGTCGTGCAGCACGACCGGCAATCAGCACGATCAGGCTGCGGCTAGAATAGATTCGAGCCGCTACGGGATTGACCATGAACGACATCGTCGCCAGCGTATTTCGCCAGGAGAACCGTCGGGTTTTCTCCACGCTCGTGCGTCTGCTGGGCAGCTTCGATGCGGCCGAAGAAGCGTTGCAAGATGCTTTTGTTGCCGCTACTGAACAATGGCCGGTGCAGGGTGTGCCCGCGAACCCGGTTGCCTGGCTGGTCTCGACCGGACGCTTCAAGGCCATCGATCGTCTGCGGCGCAACAAGCGTCTGGTTTCGTGGGATGACGCTGCCGAGCAAGTTGGCGCAATGGCCGATCAATCGGCCGATCTGGCGCAACGTCTCGAGGACAACCAGTCGATTGAAGACGATCGCTTGCGTCTGGTGTTTACCTGTTGCCATCCAAGCCTTGCCGAACCTGCTCGCATTGCGCTGACCTTGCGCGAGGTTTGCGGGCTGAGCACCGAAGCCATTGCTCAAGCGTTTTTGCTTGCAACGCCAACACTGGCCCAGCGAATCGTCCGGGCCAAGCAGAAGATTGCAGCGGCACGCATTCCCTATGAAGTCCCTGATGCCAACGAAATGCCCGCCCGCCTGCAGAGCGTGTTGCGCGTCGTCTATCTTGTTTTCAACGAGGGCCATGCGGCTCACGCGAGTGAATTGGCCGATGAGGCCATTCGCCTGGCGCGCCTGCTGTACTCGCTGATGCCGGTGGCGGAAGTCCAGGGTTTGCTCGGTATGCTGTTGCTGCATAACGCACGGCGGGCGGCGCGCATTTCCTCCACGGGTGACCTGGTGCCGCTGGAGGAGCAAGACCGGTCCCTGTGGAACCGCGCGGCCATTGCTCAGGGGAGCGAGCTGGCTCAGGCGGCACTGTCCCGGCGTGGATTCGGGCCTTATGCGGTGCAGGCAGCCATTGCTGCAGTGCACTGTGAGGCGTCCAGTGCCGCCGCAACCGACTGGTTGCAAATTGTTGGCCTGTACGATGTGTTGATGCGCCTGGAGCCCAGTCCGGTCATCGCCCTGAACCGGGCTGTTGCCGTGGGCATGCATGCCGGGCCGCAGGCCGGTCTGGCGCTCATTGAACCTCTGCTGGCAGCGCTACCCGATTACTACGCGGCCCCGGCAGCGGCCGCCGACCTCTGCCGCCGAGCCGGGCAGACCGCCCAAGCGGATCGGTACTACCGGGCTGCCATTGCGCTGGCCCGCCATGAACCGGAGCGCCGGTTTCTGGAGCAGCGGCTGGCGGTAATCAGCGGCGGTCAAAAAAAATAATGCCGGGCTGTCGAAATCCCCCGAGCTCATTCGACTAAACAAGGACAGATCTTGTTTTCAACCGATTGACCAGGCCCGGAGGCCGTCATGCCAACCAGACTTACGCCCTACCTGAGCTTCAATGGCAACACCCGTGAAGCCTTCCAGTTCTACGAAACCGCCCTCAAGGGCAAGATCGACGTCATGATGACCTACGACGAGATGCCGGCGTCTGAAGCAGATGCAACGTGTGCCGGTGGCCCGATGCCGAGCGGGAGCGGCATCATGCACGCCTGCCTCAGCTTACCTGACGGCGCCTTGCTGATGGCCGGCGATACGCCCCCCGGACTCACCCACAAGGCGGTGGAAGGGGTGATGATGGCGCTCCAGTTGGACGATGCGGAGCAGGCCAGGCAGGCTTTTGCCGCATTGGCCGAAGGCGGGCAGGTGACGATGCCTCTGGCACCTACGTTCTGGGCCCGTGTCTTTGGCATGGTGACCGACCGCTTTGGCGTGTCTTGGGGCATCAGTGGCGAACCCACCCCGATGGCCTGAGGAATGAGGCCAGCGGCATGAACTCAATCAAGTGCCTTTCGGAGAACTGCAACCATGAAATATCTGTGCCTGATCTATCTCGATGCCGAGCACTGGAACGCTTGCGACGATAACGACTGCGAAGCCTTTGCCCGGCAACTGGCCGACAGTCAACTTTTGTTGGCCGCAGAACCCTTGCACCCCACTCATACCGCCACCACGGTGCGGGTGCGCAATGGCGAAGTGACAACCTTCGATGGTCCGTTTGCCGAAACAAAGGAGATGCTTGCCGGCTTTTACCTGATCGACGCCAAGGATCTCAACAGTGCGATTCAGATTGCAGCCGGGATTCCACCGGCCAGATATGGCAGCGTTGAAGTGCGGCCGATTCGCGAACTCAGTCTGACACCGGGTTGAGATGCCGACTGGAGAGTCAGTGCAACACCACCATGCAAAACTTTACAACGAACAGGAGCTACAAAATGAACTACGTCGATGGTTTTGTTATCGCGGTTTCCAACGCCAACAAAGAGGCCTTTATCGAACACGCCAGGGAAATGGACGCCATTTTCATGGAGCAGGGCGCATTACGAGTCATGGAATGCTGGGGGGATGATGTCCCGTCGGGCAAAGTGACCGATTTCAACAAGGCCGTTCAGGCGACAGCGGAAGAGACGGTCGTGTTTTCTTGGGTGGAGTGGCCCGACAAGCCCACCCGCGATGCCGGCATGAGCAAGCTTACCGAACTCATGCAAAGCGATGATCGTTTCAGTGCCGAGAAAAATCCAATGCCTTTTGACGGCAAACGAATGATCTTCGGCGGCTTTGTACCGGTTGTCTCGTTGGGTTCGTGAGGGAGGGCTGACCATGACATCCAATCCCGAAAACAGCTCACTTGAGTTGTCCGTCACCCGTTTCATCGCTGCCCCGCCGACAACGGTATGGCACATCATGACGACCCGCATGACCGAGTGGTGGTGTCCGCGGCCATGGACAATCGAGATCATCGAGCAGGATTGGCGCGCCGGTGGCCGTACAGCCATGGTCATGCAGGGCCCCGACGGAGAGCGAATTCCTGTGGACGGTATCTTTCTGGAAGTGACGCCACAGCGCCGTTTTGTCACAACCGATGCGCTCACCGCGAACTGGCAACCGCAAAACCCTTTCATGATCGGCATCTGGGAGATAGCGCCAGAGGGCAGTGGCACCCGGTACAAGGCAAGCGCGCGACACTGGACTGCCGAAGCACTCGAGCAACACAAGGCATTGAACTTTGAGGCCGGATGGTCTGTGTGTGCGGATCAGCTTGCAGCACTGGCCGAGTCGTCCTGATGTCTCGCGCTACCGCAGCCTCGATTTAACAGTCAGAAATATTGCCGTTACAGCTTGCCATAGTTCAGTTGCGAATTCGTCTAATAGAAAACTGATCCATTCGATCTTTTGCAGTGCCTTTCCGATCGATGCCAGAATTACATTCACGGTCGGCGCCGGATTCCCAGATCGATCCGCGTCGACAAATCTTCCTCCAACCAGAACCGTGACTCACCATCATCGGCCGGCAGTGTTTGCTGCTTATCGGTGAGCCGGTTGCCGGCTGCACCCCGGTTGACAATGAAGTGCGCAGGATCAGTGATGGATCTGGATCTACTCAAAACCTTTCTCGAAGTCAGTCGTACCCGTCATTTCGGGCAAGCGGCTGAAAACCTTTTTCTGACGCAATCGGCAGTCAGCTCCCGAATGCGTCTGCTCGAGCAAATTGTCGGTACGCCGTTGCTGTCGAGAGTGCGCGGCAATATTCATCCAACCCCGGCCGGCGAAAGATTGCTCGACCATGCCGATCACATCATCGACGCCTGGAATCGGGCGCAGATGGATAATTCTCTGGCCGAAGAGCTGACAATTCCGCTCACGATAGGAGTGGCGCCGAATCTCTGGGATGCTGCTCTGCAGCGCTGGCTGGAAACCGTGCGTCAGGAACTGCCCAATGTGGCGCTGTCCGTTGAACAGCACGCAATGCCAACGCTCGCCCAGCGCCTGCAACAAGGCCACATTGATGTCGCGCTCAGCTTTGAGAAGCCGGCAATTGCCGGTCTGGAATTTGTCAAACTGGGTGCCGAGAGCCTGATCCTTGTTTCTACGCGAACTGATCTCACTGTTCACGAAGCGCTTCAGCAAAGCTACGTAATGGTGGACTGGGGGGCTGAGGTTGCTGCCGCTCATGCTGAACTCTATCCGGCGACGCCTACCGTCAACGCACGTTTCAGTATTGAACAGCAAGCCCGTGAATTTCTGCTGTCCTGCGGGGGCAGCGCCTATCTGAGTCAGACGCTGATCGAAGCCGACCTGGTCGCGGCGCGTCTTCATCGCCTGGACGGCGCGAGAACCCTCAACCGTGTGACCTACGCCGCCTTCCATTCGAGCGCCGCGCAGAGCGGCATTCTGAAGCGCGCTTTGCAGTGTTTACCGGCGTTGGCTGCTGCCTGGCAAGCGCAGTAGTGTCGTTCTGGTGCCGCACAAGTACAACGCAGACCGGGTCGCATGGGCAGCGATGCAGCGTGTATTGCTGCTGACATGACGCGTTTTTACAACCGATGGCGCAATTCGATTCGTGTGTTCGAGGCTGACTCAGGCTCGCGTGGCCGACTTGACGACATCGGCTTCACCAAACGCGACAATTCGTCGAGACTGGCCTCGTTGACTACCGAGGCTTGTGGCTGACCGACATTGGCTCAAAAGACTCGGGATAGTGATCTTGCTGTTGGTTTTCAGCCTTCTTTGACTTTGATTGCCTTGCCGAAACGTATGACTCTGCGGTTGGGTCTGGTTGTTGTGATTGCTCGCTTCAATGCTTTTTATCGAAGGTGACGATTGGTGAGCTGATTCGAATTTTTTTTGATCGAATCAATAGATATTTTGCGTTGTTCATGCTTCGGTCAACTCGATTCAATATCAATCAGCCGTCAGCTAGATGCTTGGTTTGCAAGCACCAAGAGGCTGACGACTCGTTTGAGGACATACACGACCTGATGATCCGGTCCAGCCCTTAAAAGAAATCCAACTCGAGGAAATGATGTACAAGAAGAAACTGATTGCCCGTGCCGCCGCTCTTGCAATGACCGCCGGTTTTGGCCCGGCCGCGTTGGCGCAAGGCGTCTCCGTTACCGACTACGACGAGGCTACCAGTGCCTACGAAGAGGCCTACGTCAACGGAAGCCTGACTGCCGGTAAAACCCGGGTCGATTCGCAATACGCCTACGACTTGAACCTGGGCGTGGACTATGACCGGGTCTTCGCATCCCCCGACCGTGATCTGCGTCTGCAGGCCAGCGGCGATGGTGAGGTCAGCCGCGGTGGAGCCGCCGGCGCCGATCGTGCCAGCCGCTACAGCTATGGTGCAAGTGCCACGATCGACAACTATTTCGATCCGGCGAACTCACAGGCCTTCTGGTATGGCAGTCTTGGCATCCAGGGCAATGACGCGTTCAGCAGCCGCCAGATCACCGGCATTCTGGGTGCTGGTTACGGTCGCGTCAAAAACGTTACTCCGATGGCCAAAGCCATTCGCGTCATCGAAGAGTTGGTCAGTCGTGGCCAGCTCAAGGACACGCCTCCGCTGGCGGTCTACCAGCAGGTTGCCAACATCATCGACCGTGAAGCTGAGTATCGCAGCAAGCATGGCGCTGCCGACTACCAGGAAATCTGGATCGACGATGTTGCCAAGGAACTGCGTAGCTCGGGTGTAACCGGCGAAGCGTTTGAAGCAGCCGAGATTATTCGCATCTATGAAATTCTGACCCGTGAGCGCATTTCGGTGCGTCGCGTCGGCTGGAAAGTGCGTGCCGGTGTTGGCTATGTATTCCGCAGCTTCGACGGTAACAGCGATTCGGATCCGGCACTCGAATTGGGTGCTGAGTATCACTATCCGCTGAGCAACCAGACCCAGTTCTCGAACGAAGCGCTGTTGACCACGATTCTGAGCAGTGGTGATCAGTCGTACGCGTTCCGCAACGTCATGACGCTGACCCATGAAATCGATGATCGGGTTGACTGGGAAAACGCCTGGACGCTGACCCACAA
>CAXBNM010000268.1:0-6598 GCA_963976885.1 uncultured Burkholderiaceae bacterium
AAATTCATTATCGATCGCCAGAAGCGAGCCGGCTTGACGAAGATCAAGTCCTGTTTCTTATCTGCGCTGGTGAGTGTTGCCGTGCATTTTTAAGCGAAGGCCATGAGCGTTTGCGCCGGTCGGCACCAGGTTGCGCTCTTAAGCGGCATTCCGCCGCTACCACTTGTTCGGCAAGGGCCGCTTCAGTTCGATTTTCTCGCGGCTTATCGCTATATATCCGCCGGCGGTAAGTTCTTTCAGAATGCGGTTGACCATGCTGCGCGAAGCACCGACGCGCTCGGCAATTTTCTGTTGGCTCAGCCCCGCCAGGTAACGCATGCCGGATTCATCGCTGATCGCTGCATCGTTGAAGAGTCGGGAAACTCGGCCATAAACGTCCAGGAGCGCCAGGCTTTCAACGCTTTTAGTCAAGGCCTTGACGCGAAAAATAAGGGATTGAATCAGGTGGAAGGCCAGGTCGGGGCGTTGGCTCAGAAAGGCTTCAAATTGTTCTCGCTTCACCAGACACAACTTGCACGGCTCCAGTGCCTTTACCGAGGCGGTGCGTACAGGACTGGCCAGCATGACCTCACCGAAATACTCGCCGGGGCCGAGCTGCCCGAGCTCGGCCTCATGACCTTCTTCATCTGACAAAAACACCCTCAGCTTTCCCGAATTGACGATATAGAGGGTTTCTGCCGGTTCGCCCTCAATGACAATGATCGAATGCTTGGGAAACGAGCGGACTGTGCCCAGCGCGCTGAGCTCGTCCAGCAGCTGCTTCGAAAGCAAGGGTTGGTCGTCGACAGGGAGAGCTGCCATACGCGGTGCCTGAATGATTGTTTGGTGGTGCTTTCACCATATTATCCCGGACACCATGATAGCGCTCGTCGAGCCGTTTCATCAGACGAGTACCGCGAACAAACGTGGCAGAAAGGCAATCGCGGGCGCCGCAGCATGCATCACCGAAACGATGACTGTTGCGCAAAGGGTCACAACAGTGCTGCTCATCACGACGAGGCTGATCGCGCCACTGATGGTGGTTGAGCGAACGTTACGGCTGAGGGGGGTTGAGTTCATTTGATCTCTCCGGGCGGCTGAAGGGGGGCGATGTCGATACCCACAGTGTCCGGATCTGGCTTGCGTGCCGATACTCAGTATGGGCGGCGTTTTTGTTCAATAGTGAACGCTTTCGAATGAACCTGGCTGCTTGCGAAGCCTGACCTGGCGCGAGCAACAGAATTGTCTGCAGGCTTGACGAAGATCAAGACCTGTCGCTAATGTTGGCCAATGAATGATGCCGGCGCGCCGTTGCCCCAGGACCCCATGCCATCTCGAGGTCGCCGTTTGCGCGCCTGGGCAGACGCAACCATTTTTGATCTGTTGCGGCAGTTTCACTTGTCATACCTGCCGCCACTGATGGTCTATCTCGCGGCTGGTGTGTCAGGTCTTACCGCCATCGTTGGCACTTTCTTCATCAAGGACTATCTTGGTCTGTCCGCCAGCTACCTGGCGGGGCTGGCGTTCTGGGCCGG
This sequence comes from uncultured Burkholderiaceae bacterium, assembly GCA_963976885.1. Lineage (GTDB taxonomy): Bacteria > Pseudomonadota > Gammaproteobacteria > Burkholderiales > Burkholderiaceae_E > JAUIAI01. Next base: position 1,515 of record CAXBNM010000268.1, read on the forward strand.
ATTGCCCTGGACCCTGAAGATGCCCCTCGGCCACCTGGTGGATCTGTGGTGGCGGCACAAGGCATGGCTGGTGTATCTGGGCGCAAGCCTGGTGGCCGTCAGTCTGCTCATCATGGTCGGCCTGATCGGCTTCACCGAATCAATGCTTGCCGTGCTGCCGGCCGAATCCTGGTTTGTAATCAGCACCTTGCTGGCACCCACCGGCTATGTCATTCAGGATGTGGTGGCCGATGCCATGACGGTTGAAGCCGTACCGTTGCTGGACGATCAAGGAGAACCGTACGCAGAAAACGTCATCAAGAACAAGCACACGACGATGCAGACCTTCGGGCGGCTAGCGATCATTGGCGGCTCGGCGCTCGTGGCAGCAGTGAACATCATGGTGTTCAGCGGCGTCGGCGACATGTCCGAGCAGCAGCAGCGCGACATTTACGTCAAGATTTATCTGCTTGCGCTGGTCATTCCGCTCATTTCGGTAGCGGGTGTCTGGCTGGGAGAGTATTTCACCCGAGCCCGCCGACGGCGCCTGGGCTCGGCCTCGGTGCCTGCTGCTGGTGCCGACGCTCCGATCCCCGGCAAGCCCGCCGACCAGGTCATGCAGCCAAACTGGTGGATTCTTGGCGGCTCGCTCGCCTTCGTTGTGTTTTCCGTCACGATGGGGCTTGTTGATGTTCCGGGCTCTCAGGAGATTGTTTTCATTGGCGCGATCAGCATCGTGATTTTCCTGATGGCTCGTCTGTTTGCTGAGTTGGGCGAGAACGCACGGCGCGAGTTGATCGGCACGGCCGTCATCATCTTCATGTTTCGCGCGGTGCCCGGTCCCGGTCCGGGTCAGACCTGGTTTGAAATTGATGTTCTGGGCTTTGACCAGCAGTTTCTGTCAGTGCTGTCACTGATCACTACGGTCATCGCGATGCTTGGCATGGTGGTGCTGCGGCCGCTGATGGCCAAGCGGTCCATTGCGTATGTTGTTGTCTTGCTGAGCGTGGTTGCCGGGGTGTTATCGCTACCCAACATCGGCTTGTTCTACGGCATTCAGAACTGGACGCAAGCCTGGTCGGGTGGTCTGATTGATGCGCGCATGATTGCGCTCATCGATACGATGCTTGAATCGCCTCTGGGCCAGATTGCAATGATTCCCATGCTTGCATGGATTGCCCGCAGCGCGCCCGCCCATCTCAAGGCCACTTTCTTTGCCGTCATGGCTTCGTTTACCAATCTGGCATTGTCGGCCAGTAGCCTGTTCACCAAGTATCTCAATCAAACCTGGCTGGTGACGCGGGAGGTTCGCGCGCTCGGGAGCGAAGGGGTCAGCGTACCGGCCGACTACAGCGAGCTTGGCGTATTGTTGATTGCCGCAGCGTTGATCGGCGTGGGTGTGCCGCTGCTGACCATTGTCATAGTGCAGCGAAGTCGCTGGCGAACAACCTCCTGATTGCTCCAGCACGCCAGCAGACCTCTCCCGTTCAGTATCGGCCGACCTGCAATGCCCGCTGGGATGAGCGCTATCATGGTCGTTGAATCCTGCGTTTATAACCCTGCAGCCGATGTCGGGCACACCGGCACTGAAGGGCGCTGGCCGGGTATTCTGTTCTTGTCGCGCCCGGGCTGACGGGCCGCTCCCGGACGAAAGATTCATGCCTGCTGTAACCCGTAACCTCATCATCGCCAATGTCATTGGATTCTTACTGATTCAATCGATAGACTGGCCCTCGGTGGCGCCGTTTGCGCTCTGGCCTGTCGGCTCGGGGCTGTTCATGCCCTGGCAGATTGTCTCGTATGCGTTTTTGCATGCAGGGCTGACTCACTTGATGTTCAACATGTTCGGCCTGTGGATGTTCGGTGCCGACCTGGAGCGGGTCTGGGGAACCAGACGCTTCTTGATTTTCTATGCCATCGCGGTCGTGGCCGCGGCGGCGGCTCAGTTGGTTGTGACGGCTGTGTCCGGCGCCAATTACCCTACCGTCGGCGCGTCGGGCGGTCTGTTCGGGTTGCTGATCGGTTTTGCGATGATTTTCCCCAAGCGCAAGGTCATTCCGCTGATCCCGCCAATCCCGATGCCGGCGCCCGTTTTTGTAACGATATACGGCCTTCTCGAGCTGACCCTTGGGGTGACCGGGAGTCTGAGCGGGGTGGCCCATTTTGCCCACCTCGGCGGGCTGGTCGGCGGCTGGCTGACAATTCGCTATTGGCGTAAACAAGCCCCGTTCGGGGGCGCCGGACGCTGATCAGGGTTGCCCGTTGGCCGCTTGCGCGGTGAATCAGGGTTTTGTTGACCGACGTCAAGCCGGGCCCGACAGGTTGGGGCAGACTGAAGTGGTTCTCAACGGAGCCGACCATGACATCGAATGCAGCGAAAGGAAAATTTGGCCACATTGGCGAACTGATCGAGAAACGCATCAAGGAGCTTGAAGCCGAGATCGGGGCCAAGCTCAGTGACGTGGATGATGTCACCGAGCTGGCGGCCACCGACGATCCGCGCGAGTTGGCCTTCAACAACGAACTGGCCGAGGTAGAGCGAGCCGAAGTGCAGCGCGATCTGGGCGAGCTTCGTCTTGCCTTGCAGGCGCGGGACCGTCTTGCCAACGGTCAGTACGGCAGTTGTCAAAGTTGTGGCAAGCCGATTGCGGCGGCAAGATTGGCCGCCCAACCGTTTGCACTCAACTGTATCGATTGTCAAAGCCGTCTCGAGGCGGAGGCAGGTTGACGTGAGCGACACCGTTGTAGCCACCGCTCGCGAGCGCATCGACAGCATCGCCAAATTCCTCGAACGCAGCCATGGCACCGTTCGCATCATTGAAACCCATATCTCGTGGGTGCTCTTGACCGACGACAAGGCGTTCAAGTTTCGTAAACCGGTTTCTTTGCCCTTTGTGGACTTTTCTTCGCTGGCAGCCCGTCGCCACGACTGCGCTGAAGAGCTACGGCTTAACCGACGCCTGGCGTCGGCGCTCTACCTTGGTCTCACCGAGATGACCCGCGGGCCGAACGGCCTCGAGCTTGACGGACCGGGAGAGGTGCTGGACGTTGCCGTCTGTATGAAACGCTTTCCCGACGAGGTCTTATGGAGCGATCTGATCCGCAGCAACACCCTGACCACTGATCATGTGACAAAGCTGGCGAGCTCGGTCAGCCAGTTCCATGACAATGCGCCGGCCGCTGCGCCGGGCAGCGAATTCGGTGATTTCGCCGCAATCGACAAGGTTACCCGAGATCTGGTCAGAAACATCGAAGCCCTCGATCTCTACTGCGCGCCGCAGGGCGTCGGTGCAATCTGGCCGGCCGTACGGGACTGGTTGTTGAATTCGTTGCAGACGCAACAGGCGTTGTTCAGGAAGCGCCAGGAGCAAGGGCGGGTGCGCGAGGGCCATGGCGATCTGCACCTGCGTAATGTCGTGCTGTTTCAGGATGTACCAACGCCATTTGATGCGCTGGAGTTCGATCCTGCGCTGCGCTGGATTGACGTTATCAGCGATGTGGCGTTCATGATGATGGACTTGATGGCGCATCGTCGCTTCGATCTGGCCTTCCGGTTCATCAACACCTACTTTGAAGACAGTGGCGACTATCAAGGGCTGGCGGTGTTGCGTTTTTATCTGGTCAGTCGGGCGCTGGTCCGATTTCAGGTAATGATGTTGGCGGGCAGACAAGGTGTTGCCGACCCCGATGCGGTTGGTGCTGCCGACTATCTGCGTCTGGCCGCAAGTGTGATCGACGATACCAACCCCCGTCTGGCAATCATGTATGGCCTGCCGGGCACGGGCAAAACCACGGTTTCGTCCCGCTTTATTGAAGCGACCGGAGCTATCCGGGTTCGCTCCGATGTCGAGCGCAAACGGCTTTTCGGTCTCAAGGGCAGCGACTCAACCGCCAGGCAAGGCAAACCGTCGGTATATGTGGCCGCGACCACTGAACGCACTTATGCGCGTTTGCTCGAGGTTGCCAGGACCGCAGTGCATGAGGGGTTCCCGGTGGTGGTTGATGCCGCGTTTTTGCTGCGCAAGCAACGCGCGCCGTTTGCCCGGTTTGCCCTTGATGCCGGCGTGGCTTTTTCAACGCTGGCATGCGAGGCTCCGCTGGATATTTTGCGCGACCGGATCGTCAAACGGCTGCGCCGTGGTGATGATGCCTCCGAGGCGGATGTCGAGGTCCTTGAAAAGCTGCGTTTTGTTGCCGAACCGCCCGGAGCCGACGAACCAGGACTTACCTTACCGATCGATTCGACCGACCCGGAGCAGATCGAAGCTGCTATTCGAAGTTGGGCCACAGCTAAACCTCTTGGTGCCACCCAAAGCTTAAACCGGGCTGAACGCTGACTGAATCTGCTCTCGAACGGGAGCAGGCAAGCCGATTACGTCGTAAACGCTGATAATGGGGTATGCGCGGCAGCAAATGACGAATGGTCGGTACTGACACGGCTCAAGCTGGCCTTTTATAATTTGCCGACCTTGCCCATAGCGGTTTTCGCGCCTTACCTTGTTTACTAACCGGAGTCTTGCCATGAAGCACCGTTCCATTGCCACCGTGCTCGCCGTTACCGCCACCCTTTGGGGCTGCGCCGGCATGAGCGAAACCCAGCGTGGCAGCGCTATTGGCGCAGGAATCGGCACAGCCGCCGGCGCGGGCATCGGTGCGGCCATGGGCAACAGTCGCGATGCCCGCAAGGGCACAATTTTTGGTGCCGCGGCGGGCGCCCTCGGCGGTTACATCTGGTCGAACCGGATGGAGGAGCAAAGGCGCGCGCTTGAGGAGTCGACGCAGGGAACCGGCGTCACGGTGGTGCAGACCCCGGACAACCGCTTGCGGATTGATGTGCCCAGCGACATATCGTTCGATGTCAATCGGGCGGATATCAAACCCGATTTCCAACCGGTGCTCGACTCTTTCGCAGCCACCTTGCGCGCCAACCCGGTTACCACCGTGACCATCATCGGCCACACTGACAGCACGGGCGGGCCATCGATCAACATGCCGTTGTCGGTAAACCGCGCCGCCAGTACCCGTCAATACCTTGCCGCCCGTGGTGTGGAAATGGGACGCATCGCCATCGACGGGCGCGGCGCCCTCGAACCCGTCGCCGACAA
>CAXBNM010000269.1:0-6587 GCA_963976885.1 uncultured Burkholderiaceae bacterium
TCGAGTGCAGATACCGCACCAGCCAGCCCCATGGCACATCGCGCATGATGTACTCGACCGACTCGAATGCTTTGGCGGCGTCGGGCTTGTAATGCATGACCAGGAAGATCCCGGTCACGATCTGGAGCACCAGCACCAGCATCGCCAGCGAACCGAAGAAATACCAGAAGTTGAAGTTCTTCGGCGCGTAATACTCGGACAAATGCTCTTTCCAGAGCGTGGTCGCCGGGAAACGCCGGTCGACCCAACCCATCAGGCCGGTAGTTTCCACTGCTTTTTCGCTCGCCATGGCTTAGTGCTCCATTCGCTTGGCTGTTCTGTGACTGTAAATTGGAATCAGGCTGCGCTTTCGTCAGCGCCGACCAGGATGGTGCTATCCGACAAAAACATGTACGGCGGCACATCGAGGTTTTTATTCGCAGGCTTGTTCTTGAAAACCCGACCCGACAGGTCGAAGGTTGAACCATGGCACGGGCACAACCAGCCACCGGGCCAGTCGGCCGGCAGTGAGGGTTGCGCGCCTTCGGCAAACCGGTTGGACGGTGAGCAGCCCAGATGCGAGCAGATGCCTACCACCACCAGATACTCCGGCCTGATCGCGCGGGCATGGTTTTTTGCGTATTCGGGGGTCTTGTCCTGATAAAACTGCTCGGACTCAGGATCGACCAATTCGTCGTCGTGCCCTTCAATGCTCTCGAGCATTTCGGGGGTGCGACGCAGGATCCAGACCGGCTTGCCGCGCCATTCGACAACCTTCATGTTGCCCGGGGCGATTTCGGACAGGTCGACCTCGACCGGTGCCCCTGCCGCCTTGGCTTTTTCCGACGGCGTGAAGGTGCTGACAAACGGCACGGCTACAGCCGCCCCGCCCAGCCCGCCAAGCACGGCAGTCAGTCCGAGCGTGCGGCGCTTCTCCTGGCTCATGCCAGTCGCCTCAAAACTGCGCTCCGGCGGGATGTACGCGTGCGGCTCGTTGCTGTGATTCGTATCTGAAGACATGTCGTGTATCTACGCTCTCAAACGCAGGGCTTGTTGCTTGCCGCTGCTCTACCAGTGAAGGGTCCCAGCCAGAAACCTGTTCGGACTTCTGGCCCCTGCAGTTCGACCACCGCCCAGCCCGTCTGCCTCAGGACACCAAAAGATGGCGCCGCCAACGGCATTCGAAACTGGAGAACTGGTCCTTGGGCTTCGGCCCGCCGGCATTTTCGCGACAGGCGCCCCACCAAACCTGACATTCTAGCCTACTGCATTGCGTCATTTCTCCAGAAATTCCACCCATTGCGAATGATGCAACAAACGGTCAAATCGGCATGCTTATTTGGACAGCATCAGGTTCAATTAGGGGTGTCTGCAATGGCCCGATCGGCCACACAAACATCGACCCGCGCCTCGCCCTCGATTGCGGACCGTTCTTTCAAAACAACAAAGGAGAAGTAACCCATGTCCATGATGTCGGAGTTCAAAGATTTTATTGCCAAAGGCAATGTGATGGATCTTGCCGTTGGCGTGATCATTGGCGCTGCGTTCGGCAAGATTGTCGATTCGCTGGTCAAGGACATCATCATGCCGATCGTGGGTGCCATCTTCGGCGGCCTCGATTTTTCCAATTATTTCATCTTGCTCGGTGATGCTCCGGAAGGGGTCGAGATGAGCTATGCCGCGCTCAGCAAGGCCGGCGCCCCCATGCTTGCCTACGGCAACTTCATTACGGTGCTGCTCAACTTCATCATCCTCGCCTTCATTATCTTCCAGATGGTAAAAATGGTGAATCGATTCAAGAAAGAAGAAGAAGCCGCACCGGCCGCACCGCCCGAAGATACCGTGCTGCTGCGTGACATCCGCGATCTGCTCCAAAAAAGCTGATCGCTACTGCCGGCTGGTCGGCTCAGACCGGGTTCGGATCATCGATGAACTGATGCTCGATACCGAACTCGGCCGCCAGCGCCGCCCCGAGCGCCTGCACCCCATATCGCTCGGTCGCATGATGACCGGCCGCCGCGTACAACAGCCCAGCCTCGCGGGCAATGTGCGTGGTGCGCTCGGAAATCTCGCCACTCAGATACAGATCGGCACCTAGCTCGATCGCCACATCGATCGCATCCTGCGCCCCGCCCGTACACCAGGCCACGCGCCGGATCGCCGCGCCGGTCAAGCCCGGATGCTCGCCCACCACGAGCGGCTTCTGACCCAGCCGGCGGCTCAGACTCCGTGTCAACGCGGCCGCACTGACCGGCTGCGCCAAGTCACCATGAAAGACCAGACCGTGCTCGCCGGCCCGACCATCGACCGGCCAGCCCAGGCGCGCCGCCAGCTGCACGTTGTTGCCCAGCTGCGGATGCGCATCAAGCGGCAAGTGGTAGGCAATCAGATTGATTTGCGCGCGCATCAGCGCCTGCAGGCGCGCGTGCTTGATGCCGACCAGACACGGATCTTCACCGCGCCAGAACCAGCCGTGATGCACGATGATGGCATCGGCACCGGCCGCCGCCGCCGCCTCGATCAGCCGCGCGCTGGCCGTCACGCCGGAAACAATGCGCCGGATATCGCGCCGCCCCTGCACCTGGAGTCCGTTGGGACAATAATCGCGAAACTGCTCCGGTTGCAGCGTCTGCTGACACCAGCCGAGCAACTCGTCACGATCAACGGATGGTTTGGCGGTACCCTTGCGGTTTGATTTTTCGGTGGTCAAGGACTGACTCCATGTCTGAGAGGCTTTGGTTGGTTTTTGCGCAGACAGTGACGGTCGCGGCGGCCTTGCTGTTTACGCTTTCGGTACTGCGCCCTGCCTGGTTGGGTGTAGCCAGCTTGCCGGTTGCGACACCACCTCAGGCCAGCGGACCGACTCTGGCACCGGCCGCAACAGCGCCACCCACACCACCGGCGGCGACCCGTGCCGGCCCCATTGCAGCACTGAGTTTCGCCGATGCTGCGGCCCGGGCCATACCGTCGGTGGTCAATATTGTCTCCGAAGATGCCAGTGCCGGTGGCGATTGGCGCCTGCCCGATGGCACGCCCCCGCCCACCGATCCCGATGGCAGCCCGCTGAGCAGCCTGGGCTCGGGCGTCATTGTTGATGCTTCGGGCCTGATTCTTACCAACAGTCATGTCGTCGATTCATCGAATCGCCATGAACTGCTGATGCCCGATGGCCGGCGCATCGGTGCGCGCCTGCTTGGCACCGATCCGGAAACCGATCTGGCGCTGCTGCAGGCCGATCAGGGCGACATGACGGCGATTGCCTGGCGCGATGAAGCCCTGCCCCCGCAGGTCGGCGATCTGGTGCTGGCCATCGGCAATCCGTTCGGCGTCGGCCAAACCGTGACGATGGGCATCATCAGTGCGCTCGGCCGCGACCGGCTCGGCATCAACACCTTTGAAAACTTCATTCAGACCGATGCGGCCATCAACCCGGGCAATTCGGGCGGTGCGCTGGTGGACGCCAGCGGCCAGCTGATCGGTATCAATACCGCCATCTACTCGCGCAGCGGCGGCTCGCTGGGAATCGGCTTTGCCATTCCTATCGCCACCGCCCGCAATGTGATCAACCAGTTACGCGAACACGGCACCGTGGTGCGCGGCTTCATTGGCGTCGAGCCGCAAGACATCACGCCCGAACTGGCCCGCGCGTTTGCGCTGCCGCGCGAAGCCGGCGCCGTGATTGCCGGCATTGTGGCCGGGGGTCCGGCCGATCTGGCTGGCGTGCAAGTGGGTGACATCGTGCTGTCGGTACAAGACCAGCCGGTGCCAGGCACCTCACGGCTGCTCGACCTTGTTGCCGGTCTGAAACCGGGCTCGGTGGCCAGCTTCACGCTGCTTCGTCAGGGCCAACCCGTGGAAATCACGATCAGTATCGGCACGCGCCCGCCCGCCTGATCAGGCGGTGCCTTCCGAGCCTGTTTCGGGGTCGGTTTCTGCGTCGGCTTCCGGGTTGCGGCTGCGCGCCTTGACGAACTTGGCCAGGTAAATGCCCAGTTCGTAGAGCAGAATCAGCGGCACCGCCAGCATGAACTGCGACAACACATCGGGAGGCGTCAGCACCGCGGCCAGCACGAAAGCGCCTACCGCCACATAACGGCGCGCCTCGCGCAATTGCGCAGGGGTCACGACACCGGCCTTGACCAGCAGCATCTGCACGACCGGCACCTCAAAGGTAAGACCGAATCCAAAAAAGATGGCCAGCGTGAAGTCCCAGTATTTCTGCAGATCCTGGAGGATATCGGCACCGGTTGGCGTCGACATCATCACGAAGAACTTGTAGGCCGCCGGCAGCACGAAGGTGTAGGCAAAGGTAATACCGAGCACCAGAAAGAACACGCTGGAAATAATCAGCGGGACGGCAAATCTGCGCTCGTGGGCGTACAGCCCCGGTGCGACAAAAGCCCAGGCCTGGTAGAGAATCCAGGGCATGGAGATCAGCACCGCGGTCATGAACGAGACCTTGGTCAACGTGAAGAACGCACCGGCCTGATCGGTAAAGATGGGGCGCGACCCGGCGGGCAAGGCTTCGTAGAGCGGCAGGGACAGCAGCCGCATCAGGTCTGCCGAGAAATAGAAGCAGACGAAGAAGAGCAACAACACGACGGCCAGCGCTTTGATCAGACGGTTGCGCAACTCCACCAGGTGCGAGACAAAGCTCTCTTCCTGGACCGGTTCCTGTTCCTGTTCAGCCATGGTGGGTCAGACCTGCAATGGCGCCTTGGCGGAGCACTGGGACAAAGGGAATGCTCACGCGATCAACGCCTCTTGGGCCGTTTGAGTCCGAGCGCTTTGGCGCGCTCATTACGCCGCTCGCGCAATCTCTCGCGGGTGCGGCGGGCTTCGTAGATCTGTTCCCAGTCAGTCTTGGCGGCGGTTTCATTGGCCGCAACAACCGGATCGGTGTCGTCACCGGTCAGGGACGAACTGAGGGAATCAAAGTCTTTCTGGGTGGATTCGACGGTCGAGCGCATCGTCTGCTCAAGACCTCGCGCGGCCGAGGTGACCTCGGACTTGATATTGCGCAACTCCTCAAGTTCGATCTGCTTGTTGAGATCGGACTTGACGTCATTGACGTAGCGCTGCAATTTGCCCGCCCACTGCCCGACCTGCCGGGCCAGCTTGGGCAGCCGCTCAGGGCCGACGATAATCAGCGCAATGACGGCCATGACGACCATCTCGGTGAAGGCAATATCGAACATCGGAATGGAACCGTAGTGTCCGGTCGGGACCGGCAACAACAGGGCCTGCAGCCCCGTCAGAAATCAGCCGTACCAGTCGGACTGGACCGGTGCGCCACAGCGACCGGCTACGCGACTACGGTCAGGGCTTTTCCTTGGCTTCGACGTCGATCGTTTGCTGCTGATTGGCGTTTGATTCGGCAGCCGCGCCGTCAGCGCCTTCCTTGACGCCATCTTTGAAGCCGCGCACCGCGCCACCCAGGTCAGAGCCAATATTGCGCAGTTTCTTCGTGCCGAATACCAGCATGATGATGACCAGCACGATCAACCAGTGCCAAATGCTCATCGCACCCATGAATGTAATCTCCTAAGACTTGTCAGCAACGGGTTTCATACCTGAGCGTAGCGGCTCGGGCCCACCCATTACATGGATGTGCAGATGATACACCTCCTGTTTGCCAACCCTACCGTTGTTGATGACAACCCGAAAACCATCATCGCATCCCTGCGCGCGCGCCAATTCGCCGCTCATGCCGAGAATCTTGCCCAGCACGGCCTGGTGGGCCATATCGGCGTCGTACAGATTGTCGACATGGCGCTTCGGAATGATCAGAAAATGGACCGGCGCTGAAGGGTTAATGTCGTGAAAGGCGAGGATATCGTCGTCCTCAAAGACCTTTTTGCACGGAATTTCGCCGGCCACGATCCGGCAGAACAAACAATCGGCTGCGTGACTCACTTGGCACCCCCGGGTTGGCGGCGAGCCGCTTTTTCGTCCAGACCACTGACGCCGGTACGCCGCTGCAGTTCATCAAGCACTGCCTGTGGATGCAGCCCGTACTGGGCGAGCATGACCAGGCAGTGAAACCAGAGATCGGCAGTTTCGGCGATGATCCGCGTGGGTTCACCGTCTTTGGCGGCCATCACGGTTTCAGTGGCCTCTTCGCCTATTTTTTTCAACACCGCATCGGGCGCACCGGCCAGCAGGCGGGCGACGTAACTGGTATCCGCGCTGTCGCCGCGGCGGCTTTCGATCACGGCCGCCAGTTGGTCGAGAATGCTGGCGGCTTGCGCCTCGTTGCTTGACTGGGTCATTCGCTTTTTCCGTACAGCGCCTCGGGGGATTTGAGCGGCGCATCGGTGAGAGTCCAGACGCCGTCGTCCAGGCGTCGGTAAAAACAGGATTCACGGCCGGTATGGCAGGCGATGCCGCCGTGTTGCTCGACCTCAAGCAACACCACATCGCCGTCGCAATCGAGGCGGATGGACTTGACCCGCTGGGTATTGCCCGACTCCTCGCCCTTGCGCCAGAGTTTCTGCCGCGAACGTGAAAAATAGACGGCCCGACCACTGGCGGCAGTCTCGGCCAGTGCCTCCCGGCTCATCCAGGCCACCATCAGAATACGGCGGGTGCTGGCGTCCTGGGCGATG
>CAXBNM010000270.1:0-6579 GCA_963976885.1 uncultured Burkholderiaceae bacterium
CAACGCCTTGCGCCAGCGCTGACCCGGCGGCGCCTCTGCGCGCCACCACCAGGGGCTGGCCGGTCAGCCCAGCGGCTGGCTCAGACCAGGTTGCGCGGCTCGCCGGCGATGAAGCCTTCGATGTTGTCGATCATCTGATCGCACAAGCCTTGCATGGCGCCCACACTGGCCCAGGCCACATGCGGTGTCAGCACCACGTTGGGCATTGCCGCTGCCTGCATCATTGCGCCATCCATGGGTGCCGGCTCGACAGCCGTGACGTCAATACCGGCACCGGCAATGCCGCCCCTGCGCAACGCCTTGACCAGCGCGTCTTCGTCGATGATGCCGCCGCGGGCGGTATTGATGACGATGGCGGTCGACTTCATCCCGTCCAGAAATGCCGCATCAACAAGATTTCTGGTTTCGTCGGTAAGCGGACAATGACAGGTCAGAACATCGGCGGTGTCACGCAATTCTTCCAGCGACACCAACTCACCGGTGGCCGGTGCCGATTTGGCATAGGCATCGAAATAGCGCACCTTCATGCCGAAGGCGGCCCCGACCGTGCCAACGGCCTGACCAATGCTGCCGGCGCCGATGATGCCAAGCGTTGAACCGGCCAGATCACGGATCGGGCGATTGAAAAAGCAGAACTGTCCGCTGCTCACCCACATGCCGTCGAGCACTTGCTGGCGGTACTCGATCAGATTGCGCCGCAGGGCGAGGATCAGCGAAAACGTGTGCTCGGGCACCGTGTTGACCGCATAGCCACGAACATTGGTGACCGCGACGTTGTTGGCCTTGCAGGCCTGCATGTCGATGACATCGTAACCAGTGGCCGCCACCGCAATCAGCTTGAGCCGGGGCGCTTGCTTGAGCACAGCGGCATCAATGGCAACCTTGTTGGTTATCGCAATCGTCGCATCCTGCAAACGCTGCGCGGTCTGCTCTGGTTCGGTGCGATCGTATTCAGACCACTCGTGGGCAAAGCCGGGACGGCGCACGGTCACACCGGGCCCGATCGTGGATGCATCGAGAAAGACAACGGTTTCGCTCATAGGGCTTCCTGTTGGATGGGGGAGCAAACCGCATCCCCGCTATGCCGGCCGGTCGGATCGATCGAGGCTCGCAACCGTCTGGCGCGCACCTTGGTGCCACTGCCAGCCATCACAGACCGCCTCGCAGATCAGGTTCGAACCCATGATAGCGCTACCTGAGCGAACATCCGATTCCGGCCGTACCGTTTCCCGTACGAACAATGCCCGGCTCTGGCCTGAGCGCCGTGGCGGCGGCTCGGACAGGGTCGGGCATTGTGTGTTCAGCATCGGCCACAAACGGCCGGTGCCGGCAACGGATCGATCAGGCGCGACACTCGTTGGCAAGCTGCTTGCCATGCTTGGTGTCGAGCAACATCGATTTACCGACAATCGTGATCCAAGTCAGGCCGGTATCCTTGTTCTCCAGGCGCAGCGCCCCAGTGGCGGTTTTGACGGCCTGCATCTCGTAGTGGTTTTTACCCCATTGCAAAACGGCCTGATCCTGCCCGTGACTGACCTGGCGCACGATGACTTGCCGGTTCAGTTCGCAGTTGTAGGTGCCGGCCTTGATGCTGAACAAGGGCTGCGGTGCCGGGGCCGGCTTCACCACGACAGGTGGCGGCGGCGGCATTTCGATGGGCGGCGGGGGTTCTGGTTGCGGGGTGGAACAAGCGGCAGCGAGCGGCGCTGCCGCGAGGACAGAAAGAGATCTGTTTACATTCATCGACGACTCCGGAGGCCCTGCGGGTGCAGGCGTTCGGGCTCACCAGTGCTTGCCCTTGTAATTGCCGTCAATGGTCTTGCTTTTGGATGTCCAATGAAAGACGTAGCCCCCGAGCGGTGCTACAAACCTGATTACCGGTTGGACCGATACCACAGTAACCACCGCCACTTGCCGAAACCACCTGTTTGTCGGCATTTGCCGTCAGTGCGAGCGTCAATGCGGCCGGCTCGGAAGTAGTGCCGGCCGCGGGGTAAGGCTTCAGTCGCGTGGCGTCTCGACTACCGTGTCGGACAGCACCTCGCCGCTGCGCGCCGCCATTGGCGTGGCCTGCGGCGGCCGTTGCCGCGGCGTGCGCATCGGCGTTACCGTCTGGCGCCGCCGCTGAGACTCTTCCCAGAACCAGCGCCGCGGCAAGCCATCGGCCGGATCGAAGGCCAGATAATGCTGCAGGTTGAGACGGCAGAAGAAGTCGAGCGCGTCGAACGAGGAGAAAAATGGCGTCACCCGGACCTGCGCGGCCTCGGGGTCGCCGGGATTGGAACGCTCACCAAGCGCAATCTGCACGGGCTCGCCATTGCCTTTGATTTCGACAATTTCGAGATCGAGATAGCTCTTGACCCTTGCGATGAAGGGGAAACTGTCCGGCTCGAATGTGCTGGCAATCTCGTCGCGCCGACCTATGCCCCATGTATTAAATTGCATATGACATCCCTAAAGTTACATTCCCGATTAGACGTGATTAACTACGGAAAGTCGTGGTCAGTTGACATCAGAAACATATCGTTTTTGTCTCGGGATCGCTGACGCCGCTTCAGCCAACAGATGAAACGCTTTCGACCAGACCATTCTGTCGATGACCGGCCGAAAAGCTCGGCCTGTCACTGGCAGCACGCAGTAAATTACATGTTGGGGCGCCTGATCAGCATTCCAAGGCTTAATTCGGAAGTTTCAGCCTGAAGGCAGCCCACACCAGTCCTGCAGTTCAGGGATTGGCAGTTTCAGACCGCCACTCCCGTCAGCCAGCAGAAGGCATGGATCGTGCCTGTAGCACGGTGCCGCGGCACTCGCCAAAGCCGATGCGCCGGAAACCTTCGGCTTCACACCAGCCCTGCAAGATAATGCTGTCACCGTCTTCGAGAAAGGTGCGTTGCTCGCCGTTTGGCAGACTGATCGGCTGCTTGCCGCCACGGGTTATTTCAATCATGGCGGCAGCCTCCTGGTCGGTCGGCCCTGACTGCGTGCCGCTGCCAACCAGATCACCGGGACGCATGTTACAGCCGCCGACCGCGTGGTGGGCGATCATTTGCGCCACCGACCAGTAGGAATGCTGGAAGGTGGAATGCGAGAGCCGGAAGGCCGCCTGGTTGGCATCGCGCATTTTGGCGCTTTGCAACCAGCTTTCGATACGAATATCGAAGCTGCCCCGTTGCCGGTTGTCGGCCGACTCCAGATAGTCGAGCGGCTGCGGATGATCGGCCGGCCGGGTCCAGGGCGCCCGGAACGGCTCCAGGGCCTCCAGCGTCACCATCCAGGGCGATATGGTCGTCGCGAAGTTCTTGGCCAGGAAGGGGCCGAGTGGCTGATATTCCCAGGCCTGGATGTCGCGCGCCGACCAGTCGTTGAGCAGGCACAGACCAAACACATGGTCATCGGCATCGTCGAGCGCAATCGGCTCGCCCAGCTCGTTACCGCGACTGATCCAGATGCCGATTTCCAGTTCGTAGTCCATGCGCTTGCTGGGGCCGAAGCTTGGCGCATCGGCACCGGGCGCCATCGTCTGGCCCAACGGACGCTTGAAACTCTGCCCGCTCACGTCAATCGACGAGGCGCGGCCGTGATAGCCAACCGGCAACCACTGAAAGTTGGGCATCAGCGGATTATCGGGGCGGAACAATTTGCCGATGTTGGTCGCATGATGGATGGAGGTGTACATATCGGTGTAATCACCGATCTGCGCCGGCACTCTCATTTCCGTATCAGCCTGATGCAGCAGACAAGGGGTCAGCGCAGCCTGCGCATCGGCTCCCGTGCGCAGCGCCCGCGACAACGCCAGGCGCAGCGCGGAAGCGGCACCGGTGCCGGCCGCCATCAGCGCATTGAGTTGTTCGCCGCTGGCCAGTTGCGCGGCCTGCTCGGCGTCACCGGTAAAAATTCCGGCTTGCAGGGCCGCTTGCAGATCAACCACCTGATCACCGATGGCGACACCGCCACGCCAGGCTTCCTGGCTGCCGCTGCGCCGGAAAACGCCAAACGGCAGATTCTGAATCGGAAATTCGGTGCTTGCATCGTTGGCGCTGGGGACCCAACTGGTCAAGGCCGCATCATGGGTTTCATTCAGTTTCATTAACGTCAGTCGTCGATAGATTGGTAGACCAGCGCAATAACCTGGCGCTGCATGCGAGTGGTGAATTCGGGTTCGGCGGCAGCGGCAAGCATCACCACAACCAGTTGCTCGCTCGGGGAAACCCAGAAGAACGAACCATTGGGACTGGCCAGGCCGAAGTCGCCGGCGGCCAGCGGCAGCCCGGCCAATGGCCGGCCGGTGTGAATGTTGACGCCCAGACCGCGAGCCGCAGCGGCGGCGTCGGCAGCAAAGAACGGCAACCGGTTTTCGACCGTGGGCGCCAGCTGCGTACGCGTCATCTGGGTTGCGCTTGCGCGGCTCAGCAAGCGCTGGCCGTCGGCCTGGCCTTCGTTGAGCAGCATCGTGGCAAAGCGCAGGTAATCGACGGCGGTGCCGGTCAGGCAGGCACCGCCACACTCGAAACTGACCGGATTACGCAAATCGCGAACCGGCGGCCGATCCAGTTCACCGGGTTCATCGGGAGCGGTCAGCACCAGGCGGGTTTCAAGACTGGCCGACGGATTGAAACCGGTATCCCACATGTCGAGCGGAATGAACAGGTTGCGCAGGAAGAAGGCACCCAGCGTCTGGCCGCCGGCTTTTTCCATCGCCAGCCCCAGCAAGTCGTAGGAAAACGTGCGCTCGGCAACCAGGCCCGGGGTCCGCGCCAGCGGCTGCGCCGCCAGGCTTTCCGTGAAGCGCTCACCGGTGAAGTTATGGGCCGCATCGAGCGAGTGATGCAGCCGCCGTGCGTAGGACGCGAACTTGCCGGCACTGAACCGGGGTGGTCGCAGCGAATCGGCGAGACCGCCGGTATGGGTGAGCGCGTCCCAGGCCGTGACCGGCAACGGTTTGAAGGCCGGCAGGTAGCGGCCCAGTGGATCGGACAGCAACCATTTACCCTGCTCTTGCAGAATCAGCGCAGCGGCTGCCGTGACTGGTTCGGTCAGCAATGACAGATCGAATACGGCATCGACCGGCATCGCCGTGCGTTGGTCGGCGTCTTGCCAGCCAACCGCCCGGGTCAGCACATTCTGCCCACGACGGGACATGGTCAGCACCGCACCTTGCAGGGCACCGTCCTGAACCAGGTCGTCCAGATAGGCATCAAGACGCTTGAGGCGCGCTACCGAGATACCGGCAGCGGCGGCGGGTGGCTGGGCTGCAATTTTTTCGGGCAATGGCCTGACCGGATTGGTCGGTGCCGGAGTGGTCGGTGCCTGAGCGGCCGGAGTGGCTGAATTTGCGCTCAGGCTTCCGACTGACCCGTTTGAACTGACAGCGGTATCAGTCGCTGCTTCGACTGCAGCCTGCGTCGTTTCGGGGAATGCCCAGCACAACGCCCCCAGCAGGGAGACAGCCACGCCTATACGAACAGTGAACGAGGTCATCGGGCGAGGATACCTTACTCGCTGCACCTGCTCCACACGTGTCAGCAGGTCAGCTCATCGCCTCATCAAGCCATTCGATCCAGTGCCGTACCGGCACCTCGGCGCCCGACTGCAGATGCGTCAGACAGCCGATATTGGCCGACAGAATCTCGCCCGCCCCATGCGCCGTCAGATTCTGCAGTTTGCGGTCACGCAGTTCGGTGGCCAGCTTGGGCTGGGTAACCGAATAAGTGCCCGCCGAGCCACAGCACAGATGGCCATCGATGTTCGGGGTAACGGTGGCACCGAGCGCCAGCAACATCGCTTCGACCGCGCCCTTGACCTGTTGACCGTGTTGCAAGGTACAGGGGGGATGAAAGGCGACCGGCGCGGCGATCGGGCGGCGCACCAGCGGACGGATCTGCTCCAGGCAGCCGGGCAGAAACTCGGCCAGATCGACGGTCAGTTCGACCACCCGCCGCGCCTTGTCGGCATAGGCCGGGTCATCACGCAACAGATGCGCGTAATCCTTGACCATCGCCCCGCAACCGGATGCATTCATCAGTACGGCCTCGACCTCACCGGATTCGATCAGCGGCCACCAGGCGTCGATGTTGCGTTTGATATCGGCATGCGCGCCCTGATGATCATCGAGATGATGACGGATGGCGCCGCAGCAACCCGATGCTGGTGGCACAACGCACTCGATGCCGAGCCGGTCGAGCACGCGGGCAGTGGCGTTGTCGATCACCGGCATCATTGCCGGCTGCACACAGCCGCGCAGCAGAATTACCTTGCGCGCGTGCGAGCCTGCCGGCCACTGACCGGCCGGGGCTGCGCTTGGGACTTTCTTGCGCAGCGTTTCGGGCAACAGCGGGCGCATCATTTGACCCAGCTTCATGGCCGGCTCAAACAACCAGCGACTGGTCAGCCCTTCGCGCAGCGCGGTACGCACCAGACGATCAAGCGGTTTGCGCACAACCGCCTCGTCGACCAGCTTGCGGCCGATATCGACCAGATGACCATAGTCAACGCCGGATGGACAGGTTGACTCGCAGTTGCGGCAAGTCAGGCAGCGATCGAGATGCTGCTGCGTCGCGGCGGTTGGTGTTGCGCCCTCAA
>CAXBNM010000271.1:0-6571 GCA_963976885.1 uncultured Burkholderiaceae bacterium
CCCACAGTGAATTGCACCAGTTGCTGCCAGAACGCCGGGTTATCAGCATCGGGGCGTACACGGTTCGCCAGATCCGGGCGCAAGTCCCGGTTCCAGTAATACATCGCCACATCGGCGAGCGTGCCGGTCTGATTGTCTTTGTAAGGCCGGGTCGGAACATACTGAAACGACTGACCGCCAGGGCCAGTAATACGGGGACCTGTCTGATTGTCAACATTGTTTCGAGCGCCACTTACCGTTGCCTGCGAACCGTTCCAGTAGCCATCAGACATCATGATGTGATACGACTTGCGGCACTCCAGATGCGCCTCGGCATTGTTGGTTCCCGGGAATGCTCCCCAGGGACCGGCGTTGTCAGTGCGCTCGAAGTAGCGACCGACCTCACTCATGGCCGAGCGCAGCGGTGTACCGCCAGTGGCGGCCTGCACCTGCAGCCAGTCGAAAAAGTCATTTCTATCGGCCCCTTCATAGGTGCGCACGCCACGGATGAGCGTGCCGACCGAATGACCGTCGACGTAGCCACTGCCTTTGTTGATTCGGCCGTAGCCCAGACGCAAGCCGTTACCTTGTTGCGCAAATGCCGTTGATGTTGCCCCTACCGCCAGATCCATCCGGCGTCGGTAGTAGGTAAACCAATTGGAGAAGTTCTGCAGTTCCTGTGCGCCCGTACAGACCCGGCGATTGGGATCGAGCAGATCTACATTGCACTCGCTGCGTGAGGCCGGCCGAACATAGCTGGAGCCGGCATTAATACGTACTGCCGTGTAACTCGACGGATCATTCTCATCGCCGCCGTTGTACTGAAAGTATGACGCAGCGGTATAGGGCATGGTCCGGTTAGAGCAGCTGCCCCCGGTACACCATCGAGCGTACTTGTTGCCACTGAAAGTCAGATCGGTCGACGCAGTAAGCCATGGTTGAGGATTGATGCGCGCCTGATTGGCGGGGTACTCCGGATACAAGGTACCGTCGGATTTCGCCCAGGGTTGATAGCGAATGTTCGGGTTGTAGTAGACCTTGTTAATGTGATTCGAGCGCCAGACAACACTGTCGATATCGGTAGCATCGGTCGAGATGAAGTAGTACCGGTAATAAGGCACCAACTCGGATTCCTCCGGATCGAAACCGGTGTAATACTCGCTACCGTTGCGATAATTGACCATGACCGAATCCGGCATGAACGACCAGTCCATCGAGCCGGAATCGTCGAGCGTGAACACCACGTTGGGTTTGCCCGCCCACCCGTCGCGAGACAGCAGTGGCAGTTGCGCCGGGGCGGCCAGAGCCGGCGCGGCGATAGCGCCCAACAGCAAGCCAATTCCAATGCTCCGGGCAGAGTCTGCAAAAGAGTTCTTGATACGCTTCATCGTGGGCACTTCCATCATGGAATCGGGATTTAACCCAGGAGTCGGTTCTGATCTCGACATAGCTCTACTCGCCATCTACGGGGTGTAACGAATGGTGGACTGCAGCCAGACTTCAGAGCCGGTAACGGCACCGTCGGCATCAGCACGATAGTCAGGCGAGAAACCTCGCGCAGTAATCTGAAAAGCCGCCTCATCAAAAGCACCGGCTGCGGCTCGCAACTCCATCGTCTCGACCAGGCATTGGGGCGCCTGGAGGTAACGCACATTGGCCTGTGGGGAGTTGATCGCGGCGTCAGGCAAAGTGAATGCGGTGCCATCGGTCCAGGTATTGATGTTGGCCCAAAGAGCGGGCTGATCGGTGTTGATCAGCGGCAGCGGTTGCAAGACAATCGCCGGCGGGTCGGCCATGGCCTGGCGTTCACAGTAACGAAGCGCCAACTCGGCCGCCTGCACCGCGAGCTGATTGGAGCGCAGGTTGTTGGCGATCAAACCGCCAAAGATGCCGCTCTTGATGGCCGCCACTGAACCCAGACCAATCACGGCCAGCAAAATCAGCGAGACAGCCAGCGCAATACCGCGCTGCTGGAAGGCGTGCATTGACGGCGCTGTGGTTCGGTACATCATCATGGGCCTTGAACCTGGTTGTTGTTGCGCAGACTTACGGTCGATGAAACGGCAAAGCGCAATCGACGGTCATTGGGCACGGTCAGATTGCCCTGACAGTCGAAATAAGGAGTGGCTTCGTCAGTGACGAAATCATCGGTACGCATCAGCAGGCAAACCCGCACACTGCTGACGCGTGACCAACGCGTCAGTGGAGGCTCGGCCGGAAATGCCAGATCAAGCTGATCGGCCGTCAGGTAGCTTGAGGTCCGGCCTTCAAAGACCACGTTGCCGAAGCGACTGGCCGCGGTATCGCTGACGCCGTAAAAGACCTGAAAATCGTCGACGTTGTCGATGATTGCCTGCGGATTGCCAAACCCTGGCCCGCCGTTGCCATCACAAACCAGTTGCGGGTTGTTGGTCTGCGGGTTGTTCGTGACATAGAACCGGTTTTCGGCCACGAAGAAATTGCCGCCGAAGGGCGAAGGCTGGGCCGGCAAGGCTTGCCCCAGGCAATCGCTTGGCTGATTCGGTCCAAGCAACATGGTATTGGTGGCGTCGGCTTCATAGGCCACGGTCATCGCATTGGGCGCACCAACAACGCCACATTGCAGCAGCGCCATGTCCGGCTCTGCCGAATCCACAAACGGCCCATTGCATCCGCGCACCGGCGCCCCTTCATAGTTCGCCGAGCGCGCCCCCGGGAACGCATTGAAGCGCGGGGAACTGAAGCCACTCATGCGCAAATGCCCGGTCACCAGGTTGAGTGCAATCTGCGCGTTCTCGGTCAGTCGCGACTGCCCTTCCTGAGTGCGGCTCCCGTGACTCATACCAACGACCAGTGTCATTACCGTACCGAGCACGACAAGACTGATCGTCACGGCAACCATCAACTCGATCATCGAGCGGCCACCCTGACGGAGCCGCAGGCCGACTGATGGCGCGCTTTGAAATTCGAACCTGGCTTTCATAGGGCGATCCTGAAATGCATGCAACGGGGCCCGTCAATGGCGACACCAAGGAGATCCGGACAGGTCTGGCCGATATCGAGCTCATCGCCGGCATCCGGATCACGCCAAACCACCCAGAAGTCGATGATGGGGGCCACCGGCGCAGCAGCGTCCATCACCGCATAAAGACTGCCTCCGGGCAACGAAGCCCGGGCGTTATTACGCCATTGCACCTGATCGATATCGCGAACTTCGGCTGGCGTACAAACGGCAACCGCACACCCGGGCAGCGGTAGCGCAGCGTCGAGCGCCGCATAGGCTTGAACGAAGTTGTAGCCACCGGCGGCGGCCAAAGCGGAGTTGGCGCGCATGCGATCAACATAGTCACTGGCAAGTTGCGAGGCCACCGTACGGTATTGCGCCATTTTGCCTTGCTTGATCGACACCGCCTGTAGACCAGCGAAGGAGATCATGCCAAACGACAGCACAATCATCGCGACCAGCACTTCTATCAGTGTCATGCCGCGTTGGCCCGACCGGTGGCGCTGCATTGATAACGGGTTCATCAACAAGCCTCGGAATATTTGCGGCGAATCGTGCTGCCGATGTTGTCCACACACATGCGCTGCGCAGTGTCGTTGTAACTCGGCGAACTGGGACTGATCAGCGGCAGGAAACTGAACGAGCGCTGCCCGCCCAGAGAGATTCCGGTGGGAAAGAAGTTGATCGAGGCGCCCCCCTGACTCTGGATGCCGCCGCTGTCCTGGATGGGCCCTTGCACTCTGATGATGCGATCACCAGGCTCAATCACGTTGAGCACACCGAGGTCGGTGAAGATCACCCATCCCGAGGCCCAGTCATTGGCGCCGCCATTGCAGTCTGGCCGCACGGCAGACTCCGCGTTGAAACTCGGGCAAACCGTGACGGGTGTGCCACTGCGCACGGCTTCGGAACGAGCCAGTCGCAGTGCACTGGCCAACATCGCCACATGCGAATTAGCGGCCCGCGATGCCGAAAACTGCGACAGCTGGGGTATTCCGACGGCAATCAGAATCGCCGTCACAGCCATCACCGCCAGCAACTCCACAAGCGTGAAGCCGCGCTGCAGCATCGGGTACGGGCGTCTTGCTGACGGAGGAGGTTTAAGAATCACAACGGTTTCCTTGAGAACACACGACTAGGATAGGCAGCGCCATGCACACTCACAAGAGCGGTCAGTACCACCCGACCGACGGCATCGACCATTGATCGGGCGTCGCTGTATGCACCTTCAGTCCTAACCCAAAAGTGCGTGAACTGGATCACGGTTTCAGGCCGGGCTACACTTGCGAGCCAATACCAACGCACCAGAGAACGCAACCATGACCCTAGCCAAAGGCCTGTTCACCGGCCCCGATGATCAGCCCCGTTGCGCTTGGTGCCAGCAGGATTCCGACTACCGCGCATATCACGACCATGAGTGGGGCCGTCCTGTTGTCGACGACACAAGATTGTTTGAAAAAATTTGTCTTGAGGGCTTTCAGGCCGGTCTGTCGTGGCTGACCATTTTGCGCAAGCGTGAAAACTTTCGGGCCGCCTTTGACCGATTTGACGTTGATGCGATCAGTCGCTACCAAAGCGCAGACATTGAGCGTCTGCTTCAGGACAGCGGCATCATTCGCCATCGCGGCAAGATCGAAGCCACCATCAACAATGCGGCCCGAGCCATTGAAATGAAGCGCGAGTTCGGCACCCTCGCCGCCTACTTCTGGCAATTTGAACCCACCCCCCAGGAACGCCCGCGCAAGATCACCTTCGCCAACGTCGGCAAACTCGCGACGACACCAAGCTCGGTCAGACTTTCAACCGAACTACGCAAGCGAGGCTGGAAGTTCGTCGGCCCGACCACGGCATATGCCTTCATGCAGGCCATGGGCCTGGTCAATGATCATCTGGAGAACTGCTGGGTACGCGAGCAGGCTTTGCGCGAGCGGGCCGCGTTGCAGGTGCCGGTGGTGCAAACCGGCAAAGGGAGCCGGTTTCGTGCGGATTGATTCACGACACGATTTTTCACGTCCGGGCTTGATTCGCGCAACGCACCGCGGCCTGCGTCGACTGGCAGGCGCGTTGACCGCGGCCCTGGCGCTGAACGCCTGCACCACCCTGCCCGGTCCCGCCGCCTCAGCGGCGCAGCCGGCTCATGAATCGGCGTCGAGCGCCGCACAGATTACGCGCAGCCGGGTCGTAACGCTTGAAAGGGTCATCGACGGCGACACCATCGCCGTTCGGGAGCGCTCGGGCAAGCCCTTGCGCGTGCGACTGGGCGCGATTGATGCGCCCGAGATGGATCAGGCCGGAGGGCCGGCATCGCGCCGCTATCTGCAAGCGCAACTGGCCAACCAGCCGCTACGCATTCGCGCCGGCAAGAAAGACCGCTATGGGCGACTGGTAGCAACGGTTTATGCCGGCCCTCGAGACATCAATCTGGACCTGGTGCGGGCCGGCATGGCCTGGTATTACCGGCGCTTCAGCAAGGAACTGAGTCCGGGGGCGCGCAAGGCCTACGATGCGGCCGAACACGCGGCGCGCCGCGCTGGCCGCGGACTTTGGGCGCAACGTGGAGCGATTGCGCCCTGGCAGCATCGCAGCGGCAAACGCTGATGAAAGCGTCTAAGCAAACGTTAAAGCAAACGCTGAACGCTGCGGGCTGAACGCTGCGGCGGTGAGGCCTGCCGGCCTCGAAATGCGCCGGCCTATGACGCCGCGCGCACCGAACGCCGACGCACCGAGTCGTACAAGGCAATGCCGGCAGCCACCGAAACATTCAGGCTCGACACCGCACCACCCATTGGAATGTGCACGAGCTCATCGCAGCGCTCGCGAGTCAGACGACGCAAGCCCTTGCCTTCCGCGCCCAGCACCCAGGCGACGGAATCGGGAATATCGGCATCGAACAGCGTCTGCTCGGCCTCATCGGCCGTGCCGATCGTCCAGATGCCAGCCTCATTCATCGTATCCATTGCCCGGGCCAGATTGGTCACCATCACATAGGGGACTGACTCGGCTGCGCCGCTGGCGGTCTGAACCGCCACATCGGACAGCGGACATGAATGGTCCTTGGGCGCAATCACGCCATGAGCACCGGCCCCATCGGCCGAGCGCAGGCAGGCGCCAAGATTACGAGGATCGGTGACGCCATCGAGAACCAGCAACATCGCCGGTCCTTCGATTTCATCGAGCAATGATTCGAGCGATACGGGTGCAAAATCGGCCTCGGCGAACGCCACCACGCCCTGATGGCGCTTGTGCCGGCACAGCCGGTCCAGGCGCACGCCTTCAACCAGCTTGGCGCTGATGCTGTGTTCTTCGGCGAGCCGTTGCAACTGCGCCATGCGCGGGTCATGGCGACTCTTGTCGATATAGAGTTCGGTGACCGAATCGGGCGAGCGACGCAGCCGGCTCATGACAACGTGAAATCCGTGTAGCAGCATGGGGTCCTGTCAGTAAAGTTGATTCATGAAAACGATGCGGCTCAGCGCCGGCCGCGACGCGCGGCCTTGGACGGTCCGGCCGGCTTGTTCTTGCGTGCCGAGCGTGATGCCGGCGCACTCTTGCTGCCTTTTTTGGCAGCCTGCCGTTCGGCCCGCACTTTCTTGACGGCCGGGCTCGGCG
>CAXBNM010000272.1:0-6543 GCA_963976885.1 uncultured Burkholderiaceae bacterium
TGAGGTCCATGTAAATCACAAACAACACGACCGGCAACAACACGATAACGATTTTGGTTTCGCCAAGACCGAGCGGCACCGTCATGAGAATGAGCGGCCACCAGAAGCGCGCGCCGGTCAGCAGATTGTCGCGCCGGGCGCTCAGCAAATAAGCAATGCCCAACACCAGAAACAAGGCCAGGATCGAACTGCTGCCCCCGCCATGCAACGTGCCTTCAAAGGTGCCGACCACCGAATCGATCGCGACAAAGCCTTCCAGCTCGGCATTGAGGCTGGCCAGATAAGGCACCAGAAAAATGCGCTGCACGAGCACGATCGGCAACTGAATACAGGCCAGCAGGCCAAGAAAACCCATCCAGCTCTTCACGCGGCTCCAGGCGAATGGCACCACCGCCAGCACGAAGAAGGCGCCCCAGAACTGAAAATAACGTTTCGCCCCGGTAATGATTTCCTTTAACGAGCCGTCCGAGAAAAACGCCATTGCGACGGCCCAGACGATGAACGCAATGCCGTAATAGACCATGGCCGGCGTCTTGCGCCGCGGCTGGTGGCGACCGAGCGCCGGATAGAGAATTGCCGCGCCAACCAGAAAAAAGCCCAGCACCGAGAACAACCAACCGGTCTTGACCAGCGACGGCACGAACATGAAGAACGGGCCGCTGATCATGAATACGCCGATCAGCAGCGCCCACAATGCCACGTGCAAAGCATTGAGCAGCAGCGTGCCGAAAATCACGCCAACCGACATCGCGATGAGAATCGGGTTGCCGCTGGCGACGATCAGACCCAGCAAGACCCCGGTGAGCGCAAAGCCGATCCGCACCAGCCACATCTGGCGCGATGCGAGATTCATCCATTGCGCCCCAAGGCTCAGCCCTGCCATCGCCGGACCTAGTAGTCGTTCAGGGCTGCGCCCAGAATCTGAATACCGGCGCCGCGCATCACATCCGCGAGCTGGATGATCTCGTTGGTCTGCGTTTTGTCTTTACGGCCGACGATCATCGCACCATGCGTGCGCTGACCAACGATTTGCGCATCGGTTGCCTGCTGCGCAGATGGGGTATCGACCAGAATCACATCGAAAGAACCGGACAGACCATAGAGCAACTTGTTGAACTCTTCGCGCCCGAGCAGCTCCTGCGGGTTGGGTGGCAACGGACCGGCCGGCAGTACGGCCAGATTGGACACGCCCGGCACCGGCAGAATTTCTTCAATGCCGGCCCGCCCGCTCAAAATGCCGGACAGCCCCATACGATTGGGCAGATTGAATTTTTTATGCTGCGTGGAATTGCGCAGATCGGCGTCGATGATCAGGGTGCGCTCGCCGAGCTGAGAAAACACGACGCCCAGATTGGCGCAGATGAAGCTCTTGCCATCGCCCCGGTCCACACTCGTGACCGCCAGCGCACCGCGCTGCGGTGAACCATCGAACCAGCGCTGCACAAGCTGACTGCGCAGGCCGCGCAACACCTCGGCAAACGGGCTGTACGGCGTATGGGCAACGGCAAGCTCGGGCGGCAAGGTGGTGTCGTTGCTGATCGGCGAGGTATAGCCAAACTGCTTGGCCAGTGCGGCATCCACGCTGCCCTGGGTAACCAGTCGCCGACTGACGGCAATTTCGCCAAATCGCTTGTCGGGTGTGCTGGCCTGCTCGGCGAGAATGCGTTCGATGGCGTCCTGCGCCAGCGCACCATCGGCCACGAGAAGCTCGCCGATGCGTGGCGTGACCTTGGTGGGACCGGCGGGCAGATCAAAGGCCTGCACGCGCGATCCGGCCGCCTCGGCCTTGCCTTGCCGGGGCACCAGTGCGCCCTGCTCGTCTGCCGCCGGCTCAACGTCTTCGATGTCACCACGCGTCTCGGGTGGCGTTGGGGCCTGCGCCTCAGGGCGCCGGCGCGCGCCGCTATCGTGAATTGGCACCACATCGGCCTGATGATCAGCAGTCCCGTCAAGATCGTCGGGGATGAAGTGAAAATCGGAGTCAGCCGGATCGGTGGACTCGGCGTGAGGCCCCGTCTTTCCTGAAGAATTTCTTTCTGGCATTGCGTTACCTAGGGTCGGAGGTCAGGCCGGTCAAAGCCGATGTTCGATCTGTAAGCTGGCCGGCCCACCGGTGGGCCCGGTAGCGCCCACAAGGCGCTGTGCGCGGCGGGTCGTGGCCGGTGGCACAACCGCCAGCACCGGCACACCAACCGCCCGCAGCAAGTCTTCGGCGCTGCGCAGTGGCCGCTGCGTGGCCTCGATGGTGAGGGCAGCAATGGTGCCGATCAGCAGGCCGAGAAACGCCCCGATCGCGATATTGAGTTTGGGCTTCGGGCGTGAGGGCTCGGAGGGCACCGTCGCTGGCGTAATGACCGAAACATTGGATTGGCGCGCCTTGCTTTCCAGATCGGTTTGCGTGAACCGCCCGCGAACGAGATCGTAGGCCTTCTGGGCGCTGTCGACCTCGCGCTGCAATGCCGAGATTTCGCTGCGATCGCCCTTCAGGGCCAGCACCAGTTCGCGCTGCTTGGCGACTTCGGCGCGCACCTGGGTCAGACGTCGCTGATTGATCGCATTGCTCGAGCGCATGCTGTTGGTGACACGGGAGATTTCGCCGTTGAGCCGCTCGTTCAACGTGGCCAGCGTCTCTTGGGCAGAAATGTACTGCGGGTGATTGGAACCCAACCGGGAGCCCAGATCACGCAGTCGTGCCTCGGCGCGGCCCACATCGGCCTGCAAGGTTTGAATCAGCGGATTCTGCACCACCTCGGGCATGCTCGCCCGCCCCCGGCTTGAGGCCGTGGCGACGCGCGACTGGCTGTCCGCCGCGACGGCTTCGAGGTCGACCAGTTGGGTCATCAGCGCCGCCAGGCGCTGGTTCTCGACGTCGAACTTTTCATCGGAAGCGACGATGCCACTGCTTTGCTGAAAAGCGGCCAGCTTCTGTTGCGCGGCCTCCAGAGCCAGGCGATAGGTTTCGGTCTGCTTTTCGAACTCTTTCGCATATTCGCGGGCCGGATCCGTGGCCAGACTCAGCGCCCCGTCGATATACGAATTGGCGAACGCATTGACAACGGCGGCCGCATAAACCGGATTGTCGCTCTCGTATTCGATTTCGATGGTGGTGCCGTCACGCGAGGCCTCGACATCGATGGCCTCGAGCAACTCATCGACCGCATCGGCAAGCATGCCCTCACGGCCACCAGTGCCGCCGTTGGCCTCCCACTGCGCAACCACAACCGGATCGTCCAGAATGCCAAGGCGCTCGACGGCATCGAAGGCGACCTTCTTGCTGGTGATCACCGACACCTGAGTCGTCAGATAGTTCTGCACCGACTGATTCGAATAAATATTGGCGCCAGTTACCGGGTCGGTCGATTTGACATCAACAAACAAGGTCGACGCGGCACGATAGACCTTCTTCATCGTGAAGCTCGCCACCGCCGCACTGGCGGTCGTGATCAACAGGATCGTGAAGATCAGCCAGAAGCGCTGACGAATGATTCGAAACAACAGACCGAACTGCATACTGAAACCTTAGATGACTCAGCTCAGGCACCGTGTTGTTGCAACCGGCCCCGCTGAATGGTTGTATTGTGCTCAACCCGACCCGCCAGTTCCGTCATAACCCTATGCCGGATTGGCGCATCAGGATCGTCCGGAAACTTGCGCGCAAAAAATCGATCCGACTGCTCAAGCATTGAATAGTCAGTATCAAGCAGCCAGTTCGGATTTCCTTCGGTAAAGCGATTGACCAGATGATTGGACGGACCGACCTGGATCGGCGCGTCGGCAATCAGGGAGGCCAGAATCATTTCATCGGCAATGAATATCCGTGAGAAGCATTCCTGAACGTCATTGTCCTCGAACCGACGGACAAGGTACTCACAAATGTCACGCCGAGCTCCAAACCATGTCCCTCCAACGTGTGGTGACAGACCATGGGTCAATAGATTTCGGCCGAAATAGCCACGCTGCGCCAATTTCATCACAGCAACGCTCGCAGATTCCAGTACCGGACGCCGTGAATCACCGGAATGGCGCAATTGCAGATTGGCGCGATGGGCGCTTTGCCAATTCGCGCCATAGTAAACCAGGAAAGCCCGTTTCATCATTCGGTATCGTAATGAACCATGCGGGGCGTAAGCCCGCATCCCATAGTTCATCAGCGCATCCCGATCGCTAGCCAGTGCAATCGATTCTATGTTTGCCTGGGCCCTGCTTTGCGTTAAAGCTTGTTCGAATTGTGCAACCGGCTTGATCGGCAGACAGGTCGGGCTGAGCAACTGAAAGTACTCGAAGTCGCTGTTGCGCAGGCAGTGCCGCAGCAGATGAAACACGCCTTCGGTGAAGCCCCAGACGCCCCAGCCGGTCCGTTTGGGTTGCGGCACATACCGAACCCCGGGCGTAGTCAGCTCGAACGGGCTCTGCTGGGCGAAATCGTGATGAATGAATACTTCATACGGACGCAGACAACTGGCAAGCTGATCAACGACCCGTGCCGAATGAACCGCCGACATGATGCCGAACGCGATCTTCATCGGGCTTTGATGGCAAGGTTACAGAATGACAAGTTGGCAAAATGCGCCACGTTCGGTAGAAAGTTACTCATTACAATATGGCACGGCCGTTAACGTCGACTTACAAGTTTATCGGAACAGCGGGCTAATTCTTGGAATTATTCCGCAGTCGGCGGTATCCTGCCGCCAGTTTCCCGGGGGGCGTCGACGCAATCAGATCGGCGCGGACGAGCACTCAACCACGAAGGTTTTGATGAAGGCCTGTTGCAAGCGGCCAGGTATCGGCTGCGAGTCGGTGGCCTGACATTGGATCAAACTGACCGCTACGGTGGCGCGCGCATCAGACGCGGCCTCTGGCACTTTCTGGCCGGCAAGGCGCTGACCTCGGTAGCCGGAATCGGCACGTTCATCCTGTTGATTCGGGCCTTGCCGATCGACGCGTTTGCCGCCTACTCCATTCTGTTCGGTCTGGTCGAACTGATCGGCGCCATCACCGGCGTTGGCATTACTCACGTGATGTCGCGCTACGTCCCCGAGGTGTATGCCACGCACCAGAACCGCACCTTCAAGGTGCTCGTGCTGCGCCTGCTGGCGCTGCGCACCGTGGTGCTGGGCATCGCCATCGTGTTGCTGTGGATCTTCGCGCCCGAGTTGGGCCAACTGATAGGACTGGCCGGCTGGGACGAAGCACTGCGTCTTTACCTTTGGGTCATTGCAATCCGCACCATCTTGCTGACCTTGTTCACCTTGCTCGAGCAGATGCTGCTGCAAGGCATTGCGCAACTCGGCCTGAGTCTGGTCACCGGTTCGCGCTTTCTGATTCTGGCGGCACTGTGGTGGGCCGGCGAACTCGATCTGCGTACGGTGATCTGGGTCGAAATCATCACCGACACGCTCGGCGTCGTGATCATGCTGGCCGGCTTGTCGCGCAACATGCCGGCAGGAGCCAACACGGCCGATGCCAGCGTGCGCCAATGGCTGCGCGACAATCGCGCCAGAATGGTCGACTTTGGATGGAAGGGCTATATGCAGCACATGCTGGTGCTGCCCTTCAGTGGCGCAACAGATCGCCTGATCATCGGCTCGCAACTGGCCGCCGGCCCGGTGGCGCTGTTCGGCTTTGGTCAGTGGATTCTCGACCTGATGAATCGGTATCTGCCCGCGCAACTTCTGCAAGGCATGATCCGCCCGGTCCTTACCGCCCGCTATGTGCGCTCCGGCAGTTTTGCCGATGTGGTGTTCATGAGCAACCTCATTCTCAAGATCAATCTGGTGTTGCTCGCGCTGTTTGCCGTCGTCACCTTCGCCGGCGGCGAGCAAGCCATCGCCTGGCTCACTGCTGACAAATACGGTGCCGAAGCGCTGCTGCTGTTGCTGCTGATGACTTTCCTGATGGCTTTGTACAGCTGGCGCCAGGTGCTCGACATTGCAGCTCACGTGGTCGAAAAGAACGGGCCGCTGATCTGGGCGCATTCGGTATTGGTGTTGTCGGTCATTCCTGGCGTACTCGCACTGCCCTGGCTGGGGGTTTATGCCCTGCCGGTGTCACACGTGGCCGGTGTCATCATTGCCTGCGCGCTGCTGATTCATCGACTCGCGCGAGAAGGCTTTGTCTACCAGATGGCCTGGAAAAGTCTGGCCTTGATGATGGCCGCCATGCTTGCGACGATGGCCATCACCACCCTGATGCGAGACCATCTGCCCTGGCCCGTCACCTGTCTGGCCGCAGTGCTCGTGTTTCTGGCACTCTGGGCCTTGTCAAAGCCGATCGATACCGCCGAGCGCCGTGCGCTGACCGAGATGGTCAAACGTCGTGCCTCCTCCTGACACCGCCATGACCCAATCGAGCCGCTCCTTTCGCCTCTACTGCACAACCAACGAAGCCTTTCCGCTGAAGCTGGTCGATGTGGTTGATCTGTTTTTCCGCGAACTCTCGCAGCGCGGCGTGCAGCAGGAATGGTTCGCGCTTGCCCAGACTCCGGGCCCGCTGCGCCGCGAGATCATCGAATCGGTGCCGGTCATCGTGCCGCCCAACTTCAGC
>CAXBNM010000273.1:0-6481 GCA_963976885.1 uncultured Burkholderiaceae bacterium
TGCGCTCGTCGGCGGGCAGCGCCGGCGTCGCCGCAGGCGCATGGTTGTATTTGCTCAACTGATGCGTGAGGATCAGTTCGCGCGCTTGCGCAACCTTCGTTTCGATACCGGCGAGCAGGCGTGGGTTTTCGTTGAGCATGTTTTCCAGCTGGCTGGGCCGGCTGGCGTCATAGTAGACACCGACCGCGTCGACCGTCATCGACAGCGGCGCGTACTGATCGCCAAGCCCGTACGAGCGCAGAAATCCATCCTCCAGACGCCAGCAAGGCAGGCCGAGTCGCGCGGCCAGTTGTTCGGCACGACGACCGCTCGGTCGGGCACCCCAACCGGCGATGACCTGCGCGGCGGCTGGCGGTCGGCCCAGTGCGGGCAGCCCCGCGGGCAGCACCTGGGCGCCCAGCAGCGGCTCCAGCAGCGGGATCGAGCGGATCCCGGCCGAAGTCAACCAGACCTTTTGAATTCCCCGTGACGTATTTGTTCGCATCAGGGAATTCTGTGGGTCGAAGGATAGGAGTAATACGACGAAAAGCGGTGTAAATCGCCGCTATTGCTGGTTTCGTCAGAATCATCGGCGGGTAGTCTACTTGCCATGCATGCCCAGTCAGACATCCAGCCCAAGCCCTCGGGACGTTCGCCCTTGCAGGTCCAGTGTGCGGTCGTGTTTGCGCTTTATCTGCGCGAACTGCGAACCCGCTTCGGTCAACACCGACTGGGCTATGTGTGGGTGGTACTCGAGCCGCTCGCCCACATCGGCGTTTTGTTGCTGGTGTTCGGTTTGCTGAGTTCCCGGGTAATGCCCAACATCAGCTTTCCGGTTTTTCTGGCGACCGGCGTGGCGCCCTGGATGTTGTTCAGCAATACCGTCAGTCGCTGCATGGTGGCTGTGTCTTCCAATCAGGGCCTGATGGGTTTCAGTCCGGTCAAGCCGATGGACACCGTGCTCACTCGCGTGCTGGTGGAGTTGGTGATGTTCGTTGGGATGACTTTCGTTCTGGCCGGCATCGCGTGGTGGTTCGGGCATCCCGTCGAGGTCGCCGACCCCCTGATGCTTGTTCTGCTGGTGGTGTTGCTGGCCGTGTTCTCGGGGGCGCTCGGTCTGGTGCTATCCATTGCGGTTCATGGCCGCGCCGACCTTGCCAAATTCGTCCCGATGCTGATGCGCCCGCTCTATTTCGTGTCGGGCATTTTCTTCATGCTCGGTTCGCTGCCTACCCAGGCGCGCGAACTGGCACTGCTCAATCCGCTTGCGCACTGGCTCGATCTGATTCGTGTGGCGGTGTTCGCGAACTATCCGCAGGCCAGCGGCAGCCTGTTCGTGGTGGTGGCCTGCACGGCGCTGACCTTGTTGCTGGCGCTGATGCTGTATCGGGTGAAACGTTTTGATCTGGTGGCAACGTGATCCAACTCGAAAATCTCACCAAGTACTACGCCACGCCGAAGGGCCGTCGCTACGTGTTTCGTGATGTTAACTACACATTTCCCGAGCAAGGCAACATTGGCGTGCTCGGCTACAACGGCGCTGGCAAGTCCACCCTGATGCGCCTGATCGGCGGCACCGACTTTGCCAACGCCGGCCGGGTTCGCAAGGACTGCCGGATTTCCTGGCCTATCGGTCTGGGCTCGGGGTTTCAGGGCAGTCTGACCGGCCGTGAGAACGTCAAGTTTGTCAGTCGCGTTTATGGCGACAGCGCCGCATTGCGGCGCCAGCGCATTGAATACGTGGCCGATTTTGCAGAAATCGGCACCTACTTCGACATGCCCGTGAACACCTATTCCTCGGGAATGCGTTCGCGGCTCAGCTTCGGTCTGAGCATGGCTTTTGAGTTCGATGTTTACCTGGTTGATGAGGTCATTGCTGTTGGCGACAAGCGCTTCAAGGAAAAAAGTCAGGAAGCGTTTCGTCAAAAGCAGGAAAAGGCCAGATTGATCACGGTTTCTCATGATCTGTCTCTGCTCAAGTCCCTGTGTAATGTCGGAATCGTCCTGAATAAGGGCGAATTCCAGTCTTTTGAATCTATTGACGATGCCATCACAGCCTATCAACAGCTCTGAACTACTCATGCCTGCGGCCGACCTGCCCACGCCCAATTTGTCAGGGCTGCGAGCTCGCCTCACCGCCGGGGTGGCCCACGTCCAGCGTTACAGCCGCTTTCGCGCTTTCGTCTGGATCGTCGTGTTACCGATGTTGCTGGTGGCGGCTTACCTGTGGGGTTACTCAAGCGATCGCTATGTGTCTGAGTCGCGCATCGCGGTGCGTCAGGCCGAAGGGACATGCACTTTCTTGAGCAACATATCTACTCGATCGACATGCTCGAAACCATCAACGCCCAGCTCGGCTTGCGTGACTTGTGGATGGCGAGCCCGGATCTGATCAGTCGGCTCAAGCCCGACGCCAGTCGGGAAGAGTTTCTTGATTACTACCGTAGCCGGGTTCATGTGGCCGCGGACAACAGCACCGGCATCATCACCTTGCAGACCGAAGCCTTCGATCCCAATGCTGCCCGCCAGATCAATCAGGCCATCTTGTCGGCCAGTGACCGCTTCATCAACGAGTTGTCCAACCGGGTGGCTCGCGAGCAAGTCGCCTTCATCGAAACCGAGTTGGACAACGCGCGCCAGCGCGTGGAAGCAACCCGTGCCAAGGTGTTGAACTATCAGAATGAGAACAAGGTGCTCGACCCGGCCAGGCAAGCGGAAATGAAGGCTCGTCTTGCGGCCGAACTGGAAACCCGGCTCAGTGAGTTGCAGGCCGAGCTGAACAGCAGTCTCAGTTATCTGCAACCGAAGGCACCGCCGATTCTGGCGCTCAAGGCCCGAATCCGTGCATTGACCGCACAGGTCGCCAAAGAAAAAGCCGAGCTTACCGGTGAAGGGCGCCAGCGCCTGAATCAGGTGGCCGCCGACTACCAGGCGTTGAGTCTGAACGCCGAGTTTGCCACCGATCTGTATCGCACGACCTTGTCGTCGCTTGAGCGCGCTCGCGTCGACGCCACGATGAAACTGAAAAGTCTGGCGCTGATTGTGCGCCCGCATTTGCCAGAGGAGCCCGAGCGGCCGCGTCGGCTCTACCTGATGATTACCTGGTTGCTTGGGCTGCTGACAGCCTTCGGCTTGATCACGCTGATCAAGGCAACCATTGATGACCACCGCGAGTAGCCTGTGTTTGCCAAACCTGTCCTGACCCAATCGAAATCCCGGCCCGAGTTGATGCACTACCTGGGCGGCTGGCTGATGTGTTGCCTGACGCTGGTGTTGTTAGGCGTCAGCACCGGTGCGCGTGCCACGGTACCTATTGCCGACTTGCCGACCTTTGGCGAACAAGGCGCAATCGTCGTCGGGCTTCAATGCCGGCTATCAGATTCAGCAGGGCGATCGGATCGTGCTGCGTCTGTGGGGCGCGATCACGACCGAAGGCACCTTGCCCGTCGATCCACAGGGCAACATCTTTGTGCCCGATGTCGGGCCGGTAAAAGTGCGCGGTGTGCGCAACGGCGATCTGAACACAACGGTCGAGCGGGCCATCAAGTCGGTCTATCGCAAGAACGTGCAAGTTTATGCAAGCCTGGAGGCGGCCCAGCCGGTCAAGGTATTCGTCACCGGTTTTGTGCGCCAGCCCGGGCTGTACGGCGGTTTGTCGTCCGACTCGGTGCTGAACTATCTCGATCAGGCCGGCGGCGTCGATCCTGAGCGGGGCAGCTTCATCAACATCATGATCAAGCGCGATGGCAAGTTGCGCAAGAGCGTGAATCTGTACAGCTTCCTGCTCGACGGCGATATGCCGCTGGTGCAACTGTCAGACGGCGACACCCTGGTGGTGGGCCCGCGTCAACATACGGTTGATGTCCACGGAGCGGTGGCCAACGAGTACCGGTTTGAGTTCAGCGAAGCCTACGTGCCGTTGCCGCAAGTGCTGGCACAGGCCCGGCCGAACCCCGAGGCAACACATGTCAGCATCATCCGTGGTCAGGGCATGCGCCGGCAGAGCGAATACGTGCCGATGGCGCAAGCCGATGCGGTGATGGTTGGCGCAGGGGATCAGGTGCGCGTTACTGCTGACCGCTTTGCCGGCACAATCCTCGTGCGTCTGGACGGTGCGCATTCGGGCGAGCATGCGGTTGTGCTGCCCTATGGCTCAACGCTCAAGGATGCGATCAATCGCATCAAGCCGAACCGGCTCAGCGACATGGACAACCTGCAGGTGTATCGCAAGTCGGTTGCCGAGCGTCAGAAAGAGATGCTTGATGTTGCGCTGAAGAAACTGGAAAGCCAGGCGTTGACCGCGCGCTCGGCAACCAACGAAGAGGCGCGGCTGCGGGTCAGCGAGGCCGAACTCGTCCTCAAATTTACCGAGCGCGCCAAAGAGGTGAATCCGAAGGGGCAACTCGTCCTGCCCGACATGGCCACTGCCGCCAATACGGTGCTTGAAGACGGCGACCTGATTGTGGTGCCCGAGCGCACCTCGCAGGTGATGGTGCACGGCGAAGTGATGTTCCCGATTGCGCTGCAATACCAGCGTGGACTGGATGCGCGCGGCTACATCGGCCAGGCCGGTGGCTTCGGTCAGAACGCCGATACCTCACGAATTCTGCTGATGGCGCGCAATGGCCTGGTGACCGAAGTTGAGGGTGAAGCCTCCTTGCAGCCTGGTGATGAACTGATGGTGCTGCCCAAGACGCAGACCAAGAGTATTGAAGTGACACGGGGTATTACCCAGATTATTTATCAGATCGCTGTTGCTGCCCGGGTTGCATTGGGGCTATGAGCGAGCGGCAAACCAGTCAAACAGGAGCACGGTTTTCATGAATGTCATTCACCTGGGTCAGAGAGTTATTCAAGCTGAGATCGATTCCCTGGTATCGATGCAGCAGAAACTGAACTGTAGTTTCGATACCGCCGTCGGCTCGATTCTGAGCGCCAAGGGGCGCGTGATTGTTTTAGGCATGGGCAAGTCGGGCATCATCGGCAAGAAAATTGCGGCGACGTTGGCCTCGACCGGCACGCCGGCCTATTGCATTCATCCCGGTGAGGCTTTTCATGGTGATCTGGGCATGATCAAGCCCGAAGACATCGTGCTGATGATCTCCAACAGCGGCGAAACCGAGGAACTGGTGCGACTGCTGCCGTTTCTGGTCGCTCAGGGCAACGGTGTGATCGCGATGACCGGCCGGCTCAATTCGACCCTGGCCCGCCACGCACCGGCAGTGCTCGACGTCAGCGTCGAAATGGAGGCCTGCAACAACAATCTGGCGCCGACCAGTTCAACCACCGCGGCACTGGTGATGGGTGATGCGCTGGCCGTTGCCTTGTCGACCATCAAGGGCTTCAAGCCCGAAGACTTCGCGCGTTTTCATCCCGGCGGCAGCCTGGGCCGGCGTCTGTTGACGCGAGTGTCCGAGGTGATGCATCGCGGCCCCTTGCCCTGGGTGCATGGCGATGCCAGTTTCAAGGAAGTGGTGACGGCCATCAGTTCAGGCCGGCTCGGCATGGCGCTGGTTGGCAACCCTGAGCATCTCCTTGGCGTGGTCAGCGATGGCGATCTGCGCCGCGCGTTTGAAAACTATCCGGTGCCCACGCATCTGATGGCCAGTGATCTGATGGCACCCAAGCCGCTGGTAGTGACCGAGAGCGAGCGCTTTGCGCTGGCCGAAGAGAAAATGCAGCAAGCGCGCGTCAACGCGCTGATCGTCGTCGACGCCAACCGCTCGGTGTGTGGCGTGTTGCAGATTTTCGATATTGCCGAAGGCGAGCAAGCGCCGGTGCTGGTCAGCACCCCGGCGGCCGAACCCCCTCCGCTGGCCGCAGCAGCGCCGGAAGCGCAGCCGAGCACTGCGCCGGCGCCGAACAAGGTGCTGCCTGCCGAGGCGGCGGCTGCCGGCATGAGTGCCGGAGCCTTTCAGATGGGGTGATCCGGCAGGCCCGGATTGCAACCTGTGATGGTCAAATGAAAACGGGCGCCTCAGGCGCCCGTTTTGCGTTTCGCGACGGCAGCGATTACTCGACCGTCACACTCTTGGCCAGATTCCGTGGCTTGTCGACGTCGGTGCCTTTGGTCAGTGCAACGTGATAGCTCAGCAGCTGCAAGGGCACAACGTGCAGGATCGGGCTCAGCGGGCCGGCATGATCAACCAGGTTGATGACGTTGACGCCGTCTTCCGGTTCGATATGGGTGTCCTTGTCGGCAAACACGAAGAGCTCGCCGCCGCGCACCCGCACTTCCTGCAGATTGCTCTTGAGTTTTTCGATCAGCATGTCGTTGGGGGCCACGACTACCACCGGCATGTCGCGATCGACCAGTGCCAGCGGACCGTGCTTGAGTTCGCCCGCGGCATAGGCTTCGGCGTGGATATAGCTGATTTCCTTGAGCTTGAGCGCGCCTTCCATCGCAATCGGGAAATGCACGCCGCGGCCCAGGAACAGGCAGTGCTGCTTGGTGGCAAAGCGCTTGGCCCAGTGGCGTACCGTGGCCTCGCACTCGAGCACG
>CAXBNM010000274.1:0-6470 GCA_963976885.1 uncultured Burkholderiaceae bacterium
CGAGCAGGCCACTGCGCGGCAACATGCTGGCCGCGCACAACAAACCATGATTGAGCGCTGCGCCGCCCAGCCACAGCGGCCAGCTTTGCGGTTGCGCCAGCGCGCCGGCGGCCATCGCACCATGCCACGCAAGCGAGGCGCCGATATAGCGTGGCCAGGCCGGGTTGGCGGGCAAATTGAGACGCGGTTCTGAACCCGCTTGCGTAGTCATGCGGCTTGTTCCTCGCGACGCGCGCTGGCGATGGCGGCCAACACCAGCACCAGCGGTGCACCGAGACCGACCGTCAGTCCAAGGGCGGCCAGCAGCGGTACTTTCGACAAGGCCAGCACGCCGAAGCCGGCCACGGTCGTCAGGTTGGCCAGCAGCAGAGGGGTGAGCGTCAGTGCATCGCCGGCCTGCTTGCCGGTCGCTGGCGCCAGCACCAGTGCGTAATTGGAGCCGATGGCCGCTACCAGCAGCAAGCCAACCAGATGCAGCAAATGCATCGGTGTGCCGGCCAGCGCAAAGCCGGCCACAATGATGGCCAGGGCGCCACCAATGGGCAGGCAAACCGTACCCAGTGCCCGCCAGGAGCGCAGGCTCAGCGCCAGCAGGATCACAATGGCGGCGGCGCCGGCCAGCGACAGACGCAGTGCATCGCGGATGTAGCCAGCATAAAGGGCATCGGTTCGGGCCTTCAGGTTCAGAACTGTGAGACTGGCCCCCTGCATGGCCGGCGAGCTGCCAAGTTGCGTCTGCAACTGCTGCTGCCATTGGGCGGGCTCGAACGGACGGCTTGAATCGTGCTCGAGCGTGATGATCGCGACCTGACGCTCATCGATCGTGGTCAGCATCGATTCGAGACGGCCGGCGAGGCGGGTGCCAGTGTAGTCGGCGGCGACGATTGGCGGCTGTTCACGAGCCGCACCGACCGCATCGATGAAGGGCGCCAGCGCCCTGGCTGACAAACCGGTCTGGCCAGACCGCGCAAGCGGCCCGCCTGCACTTGTTCGCGCAGTGCGGCGGTAACCGCGGCCGTTGCGGCCAACACATCGGTGCCCGGTTTGTTGGCGCGCACCAGCACCATATTGCTGACGTCCGGCCCGCCGAGGGCATCGCGCATCAAGGTGTCGATTTGCTGGGCTTGCGCCGATACCGGGTTCAGCGCAGCAATGTCGGTACTCCAGAGCGCATCGCGTCGCAGGACGCCGAAAATGACGCAGATGACGACCAGCGCGAGCGCCCAGGGCTGCCAGCGGACCAGACTTGCACTGGCGCGACGGGCGTGCGCTTCGAGACGATAAAACCGATCAACCGGTGCGCTCGCGGCGGTCAGCGTGGGCAACACATAGCGGGTGGTCAGAAAGCCCGCCGTCAGGCCGGCCATGGCAAGCACGGCCAATTGCGCCAGACCTGGAAAATCCGAAAACAGCAACGCCGCAAAGCCGGTCAATGACGTGAACAAACCGAGCCTTACCGGCGCCCAGAAACCGGGCTGACCGCCAGCCCCCGACTGATTGTGGACGAGGTGATAGAGCGCATAGTCGACGCACTCGCCGATGAGGGCCACGCCAAAGCCGAGAGTCAGCGCGTGAATCGAACCAAAGCCCAATGCCACCGCGGCCGCGCCAACCGCCACCGCGGTGAGCAAGGGCACCAGCGCTATCAGCAGCACGCGCAAGGAGCGGAACATCAGCAGCAGCAAGGCCACAATAAGTGCCATGCCGAGGCTGCTCAGGCGCACCACGTCGCCACGAATGTCGGCACGCGACTGAACCGCAAACACCGGCGCGCCGCTCAGGGTCAGTTGCGTGTCGGCGCCATCAATGGCCGCATGGCTTAACGTGCGCGCATAGGCGGCGCGCAGATCGGTGAGCAATTGTTCCTGGCCATCCAGGTCGGCGCCATCGACGTCGATGTTCAGCATGAACAGCAATGCGTCGGTCTGGCCGTTGACCCACACCCCTTGGTGCCGGCGCGGGCCGCCGCTCCCGGACAGCAGGTTCAGGCTGCGCAGGCCGGCACCGGTCGGGTCACTGAGAATGAAGGTTTTGTTGAAAAGACCGGCCGAGCTGGCCAGCATGCTGCGGGCTTGCTGCAATTGCTCGCGCAGCGCCGGTTCGGTGAACGGATCGTGCTGACCGTCGCCGGTAAGCAGATAGCGATGCTTGAACAAAACGGCTTGTTCGGCGGCGAAATCATCCGGATTGCCATTGCTGACCGAACTCACGCCGGCCAGTTCGCGCCACGCGCCGACCAGTGCATGAGACACCGGTTTGAGTTGGGCCGCGGGCAGGGGGCCAACCGAGGCCAGCAAGGTGCGAGCTGACTGACCTTGCTGCAAATTGGTGATCAGCAGTTTTTGTTCGGGACTTGGCTTGGTGGGCAGAAACACGCTCATGTCGGCCCGCCAGGTCGTGCGTGCCAGCACCAGAGCGGCGACGACGAGAACGACAAGCCAGCACGCGACAATGCGTCTATCGTTTCACGGCGTATTCAGTATGCGCAGCATGGATCCATCGCCATTGGTCTGCCGCAGATCAATTTGCACGAGTTGCGCAGCAAGGCCGTGTACAACCAGCTTTTTCATGCTGGCGGCAACCTTGGCATCGCGTGGTTCGAGTTGCAACTGCCAGTCCTGACGATCACCTTCGAAGCGAGTGGTGAACTGTTCTTCAACCTCGGCCAGGCGGCCGGCCAACAGGCCGCGCAAGGCGGTGGCCAGCGCGGCGGCGGCCGGCACTGCGTCCAGCGGCAGTTCGCGGGTTGTGTCGCCCATCGTGACCGACAAACTGTCGCCGCTCAGGCGCAGGGTTTCCTGCACCGGCTGAGTGGTTTGCTTGATGAGCGTGGCCGGTGGCTCAAAGCGCAACTGACCGCGTGATTCGATGGGCATGTCGAGTTCGCCCAGCGTGCGAATTTCAACGAAGTCCGCGCTCGCAGTGCTTGCCTTGCCGAGTTGCTCGAAAATCGCGACCAGCGTGGCCCGATCGGCATCGGGGCTTTTGCCCTGAGGCTGGTGTTGCTCGTTGCGCGGCGGCGCGGCGGTGCCGTTGCCTTGCGCCACCGCTGAGGGGGTAACGAGCGCGCTGCCCGCAATGGCCAGGGCGAGCAACGCGGCTCGCATCGATGGCATCGATCGTGTCATGAGCGAGGTCTCTCCGGAGTGGCTGACGTTGCGGCGCTGGCCGCTGGCGCTGCCGTGTTCGACACGGCTTCGCCTTGTGCCCGCGGCGCCCAGAAGTCGAAAAAATTGAACCAGTTCAGCGGCGCTTCGCGGCAAAAACTCTCCAGCGTGGCGGCATAGGTATGCACGGCCGCGGCGATCGCTTCGCGCCGGTCGCTGCGTGGTGTGTTCGAAAAATCGGCCAACTCGACAAAATGCAGCCGATAACGGTTGTCGCCGAGATAAAGCCCGGCAATGCCGAGCACGGGCCGACGCAAGACCGCAGCCATTCGGAAGACCCCGGTCGGAAAAGGCGCGGGAGCACCGAGAAACGGCACCATTTCAACCGGGTCATTGCCGACCGAGCGGTCGGCCAGAAAACCGACCATGTCGCCCCGGTCGAGACGGGCCTGAATTTTCAACATCGAATCGATCTGGCCGAGCGGCACAATCATTTCGGTCAGTTTTGGGTCGATGGTGCGTAGCAGGGCGCCGATGCGCTGCGCGTTGTCTTCGAACATTGCCATGCTCACCTGCCATTGCTGCTGCTCGCGCGACATGACGCGCAGCGATTCGAAGCTGCCCATATGAGCGCCAACCATGAAGACGCCGCGACCGTCGCGCAAGTGGCGGAACAGAAGCTCGCGGCCATGGACTTCGATATCAAACAACTCGCGTTGGCCGCGCAACAGATAGAGTCGATCAAGAATGGTGGCGGCAAATGTCAGGTAATGCGCAAAGGTGTCGCGTGGGCCGGCCGGGTGGTCGAGGATGCGGTTCAGATACTGGCGCGAATCGCGGCGTGCGTGCGGGGTACGCAGCCAGAACCAGGCGGCAATCGGGTAGAGCAGCCAGCGGGCCCGGTCCCGGCCGACCTTGAATGACAGCCAGGTCATCAAGCGTAGCCAGCGTTCGCTGCCACGCTCGGGGCGGCTCAGCCATTGCGGTGTGTCGTTCGCGGTGCTCATCGCGGCGCGCTCATGACCCTGGGCGAACAAGCTGGCCACTGGCCACACTGACATCGGCAACCGTGCATTCAAACCGCAGTCGTGTGTCGGTGCTCGACCAGTTCAGCCGGATGGTGTCGCCGGGGCGCACCGGGGCGGTGAATTTTGTCTGCGCGACGACGCAGGGCTGGTCGTCATTGGCGCTGGCGATGGCACCGGCGCAGCGCAGGCCGTGTATGACGGCATCGAGCAAATGGGCGCCAGGCATCAGCGCATCGCCCGGAAAATGGCCGGGGCCCCATGCCGGTTGCGTGGGCACTTGCAGATCGAGTTGGC
The DNA here is from genome assembly GCA_963976885.1 of uncultured Burkholderiaceae bacterium. Classification (GTDB taxonomy): domain Bacteria; phylum Pseudomonadota; class Gammaproteobacteria; order Burkholderiales; family Burkholderiaceae_E; genus JAUIAI01. The sequence continues at coordinate 4,430 of CAXBNM010000274.1, forward strand.
CGCTGTCGCTCATGCGGATTCGCCCCGGTGTGCGCCGCCGTGGGCGGCCAGCAGATCGAGCAGTCGGCGACGCGTCGCCTTGCCGGTGCCATCACGGGGGATCACTTCCAGCTGAATCAGTGGCCGCGGCATGAATGCCGGTTCAACCCGCGGGCGCAGTTGCTCGAGAATCTGCGCCCGGGTGAGGCCAGGGGCCACCACGAAGGCACTGAGGCGGGTGAGATCATCGGCCGACTCGGCGAGCAGAAACACGCCGTCTTCAACGCCGGGGATTGCCGTCAGTTGCGCGTTCAGATGACTGATAGAGCTGCGTTTACCCGCAACATTGACGATATCGGCGATGCGTCCGATCAGCCTGAAGCGCTGGTCGGGTCCGATGTCGAGATAATCACTCAGCGCAACCGAGCCGTCGATGAAGCTGCCTCGTGCCCAGCAGCGCTCGTCGTGTTCTTCGAAAATCACGCCGCTCAGCGGTGTCCAGCGACTTTCGCGCACCGGTCGGCGCGAGGCGGTCTGGCCGGTTTCGGTGGCGCCGTAAATTTCCTGCAGCGGTGCCCGGAAATGCTCTTCGGCTTGCTGCGCCAGTTCGCGCGGGAGCAGCGCGGTGGCCGACAACAGCATATCGACTGGCGGCAGGCTCAGGCGGGCGCCGATCAGGGCGCGCAAATGGACCGGGGTGGTCACCAAGAGCGACGGGCGCGGCAGCCGATGCAGGCTTTGCACGATGTCGGCCGGGTAGAACGGGCGCTCGGCGCAGAAGGCGCCGCCCGCCACCAGTGCCAGCATGACGCTGGATTCAAAACCGTAGGAATGCTGGGCCGGGACGGTTGCCAGAATAGTGGTTGGTTTCTGCGGGTGCAGACCGAGGCGCTCGGCCGCCGCCGTCGCGCTTTGGACGACCATGCCCCAGGTGCGGCGATAGGCGGCAGGTTCGCCGGTTGAGCCGGAGGTAAACAGACAGGCGCAGATTTGCTCGGCCGCAAACGCCAGTGGTTTACTGTTGGCTGCCGTCGGTTCGGTATGTTGCTCGTCGATGGTGATGGCGGGCAGTTCCGGCACTTCGACCGCCGGACCGGCCAGGGTCACGAGATCGGGAAACTCACGGCGTAGCGCGGCCAGCGTCGTGGGCACATGGTTGTGCGGCAACACGCTGAGATGGTCGCGCAGCATGGCGGCAGCCAGGCCGACCAGAAACCAGTACCGATCGGTGCAGCCATTGAGCACCGTGGCCTGCGCGGGCAATCTGTCGGCCAGCGCGCGCGCATCGGCATAAAACTGGCGGGCGGTAATCGGTTGATGTTGCCGGTAGGCCAGAACCTGCTCGGCGTTGTGGTGGGCCAGCATGGGCAGCAAGCGGCTCATGGGCGGTCACCACGTTGACTGTCTTCGGCGCGCAGACGCTGATAGGCGCGCCAGCCGTCGGTAAGGCCGCCGCTTTCACTGGCTGGCAAGCGGTGGCGGCGAATGGCAAACTCAATGATGAACATGCTGATAAGCAGGGGAATCGGAAGAATGTTGGCCAGCCAGGACCAGGCCAGCATGTGGTCGGTCAGGAATAAGGCCAGCGAGAGAACGCAGGTCAGGGCAAAGTAAATGGTCCATGCCCAGGTGACTTGCCGAGTGTAGCGATCGCGCCGGGCATCTGCATGACCATGAATCAGGCCGGCCATCCGCGTGACCAGCGGCTGCCGATCACCGATCAGCGAGCTGCCAAACAACATGGCCAGCGAGCCATGGGCTCCGGCATGCTGAATCAGATAGATCCAAGTGGTGCTGAGCTGCGCGTGATGCGAGAACCACCAGCCAAAGACGAGCCCTGCGATGATCAGGCCAAGCAGGCTGAACCAGGCCCGATTGAGCAGCGCAGTCAGTCCGAGGACGCCGAAAATGGAGACAATGGCGAAGAGGTAGCTGCCCGCGGAACGGTCATCGACAATACTGAAGCGATGCGCCATCAAGCCGTAGGCAATCAGGCCGGCGACGGTTGCGGCAGCCACCAGTCCGGTGACGACCCGCGAGATCACGCTTGCCGGTTGGCCTG
>CAXBNM010000275.1:0-6468 GCA_963976885.1 uncultured Burkholderiaceae bacterium
GTAAGGATGTTTCGGATTGCTCCCAAGTTCGTCATCGCGCCCGCCTTGGCGCTGTGAGCAGGCCGGCGACCGCTAAAGTAGGTACACTGAGTCTTTGCTACGATCAGCAACAGATTCACCTTCGAACACTTCGTTCGGCCTTCATGCGATCGATGACAAAGCCAACCCGGATACCGGGTGGTCAAAAAGGAGACAGACTTGAAAACCGCCACCAGAGTTCTGGCTGCCGCCGCAGCCCTGCTTGTCAGCGCCAGCCTTCATGCGCAGGACAAACCCGCTGCCGTCAAGATCGGCATCACCGCGTTCCTGTCCGGCCCCGCCTCCGTATTCGGCGAACCCGCCAAGGCTGCCGCCGAAATGATGATCGAACAAATGAACAAGGACGGCGGCATTGCCGGCGTGCCGCTCGAAGCCACCTATGTCGATGAGGGCGCGGGCGGTGAAAACCTGCTCGCCGAGTATCGTCGTCTGGTGCAGGACGAAAAAGTGGACGCCATGCTCTCGGCCATCTCAAGCGGCAACTGCAACAAGGTTGCCCCGCTGGCCGAAGACCTGAAAGTGCTCAACATCATGTGGGACTGCGGCACGCAGCGCATCTTCGAAGAAGGCAATTACCGCTATGTTTTCCGCACGCAGGCCAACGCCACCCCCGAAATGCTGGCCGCCGTGCTGTACCTGCTCAAGACCAAACCCGACTTCAAGACCATTGCCGTCGTCAATCAGGATTACGCCTGGGGTCGCGAGTCGTGGGCTATCTTCCTCGGCGCGCTCAAGGCTCTCAAGCCTGATGTCAAGGTCGTAGCCGAGTTGTTTCCCAAGTTCGGCGCCCCTGACTATTCAACCGAGATTTCCCGGCTCTCGGCCATGCGGCCGGACGTCATCCTGTCCACCTCATGGGGCGGTGACCTTGATACCTTCGTCAAGCAATCGGCCCAGCGCGGCCTGATGAAGCGCAGCACCTTCGTGCTGCCGTTGGCCGAAAGCTCGCTGCAGCGGCTGGGCAAGGACATCCCCGAGGGCGTGATCGTCGGGGGTCGTGGTGACCACTACTTCCTGCACCCCGAACGGAAAGGCGACGCGCAATACATGGCGTTTGTCGAAGCCTTCAAGGAAAAGACCGGCGCCTATCCGATCTACCCGGTGTTCCACATGTCGCAGGCTCTGGCCGCCCTGAAAGGCGCCTATGAAAAAGCCGCCGCCGCCAGTGGCGACAAATGGCCGACCAACGAGCAGGTGATCGACGCCATGAAGGGTTTGTCGTTTACCGGTCTGGGGCGCGAGGTGACGCTGCGTGAAGACAACCAGGGCCTGGAAGATCAGTTGATGGGTGTCACCAGGCATGTCGACGATTACGACTTTGCCGTCATGGACAAGATGATGTTCTTCCCCGCCGACAAGATCACCACCCCGGTTGGCAAAGAGTCGGTGGAGTGGGTCAAGTCGCTCAAGCCTGATTTCATCAATCTTGAAACCAAGAACTACGACCACGGCAAGTAAACGTGACGGCTGAACTGGCACTGCTGGCGACCCTCGACGGGGTCGCCTATGCAGCCCTGATCTTCATGGTCTCGGTAGGGCTGACCATGATCTTCGGGGTGTTGCGCATTCTGAATGTCGCCCACGGCAGCTTCTATGCCATTGGCGGCTACACGGCGGCCAGTCTGGGCATTGGTATTGCGGCGGCCGGTATCAGCCCCTGGCTGACCTTGCCGGCACTGCTGCTCAGTGCCGCACTGGTAGGCGGCATCCTCGGGCTGGTCATCGAGCGCTTCCTGCTGCGGCGCATTTACGCCAAGGAAGAAGTGCTGCAGTTGCTCGTGACCTTTGCCGTATTCATGATGCTCGAAGACGTGCAACGGCTGGTCTGGGGAGTGCAGCCCTATTTTGCCGACACGCCGCTGGCACTGCTGGGCAATACCGAAGTAGCCGGTGTGTTCTACACACGTTATCAGATCATGCTGTTGCCGGCGGCCGCCCTCACCGTGCTGATCGGCTTGCGCTGGTTCATGCGCCGCACCCTGCAAGGCAAACTGATTCTGGCCGTCACCGAAGACCGCGAAGCGGCAACGGCCATGGGGATCGACGCCAACAAGGTTTATCTGATGACTTTCGTCATCGGTGCCTGCTTCGCGGCGCTGGGCGGGGCACTGGCCTCACCCACCACCTCTCTGTTGCCTGGCATTGGCTCGGAAATGATCGTGTTGTCATTTGCCGTGGTGGCCACTGCCGGCCTCGGCCAGATCGAAGGCACCGCGCTCACCGCGCTGATGATCGGCCTGGCCCGCGCCTTTGCGGTCTATACCTATCCCGAACTGGAAGTGCTCACGCCTTACCTCATCATGGTGCTGGTGTTGCTGGTGCGGCCGCAGGGTTTGTTCGGCGTGGCCGAACAAAGGCGGATCTGACATGACACCTGTTCTCACCCGCAGCCTGGCCATCATCGCATTGCTGGCGGTCGTCGTCGCACTGCCGCAAATTGCCCCCTGGACACAAGTCGTGCTCACGCTGGCGCTGGCCAAAGGCATGGCCGTGCTTGGCGTGGTCGTATTGCTGCGCGCCGGCCAGGTGTCATTCGGGCATGCCATGTTCATCGCTGCCAGTGCCTACTGCGTTGCCTTTGCCGCCCGCGCGCTGGCCGGTGGTGAGTTGTTCAGCCTGCTGCTCATCGGCGTGGCCGGTGCCGCGCTGAGCGGATTGCTCATCGGTCTGTTCGTCGTGCGCTACCGATACATCTTCTTCGGCATGCTGAATCTGGCGTTCTCGATGGTGTTGTATTCCATTCTGGAAAAGTTCTTTCACTACACCGGCGGCAGCGACGGTCTGCGCATCGCCCGCCCTTCGGTACTTGGCATGGAGCTGGAACGAGCTGCCTTTGAGCATTTGCTGTTCTACCTGACGCTCGGCCTGGCGGTCGTGCTGTGCTTTGCGGTCCATCGCTACCTGAAGTCGCCGCTGGGCGAAGCGCTGCGCGCCCTCAAGAGCAATGAAACCCGGCTTGAATACCTGGGCGTGTCGGCGCACAAAGTGTTGCTCATCGCCTATGTCATCTCGGCCGTGCTGGCCGGGATTGGCGGCACCTTGCTGGCGGTGGCACAAGGACTGGTCACGCCGGAGTTCGGCTACTGGGTGCGCTCGGGCGAACTGGTGTTCATCGCCATTCTCGGCGGCGCCGAATCGGTCATCGGTGCCTTTGCCGGGGCTCTGGTCTACGAACTGATTCGCATGTATGCGTCGGCCTACGCGGCCGACTTCTGGCAGTTCATCCTTGGCGCGGTGCTGCTGCTGATCATTCTGTATGCCTCGCGCGGCCTGATCGGTCTGTACGAAAACGTGTTCGAGCGCAAGAAGCTGAAAACGACGGGCAATGCCAAGGCGGCCAGCGATGACTGAGGCACTGGTAAGCGCACGCAATCTGCACATCGGCTTTGGTGGCGTCAAGGCGGCCAATGGCGTCAACCTTGATGTGCTCGACAAGGAGCACCTGGCCATCATCGGCCCCAACGGCGCCGGCAAGACCACCTTTCTGAACATCTGCACCGGCTACCTGAAGCCACAGCAAGGCGAGGTCTTGTTCGAGGGCGCCGACATCACCGCGTTGCCGCCGCGCACCATCACCAAGCGCGGCGTCGGCAGGGCCTTTCAGATTCCGCAGCTGTTTTCCGAACACAGCGTGCGTCAGAACCTGCAACTTGCGCTGGCCGCGCGGCAGAACATCTGGCGCATGTGGACCTCGCTTGCCGACGCGAGCGCCCCCCACGAAATCGACGAACTGGCCGAGTTGTTTGGCCTGAGCCCACACCTTGAACAACCCATTCGCGAACTGCCCGAAGGCATTCGCAAACTGATCGACATTGCCGTTGCGTTGGCGCTCAAGCCCCGAGTGCTGATGATGGACGAACCCACCAGCGGCGTCGCCTCGGCGGAAAAGTTTGCCGTGATGGATACGCTGAGCCGGGCACTGAAGGCCCGTGAAGTGACCGCTGTTTTCGTTGAGCACGACATGGAAGTGGTCGAGCGCTACGCCGATCGCGTGGCGGTCTGGAGTGCCGGCCAGATTCAGGCCATCGGCCCGCCCGCCGAAGTGCTGAAAGACCCGGCCGTCCTGCGCGACGTGATTGGCCTGTGAGCAACCCGACCATGACCCCAAGCCAAGCCCGATGCTGACTCTCGAAAAAATCAACGCCTACATCGAAGGCGTGCAGGTATTGCGCGACGTCAGCCTGAGCCTGGCCAACGGCGCCACCGCTGCCCTCATCGGCCGCAACGGCGCCGGCAAGACCACGTTGCTGCGCACCATCATGGGCTTTGTGCAAGACCACAGCGGCACCGTCACGCTCGACAAACAGGCGCTGACCCAGGTGGCGTCGCATTTGCGGCCGGGCCTGGGCATTGGTTACGCCCCTGAAGACCGCAGACTGTTTTCGGCCTTCAATGTCGAAGACAACATCCTGCTGCCCGCGCAGGTGAACAAGGTGGCCCCTGATGAAATCAGGCGCCGCCTCGACCATGTCTACGAAGTTCTGCCCGAACTGAAGGAAATGCGCCTGCGCCCGGCCGGTTCGGTCAGCGGCGGTCAGGGCAAAATGGTCGCCCTCGGGCGGGCACTGATGATCGGCAACAAACTGATTCTGCTCGACGAGCCGTTTCAGGGACTGGCCCCGGCGCTGGCACAGCGCTATGCGCAAGCACTCAAACAACTGCGCAACGACGACCCTACCCTGACCTTGTTGATCACCGAATCAAACCCGGCGTTGCTGCGCGAGTTTGCAAGCATTACCTTTGTCATTGAACGCGGCGAAGTAAGCATTCAGTAGGCTGGCGTCGCCCAGCGCCTCACCCGTCAAACCAACCCGCCATGTGGATCGAACTCGCCTACGCACTCCCTGTTGCCGCAGCCGCCGGCCTGATGCGCGGCTTTGCCGGGGTCGGCTCGGGCATGCTGATGGCACCGTTCTTCATTCGGCTGTTCGGCCCGGTCGAGACGGTCGCCATCATCATCATGATGGAAGTGGTGGTCACCGCACAGATCCTGCCCGCCGTCTACCGGCTGATCAACTGGCGCGTGATCGGGCCGATGGGACTTGCAGCCATGGCCTTCATGCCGCTGGGCAATACGCTGTTGACCTCTCTCGACCCGCAATGGATAGCGCGCGGCGTGGGGGTACTGGTTGCGGGCTTTGCGCTGGTGTTGATGGCCGGCTGGCGTTACACCGGCATCAAGCCACTGCCGGCCACTCTTGGTGTTGGCGCACTCTCGGGCGTCCTGATGGCCCTGACCAGTCTGGGCAACCCGCCGGTCATGCTCTATCTGCTGTCAAGCCAGGACGACGCGGCAACCAACCGGGCCAACTTCACCGGTTACTTTGCCATTACCTTGCTGGCACTGATCGCGATCATGGCCTGGTACGGGCAGCTCGGTCGCGAGCCGCTCACCACTACCGCGTTGTTATTGCCTGTCTTCATGTTCTGCGCCTGGCTTGGCGCGCGCATGTTTCGCCAGGCTAATGAAGCGATGTACCGGCGGGTAGCGTTGCTGATTCTGCTCGGGGCGGGGGTGTTTGGAGTGTTGAAGAGTTGAGACACGACGGCGATGCCAGCGTCAGGATTCCAGCGCTCGTATTTCATTGAGCATCGTCGCAAGCTCTGGCTCCGCCACCCGGCCAAGCTCGTCCACCAACCCCTTGCGTATCAATTGCCGCGCCGTACCCGACAATTGCGTGATGGCGCCGTAGAACCGCACATCGTCCGCAGTACCGATCAGCAAGGTCGGAAAGTTCTCAATATCGAGCGAACCGACAATTTCTTCCTGATCTTCGATGTCGACCCAGATCAGTCTGGCCTGCCCGGCAAATTCGTCGGCCAGGCTGGCAAAGGTCTGGCGATACTCTTCGCAGATATCGCACCAGCCGGCGCACAGGCATACGACGGTGAGAGGCGAGGGATTGGTTTCGGGCATCGGAGTCGGGAGCATTGTCAAGTTCGGCTTACGGAGTCCATGACGCAGCGGCGCCACCGCAGAAAGTATAGAGCCTGCGTTCAGGCAAGCACGTTATTGCCCCCGGCCGCGTGCAGACTGCCGCCCGGCCGCCATGTGGAGCGGCGCCGCTACTTATGTCGGCAGCTTCGCCGCCTTCAATCAGGCCCGCCGCCCTACTGCACCTTGGTCTTGATCGTCACGCGCCGGTTCTCCGGCGCGGTCGGATTGTCCGGATAGAGTTGTTCGGTTTCACCCTTGCCTACCGGCGTCAGCCGCTGCGGCGCCACGCCGCGCACCTGGGCCAGATAGGCCACCACGCTCTGCGCGCGGCGCTCGGACAGCGACAGGTTGTACCAGTCGGGCCCGCGCGGATCGGCATGGCCTTCGACGAAGAAACCAAAGCCGCTCAGCTGCGGGGTTTGCAGTGCGCCGGCAATGATGTCGAGTTCAACTCTGGCCTCAGGCGTGATGGCCGCCGAATTGGTGCGAAA
>CAXBNM010000276.1:0-6463 GCA_963976885.1 uncultured Burkholderiaceae bacterium
AAGCGGCATGAAACTGAGTGCGCTGTTCATTGTATTGGCCAGTGTGTCGCTGACGGCGTTGGCCCAACTGGCGCTGAAACTGGCCAGCGGCCGGTTCCAGGCGCCGGGGGCGGACAGCGGATTCTGGAGCGGCCTGCTTGCGCAGTTCATGCATCCGTTGACCATGGCCGCCATTGTTGCTTACGTTGGCAGTCTGGCGTTGTGGCTGATCGCGTTGCGTGATGTGCCGTTGTCCGTGGCTTATCCGTTTGCCGGGGTCACGATTGCGCTGGTGGCGGTGCTCGGCGCGGTGGTGCTTGGTGAGGGGCTGACCTGGGCGCAGGTGCTTGGTATTGCCCTGATTGCCGGGGGTGTGTTGATGCTGGCCCGGTTCTAGGCGCGGCCGCTGATGCCTGCCGCGATGCTGTGTCCTGTCTGTTCACGAGCCGGCAGCCCGCTGTTTACTGATGGCGGACCGCAGATTCTGCAGTGCGCCGCCTGCAGGCATCAGTGGTATGGCGCGCCGCTGGCTGCCGATCATGCCGCCCGCGAATACGGAGATGCCTACTTCAACGGTGGCGGTGTTGGCTATCCTGACTATTTGTCCGAAGCGGCATTGATTACCGCGCACGGTGAGCGATATGCGCGCCGCCCCGAACTGGTTCGGCAGCGTGATCTGGTTGCAGGCAGGCCCGCCAGCATGCTCGATGTCGGATGCGCTGCCGGATTCACGATGCAGGGCTTTGCGCGGCAGGGCTGGCAGGTCTGGGGTATGGACCCGAATGCCGCGATGGTGGCGCGCGTGCATGACGCCGCAGTCGGTGGCGCCTGTACCGGATGCTTCGATGCGGCTGCCGCGCCGGCGGTGTTGGCCGCCCGGAAGGGACTCGCGCAGGGCTTCGATCTGATCACGATGATTCAAGTCGTTGCTCATCTGACCGATCTGACGCAAACGCTGATCAATCTGCAGGCCTTGCTGGCACCGCAAGGCCTGGTGCTGGTCGAAACCTGGAACAGCCAGAGCCGCATGGCCCGCTGGCTGGGGCGGCGCTGGCATGAGTACAGCCCGCCTAATGTGTTGCACTACTTCTCGCCGGACAGCCTCGATGCGCTGATGGGGCGCGCCGGCCTGGTGCGTCTGGCCCATGGACGTCCGCTCAAGCGACTCAACCTCGGCCATGCCCGTTCACTGTTCGACCATAAATTCGGTCATACCGGCTTGGGGCGCACACTGTCGGTCTTGAGCCGCCCGCTGCCCGCGGGCCTCAATCTGCCGTACCCGGCCGAAGACCTGTTCTGGACCCTCTATCAGCGCCAGCGACCAGACCGTTCGACGCCGACCGAGTAACGGCGTTGCCGACAGGGGCGGGTCGGGGCGCTTGCGGTATTCTCATTGGTCGCCCGTACACTTGTGAATCCATGACCGCGATGAATAAACCCGCTTTGTTTGCTACCGACACCGAGCCTCTCAATGAGTCTGCTGCCGATTCTCAGACCGCAGCGGCGGGGCGGCCGCTGTCTGAAGTGATCCGTGATCGTATTCAGGCCTCCGGTCAGCGCTTCCATGCCAATGACAATATCGGCGAATTCATCGAAGACGGCGAAATCGATGAATTGCTGGAAGAGGTCGCCGGCAAAATGAAGGAGGTGTTGCGCAGCCTCGTCATCGATGTGGAAAGTGATCACAACACCCAGGACACGGCCCGGCGGGTGGCCAAGATGTATTTGAAGGAAGTGTTCCGGGGCCGCTATGACGCGCAACCGGCACTGACCGAGTTTCCGAATGTTGAGCACTTGAACGAACTGATGATCATCGGTCCGGTCACCATCCGCAGTGCCTGTTCGCATCATCTGTGTCCGATCATGGGCCGGCTCTGGGTGGGGGTGATGCCCAACGCGCAGTCCAACCTGATCGGCTTGTCCAAATACGCGCGGCTGTCCGACTGGATCATGAGCCGTCCGCAGATTCAGGAAGAGGGCGTCACCCAGCTTGCCGATCTGCTCAATGATCTGATTCGACCCGATGGTCTGGCTGTTGTGATGGTGGCCGACCACTTCTGCATGCACTGGCGCGGCGTCAAGGAAATGGACTCCAAGATGCTCAACAGCGTAATGCGTGGCTCCTTCCTGAAAGACTCCAATCTGCGCCGTGAGTTTCTGTCGCTGATTCCCGGCCGCTGACTGGCCCGAACCAATCCATTGAGGAAATCATCATGATGGTTCGACTGGTTTATGTGTCTCGTTCCGAGGCGGTCACTGATCGCAGGCTGATAGACGCAATCATCAACCGCTCCAAGAGTTACAACCCCGCCCATGGCATTACTGGTGTGCTTTGCTACACCGGCAATGTCTTCATGCAGGTGCTGGAAGGCGGGCGGGATGCGGTGAGCCGGCTCTTTGCCGAAATTACTCATGACTCACGGCACCGCGATGTCACGCTGATCGAATTTGCTGAAATCACTGAGCGCCAGTTCGCCAACTGGACGATGGGCGAGGTCAATCTCGCCAAGGTCAATCCGTCGGTGCTGCTGCGCCACTCGGAGCTGCCCACTCTCGACCCGTATCAGCTCAACGGCCGGGCCTGTGCGGCACTGCTCGAAGATCTGCTGTCCAGCGCGGCGGTCAATTCACGCTCCAGCGCCACTCACTAGCCTGATCCGCTGGGCCGGATCAGCACGGCTGGCCAAAAAAAAGAGAGCCCGGGGGCTCTCTTTTTTCATGCGCCGCGGCGTCCGCTGCCGCGCACTGCTTGAGCTTACTTCAGCTCGGCAACCATGTAGGCAACAGCATCGGCGATTTCTTCGTCGCTGGCTGCGGTGCCGCCCCGTGGTGGCATGGCGCCTTTGCCGCTGATGACGGTGGCCGCCAAAGCGTCAATGCCTTTTTCTTCCCGGCCAGCCCAGGCTGCTTTGTCGCCAAACTTGGGCGCACCCGCAACACCGGCAACGTGACAGGCCATGCAGACACCGTCATAGAGCTTCTTGCCAGCCGCCAGATCATGCTCGGCAGTGGCCGGCGCCGCGCCGGCATTGTCTTGCGAGCCGGCAGCTGCTGCCACGGCGGCGCCTGCGGCGGCAGCCGTGCCTTTGACTGCATCGGTAGCCTTGGCGGTTGCATCGGCAACTGCCGCGCCAGCCTTGTCGGCGGCGGCGGTGGCGGCCTCGGTGACCTTCTCGGCTGCTTCCTTGCCAGCGGCAGCGGCTTCAGCCACTTTCTCGCTGGCCGCATTGCCTACCGCGGTGGCCGCTTCGGAGACCTTTGCGGTCGCCTCGGCAACGGCGTCGGGCTTGGTTTCACCATCAGCCTCGGCGGCCTGTTCTGCCGGGGCGCTGGGCTCAGGCAGATCCCCACCGGCAGCGTTGGCCATGTAGACCACGGCCCGGCCGATTTCGAAATCACCGAAGGCGCCGCCCGCTTGCGGAGCCATGGCGCCCTTGCCCTTCAGCGCCGATTGCAGCAGCGCGTCATAGCCAGTGCCCAGACGGGCCGACCAGGCGGCTTCATCGCCGTATTTGGGGGCGCCTGCAACCCCTGCTGCGTGGCAGGCGGCGCATTGCGTGTTGTAAACCTCTTCACCGGTAGCCAGCGTTTTGGGTGCCGACGCGTCGACCAGTTCGAATCGGGCCACTGGCGCGATCCGTTGTGCAATGGCTTCTTCGGTCAGGCCGTCCGAGCCAGCGCCATCGCGCTTGCTGGTGCCAACATACGAAACCATCATGATGATCAGCGCAATCGGTATGACAAACGAGAGCACGATGACGGCAATCAGTTGCTTGGGGGTTTTGATGAACGGCTGATGCTCATCGCTCATGATGGAGACCTCGATCAGATTCTTGAAAAGCCGGTTACGTGCCCGGCAAACCGGGCATTATAGCGACCATGGGGATGACACTGGTGTGTAAGGCGCTACACTTGAGGCCGGCGCTGGCCTGACAGGCATGGCCTGGGGCAGCAAAGGCTGTCAGATGGAGGGCGCCGGAAGTTCACCGGATGGCCATTGGGGTGCTGGTTCGGTGCCCAAACTGCGTGCTTGAACCAACCCAAGCATTGTGCAACGTTTCGGTCTGTCTAAAAACCAACGATTCTTCAGCCCGGTTTGGCCCCGCCGTCCCTGGCCTATGGGCTGAGCGGACTTCACAGATAACATACGGTTTGCTTGATTTGGAAAAACTATGACCTGGGACGCATTGTGGTGGTTGATCCTGGGCAGCTTATTAGGTTGGGTTGCCCTGTGGTTTTGCGACAAACTGTTTCTGCGCGACGGTGAGGTTGCCGGCATTCGCGCCGAGCGGGAACTCGCCGCCGCCAATAATGAACTCGATCTGGCCCGCGACCAGGTTCGGCGCATCTCTGAAAAGAACGCGACGCTCGAGAGCGACCTGGCCGCTGGTAACGATCAGGCCGATGTCTTGCGCACGGAGCTGGCCGTGATGCGCAATGAGCGCGACTCGCTCCAGACCGAAATGCGCACCGAGAAAGACCGCAACGGCACGCTGGCCCGCGAGATCGAATCGTCGCGCAAGCTGGCCGCCGAGCGCGTTGAAGAAATCAACCGACTGAAGCAGAGTTTTGTGGCACTCGAAAACGAACGCGATGTGGCGCAGCGCTGGGCGCAGGCCAAAGAGCGCGAAACGGCTCAGCTCAATGAGCAGCGCCGCCTCGACGACAGCCAGCTCAAGCAGGCCCGACGCCTGCTCAGCCAGGCAAACCACAAGATTCTGGCTGCCCAGCGCACCGCCAGCCAGCTCGAGACCCGCCTGGGCATCCGGACCCGGGCCCGGCCCAAGCTGCATGCCAAGCTGCGTGCGCGCATGAAGCAGCTGGCCAGCATTCAGCAATCGGTCGACTCGATGCGTGCGGCCGACGATTCCCGGCGGCTGGTGGGCAAAGCGCGGCCAGTGCCGACGCCTGGTGCCGCGGTCAGGGGCGATGAATCATGAGAACACGCTCCGAAGCCCGTACTGAAAACGGCTGGGAAGCCTTTGACCGGATGGCCGGTCTGGTTTCTCTGGCATTGGTGTTGGTGTTGCTGGCTTTGTCGCTGGTGAGCACCGGGGTCGTCGAGACAGCGCCTGAGCCGCTTGCGAGCACCGCGTCGGCGCCCGCCGCACCGGCTGCGCCGGCGCCGCAGGCCGCCGCCGAAGACGGCGACGAGCCGGTCTTTGAGCGGATTCCGACCCATGTCGATGCGCCGGTGCAGGCCGGCAGTGGCGATGTCCGCCCGTCCGCCCGCGATGCCTCGCTGGTGGTGCCGATTCTCGATCTGCGCGCGACCGACGGCAAGCTCACGATTGATGGCATTGTTGGCAGTGACCAGACCCGCAAAGCCATCGTTCGCGCGGCTCTTGAGCGTTTTGGCATGCGCAACATCACCGATCGGGTGGCTGTCAGTGCCGGCATTGGCGAGTTCAGCTGGACCTCTGATCCGAAAGACATCATGGTGTTGGTCGGCCGGCCCGAGCAGGCTACTTCGGTCCGTATCGACGGGCGCACTGTCACCCTGACCGGCACCCTGGCCGAACGGGCCGACAAGGAAGCCAGAGGCCTGGCAGCCCAGCAACTGTTCGGGCCAACCGCCACCATCGACAATCGCATTCGGGTAGCTCGCTCCGGCGAATCGACCCCGGTTGCCCAGGCCAGTCCGGTGCTGCCCGGACGCATCGATCTGCAAGGGGCCGGCGAGCCGGTCCGTGCCAGTGGGCCTGTGCCGGTGGGCCAGCTACCGGCCGCTACCGCCCAGCCAGCCGCGAGCGCCAGCGCACCGGCTACGCCTGAAGCCCGTCCGGAGCCGCTGATTCCGGAGCATGACGGTGAACCTCTGCACGACGGCAACACGGTGTTGACTGCCGATGTACCCAAGCAGATCAATATCTCGCAGTGCGCCCGTATCTCCACCGGTCTGGTCATTCCCTTCCGGAGCGGACGGGCCACCCTGACCGATGATGGCCGCGCCGCACTCAAAGCGGTGGCGCCGTGTCTTGAGCGGCGTCGCTACATCGTTGGCGGTCACACCGACAGTCGCGGTGATGCCGATGCCAACATGGTGTTGTCTCAAGAGCGGGCTCAGGCCGTCGTCGATTTCCTGGTCGCCAATGGGGTGTCGCCCGATCAACTGGTGGCCAAGGGCTATGGCGAAACCCGACCGGTCGATACCAACCGTAACGAGAAGGGTCGCGCCCGCAACCGGCGCATCGACTTCCGCTTCGCCGACTAGGCTGAGCTGGCGGGTCAGCACGGCCCGCCGCCAGGTTCGTCAGCGCCCCTCCACCGCCAGCGGCAGGGCGGTTTGATATTTGACCTGCTTGAGCGTGAAGCTGGAGCGAATATTGGCCACTCCCGGTGTTTTGCTCAGCCGGGCCACGATGAAGTGCTCAAGCGCTGGCAGATCGGGCACGGCCACCCGGACCAGATAATCCGAATCGCCCGTCATCAGATAGCACTCCATCACATCCGGGTTCTCGCGCATTGCCGCTTCAAACGCTGA
>CAXBNM010000277.1:0-6450 GCA_963976885.1 uncultured Burkholderiaceae bacterium
GACTCGCCCGACTCAGTCTGCCAGCAAGCGTTCACGCAGCAAGCGCTTGAGCACCTTGCCGTTGGCGTTGCGCGGCAAGGGCTCGGTGCCGATCCGGATCGATTCGGGCACCTTGTAGTCGGCCAGATGTTGCCGGCACAGTGCCTGTAAGGTATCAGCCGCGATGGCCGGGTCACTCACGCAGACAAAGGCATGAACCCGTTCGCCCAGCACCGGGCAGGGCTTGCCAACCGCCGCCGCTTCCATCACGCCGGCGATGCTGACCAGAAAATTCTCCACTTCGACCGAAAAGATCTTGTAGCCGCCGCGGTTGATCATGTCTTTCTTGCGATCGAATATCCGCACAAAACCGTCGGCATCGATCGAACCCAGATCGCCGCTGTGCCAGAAGCCGCCGGTAAACTCGGCGGCGCTGGCCTGCGGGTTGTCCCAGTAACCGCGCACGATCATCGGCCCGCCAATCCAGAGTTCGCCGGTTTCGCCGGGCGCGACCTCACAGCCATCATCGTCGACGACCAGTAATTGTCCGCAGGGCACGGCCAGGCCGACGCTGTCCAGATGGTCGCGGGTCAGATGCGTGGGCATCATGGTGGCCGGTGATGTGGTTTCGGTCGCGCCATAGGCGTTCATCAGCGCCAGTGCTGGCAGGCGCCGGGCCAGCTCGTCGATGGTTGACTCAGGCATCGGCGCGCCGCCGAATCCGCCGATCTGCCAGTGCCGCAAATCGACCGCCTCGAAATCGGGGTCGAGCAGACACAGCTTGTACATCGCCGGCACCATCAAGGTGTAGTTGATGCGCTCGCGGGCGCACAGCTGCAGGAATGCATTGGCCTTGAACGATGCCATCACGACAATCGTGCCGGCGCAATGCACCGCCGTGGCGATGATGGCCACCAGTCCGGTGACATGGCTGGCCGGTACCGCCAACGCACAGCGCACCCCACTGGGCAAGCCCATGCCCACCCGAAAGTGCTCGACCGAATGCGCAATGCCCAGGTGGCTGAGCATCGCGCCTTTGGGCTTGCCGGTCGTGCCCGAGGTGTAGAGCAACACCGCCGTGTCTTCTTCCTTGGTGGTGGCCGCTTGCGACAGCGGCGCGGCGGCGGTCAGTGCTTGCCAGCAGAGGTGGCGTGCCGGTGCGGACGCATCGGCACGACTTGCGTTGACGGCTTGCGGCGGGTTTGAATCCAGCGCGGGCAGATCGATGACCAGACCGGCAAAGCGATTGCTGTCGTTGCCCGTATTGAGCCGGTCGCGAAGTTCGGGCTCGATCAACACCGCGCTTGCCGCGCACTGTTGCAACACATAGTGCAGGCCGTCGGCTTGCTCACGCGTGCTGACCGGCACCGCAATGACGCCGAGTCGCTGGCAGGCAAAAAAGGTGATGACAAACTCGGCGCGATTGCCGCAAAAAAGCACCAGCCGTTCGCCTTGCCGCAGACCGGCGCGTTGCAGACCGCCGGCAACGCAGGCCACCTGCTCGTCGAGTTCGGCATAAGTGAGCCGGGTTTGCGCGCTGACCAGTGCTTCGGTGGCCGGATGTTGGCGCGCCGCGTCGGCCAGCATTTGATTGACGCTTGGCGGGCGCTGCACAAAACATCGAATGAGGCGATCATTGAAATGCGCTTCAAGACGGGTTGCGGGCGGGTCGTATGGCATGGCTGTTGTCCCGGTTGAGAACAGATCCTGAGCTTACCTTGTCCGGCGAAAACGGCTTGTTGGCCAAACGTATGTGCCGTGTTCGCGCCGCGCCATTGGTTGACGTTGTCGCTTGTGGCGTTATGCCGTGGCGGCTGCACGTGCTGGCTGCATGTATCCATTCGACACAACAATGGCAACGCGTGTCGAGTTACTCGCGAATTTCGTCACCGCTTAGTACTTCAGGGAGTCGATACTTCTGACAAGAAGCATTGATGTGTTTCGATACGTCTCACATATCCAAATTGACTCATTTGAGACTATCGAAACCGCTAAGATTCCAGCTGTTCAGAACCAAAATGCACGGGGCGGTAGTTCGATGGGCAGTAGCAGTGACCGAAAGTTTGTGATTGGCCTTCTGGTGCTGGTCTTTTGCGCTATTGCCTATGTGGGTGATATCCGCATGACCAACACGAACAGCGAATCAACAACCATCAAGGCCGGAACCGTCAAGAAAATTGCGGTGGCTGCGCCATCACTTGCGGTGCGTGTCAGCGGCGAAGTCGAAGCACCCGCCGCCAACTGATTTCCAGTTGTTGTCAGGCTCGCGTAAGAATGATGTCCAATAAAAATAAACTTCAATAAACACACGCACGCTTTGATTTTTCGCTGCTTGCACGCTGGTTCTGCACCTGCGCCGGCATCAGCCCTGCCCCAGTCTGACTGACCCCTGGTGTCATCTCTTCAACACTCATTGACCGACCGATCCACAGCGACTCAAGCTGAGGCATGACGCTATGCGAGCAGGCCGAGCGTTGTTGACTGGATGATTCGCGTTCGGCTCAATTGTGTCGGGTTTCTCGGTGGCGGACTCGGTTGCGGCGTTTTTAAGCGCAAACGACTTCTGGCGCATTATCCGCATTGACGACATCGCGCACCAGAGAGGATAGACATGCAACAGATTGCCGCCGCTGACGTAAAGCGTTTGCTCGCCGATGCTGACGAACTGGCTCTGCTCGATGTGCGTGAGCATGGTCAGTACGGCGAGGGCCATCCGTTTTTTTCGGTTCACCTGCCTTACAGTGAACTCGAAGCACGTGCGCCGGCGTTGCTGCCGTGCCGACACAGCTTGTGCGTGGTGTTTGATGACGGGGATGGTGTGGCCGATCGCGCCGCCCACATTCTCGAACAAATGGGTTATCGCAACGTGGCGGTGCTCGCGGGCGGCGTCGCAGCTTGGACGGCAGCCGGCTTCACCTTGTTCAAAGGGGTGAACGTGCCGTCCAAGGCCTTCGGCGAACTGGTCGAGCATGGCTTGCAGACCCGTTCGCTGACGGCGCCGCAGTTGCAGCGCATGCTCGACAACGACGAGCCGGTGGCGGTGTTCGATGGCCGGGCACCGGCCGAGTTCCGCAAGATGTCGATTCCAGGCGCACGGTCCTGCCCGAATGCCGAACTGGGTTACCGGGTGCCGACTCTGGTGCCCGATGCCAGCACGCCAGTCGTTGTGAACTGTGCGGGTCGAACCCGCTCCATCATTGGCGCGGCCACTTTGCAATTGCTCGACTTGCCCAACCCGGTGTTTGCGCTCAAAAACGGTACCCAGGGTTGGCGGCTGGCCGGCTTTGAACTGAACCATGGCCTCATGCCCGAGCCGTTGCCAATGCCCGCTACCGATCAGATCGAGCAAGCCCGCGCCAAGGCCCGTACGCTCATCGAACGCTATGCGGTGCCGACCGTTACTGCTGACACCGTGCGCGCCTGGCACCTGGAAGACAAGCGCAGCACTTATCTGTTCGATGTCCGCACGGCCGAAGAGTTTGCCGCCGGCAGCGTGGCCGGCGCTGTCCACGCCCCGGGCGGCCAGCTCGTACAGGCCACCGATGAAAAGGTCGCGGTGCGGGGGGCTCGTATCGTCGTTTATTGCGACACCGGTCTGCGCGCGGCAACCACTGCTGTCTGGTTGCGGGGCATGGGTCACGATGTCTCCGTGTTGCTCGTCAAGAGCGATGCCCTCAGCCGGCCCGCTGCGCACAACCGCACCGAAGCCACGGCCGATGCCGACAGCGCGCACCTGCCGCTGGCGGCTATCGCGCCGGCCGTGCAAGCCGGTGCGGTGTTGCTCGACGCGTCGCGCAGCATGGACTATCGGCGCGGCCACATCGACGGCGCGCGCTGGGTGAGCCGGGCGCGTCTGGCGGCGCTGGCCTTGCCCGCGGCAGCCAATGTCATTGTTACCGGACGCAGCAAGGCACTGATTGCCGGCGTGCTGACCGATCTGCGCATCGCCGGCATCGAGGCGCAGGCAACCGACGCTGCCGGTCCCGACGACTGGCGCGCCGCCGGCCTGTCGGTGGTGGCTACCCCCGAGCAACCCGCCGACGACGCCTGCATCGACTTTCTGTTTTTCGTGCACGACCGCCACGACGGCAATCTTGACGCGGCGCGCCGCTATCTGGCCTGGGAGCTGGGGCTGGTCGATCAGCTCGATGAGCAGGAGAGGGCAGTGCTGCGAGTTCCGCAACCGGCTACTGCTGCCTGAGCCGATCAGCGCGTTGCAGCTGCTTCGGTTCGGAGCCGATCCGGCCGCGGCACTTTGCAACAACTATGAAAGCGGACATCGAATTCCGTAAGTGATGTCCGATTATGATGCGAGCCTCATTTGTCATTGAGGTGTCAACGCATGACCGCTGTGCAAGCCACTGATCGCAGTCCCTGGGCGGTGTTCCTGATTTTCCTGCGTCTCGGGCTCACGTCGTTTGGCGGACCGGTGGCGCATCTGGGCTACTTTCGTACCGAATTCGTGCAGCGCCGGCAATGGCTGAGCGAGCGCAGCTATGCCGATCTGGTCGCGCTGTGCCAGTTTCTGCCGGGCCCGGCCAGCAGCCAGGTGGGTCTGGCGCTGGGGCTCAGCCGCGCCGGCTATCGCGGGGCGCTGGCCGCCTGGGCGGGTTTCACCTTGCCCTCGGCCATTGCGCTGATTCTGTTTGCACTCGGTCTGGTCACCTACGGTGATGCGGTGCCAGCCGGCGCCTTGCACGGCCTGAAGGTCGTGGCCGTGGCGGTGGTGGCACAAGCCGTCTGGGGCATGGCGCGCAGCCTGTGCCCGGATGCCTTGCGGGTCAGCGTGATGGCGGCGGCAACTTGTCTGGTCTTGCTGGTGCCGTCCGTATGGGCGCAAGTCGGGGTCATTGCGCTGGCGGCTCTGTTCGGCCTGCTGGTGTTCAAGCCCGACGCCGATGACAGCCATGAACCATTGCCAATCACCGTCGGGCGCGGCACCGGCCTGATCCTGCTGGCGGTGTTCGCCGGCTTGCTGATCGGACTGCCTTTGCTGGCGGCGGCGCTGCCCTGGCAAACCCTGGCGCTGATCGATGCGTTCTACCGCGCCGGCTCGCTGGTGTTTGGCGGCGGTCACGTCGTGTTGCCACTGCTGCAGGCCGAAGTCGTGCCGCCGGCCTGGGTCGGTGAAGAAGCCTTTCTGGCCGGTTATGGTGCGGCGCAGGCGGTGCCCGGCCCCTTGTTCACGTTCGCGGCCTTCCTGGGCGCTGCGCTGCAAACGGCGCCCTCGGGCTGGCTTGGCGGCCTGATCTGTCTGTTGGCGATTTTCGTGCCGTCGTTCTTGCTCATTGTCGGCGCGCTGCCGTTCTGGGAAGGGCTGCGCGGCAATGTGCGCATGCGCGCGGCGCTCACCGGCATCAATGCCGCCGTGGTCGGTTTGCTGCTGGCCGCGTTGTACAACCCGGTCTGGACCAGCGCCATCCATGCCCCGCAGGATTTTGCGCTGGCATTGCTGGCATTGCTTGCGTTGATGTTCTGGAAGCTGCCGCCGTGGTTGGTGGTGCTGGCCTGTGGGCTGGCGGGCTGGGGGATCGGTGTCTGAGCGGCAAAGCCGCCTCCGCTTGCCGTCGCTCCGAAGGCCGCACCGCCAACGCCGTCGCCCGCTGTTGATGCTGGACACTCGCAGTTGCGCTGTCGGCACTGCAATCAAGCGGCGCTGACCGTTTCGGTTCGTCGATAACGCCGGTAAGGCTCAGGAACTGGGCACAGATCTCGAACAGATTACCAATGCCCACGTACTCCACGCTTCGAGCCTCAACGAAAAACCTGACATTGGCAACGGCCTGATGAAGGGGGGCATTCCATGCTGGTCGCGGAATTGGAAAACGTCATCCATGGAGAGCCCTCACTGATCCATCTTGTGGCGAATCGCCAGAACCGCTGTACTACCGGAGGTGCTTGTTGTGATGCGCTTCCATTTCGCCCCTCGCCCCTTGCCAGTCGATTCGATCAATCCTTCTGATTTCATCGCCCGCAGTACTAGCCGAACCATGTCCCGACTCACGCCCGGGCAGGCTTCTTCAATCTCGGAAATCGAGAACGGCAGGGTGCGCCCCAGAACTTCCGCCCGCACCCTGTCGCCTTTACTGCCACGTCCACGCTCGATGGTGCCGACACGCTCCTCAAACTCGCGATAGGCTCGTAGCAACGCACCCCAGAAGTAATCAAGCCAGGGTTTGACGTCGTGCTGCCCCTGGTGCCAGCCCTGCGAACTGGCTTCCAGCGTCTCGTAATAACCTTCCTTGGTGTCCTCGAAGATGCGTTCCAAGCTGATGTAGCGGCCCACGGCAATGTCGAAGTGGTAGAGCAGCAGCAGGGTCAACAAGCGGGACATGCGACCGTTGCCGTCCGGGAAAGGATGGATGCACAGGAAGTCGAGCATCGCCAGCGGCACCAGTACCAACGGATCGGCCTGGTGCTGGTCCTGCGCGGTGGCGTAGCGCTCGGTCAGATCAGCCATGGCCATCGGCG
>CAXBNM010000278.1:0-6399 GCA_963976885.1 uncultured Burkholderiaceae bacterium
TACCGTCAGCCTGTCCTCGTTTCCGGCACTGATGGCGTGGGCACCAAGCTGCGCCTGGCCATTGAGCTCAACCGACACGACACGATCGGCATCGATCTGGTCGCGATGAGCGTCAATGACATTCTGGTGCAGGGCGCTGAGCCGTTGTACTTCCTCGACTACTACGCGACCGGCCATCTCGATGTGGACGTTGCCGCCAGCGTGGTCGGTGGCGTGGCCCGCGGCTGTGAGCTGGCTGGCTGTGCACTGATGGGCGGCGAAACCGCCGAGATGCCGGGCATGTATCACGGCGCCGACTACGATGTGGCCGGCTTTGCGGTCGGTGTCGTCGAAAAAGACCAACTCATCGACGGCAGCGCCATCAGCGCCGGCGATGCGGTGATCGGCATTGCCTCCAGCGGCGCGCACTCCAATGGGTATTCGTTGATTCGCCGGGTCGTTGAGCGCAGCCTGGGCCGGGTCGATGCCCAGACCCTGAACACCGATCTGGCCGGCCGGCCGCTGGCCGACTGGTTGCTCGAACCCACCCGCATCTATGTGAAGCCGGTGCTCGAGCTGATCCGCAGCGGTTGGGTCCATGGTCTGGTGCATATCACCGGCGGTGGTCTCACCGAGAACATTCCGCGGGTGTTGCCCGACGATCTGGCCGTACGGCTGGAGCCCACGAGTTGGACCGCGTCGCCGCTGTTCGACTGGCTGCAGCGCGAGGGTTCGATTGAAGTGGCCGAAATGCGGCGCGTGTTCAACTGTGGCATCGGCATGGTCGTGATCGTGCCGCCGGCGGCCGTTGCCGAGGTGCTGGCGGCGCTCACCGCGGCGGGCGAAACAGCCACTGAGATCGGCAGCGTCATCCCGCGCAATGCCGGTGACGCGGGCACGGTCTATGCCTAGGGCCTCGGCATGAGAGTAATCCGGTGATCTTTCACGTCTGGTCAGCGCAGCGGGCAAGCCTGGCGGTCGCCGCGGCCTGCCTGCTTCTGCTCGGAGCCTGCAGCAGCACCGGGCCGGGCGCCGATGAATCGTCGCCCAGGCCGGCAGCAGGGGCGGGCGCTACTGCCTCCGCCAGCGCGGGCCCGGTCGAAGACCCGGCCGCGGTCGGCCCGCCGTCGCCGGCCGAGCAGAGCAAGGCCAAACTCAACTACAAGTTCGAGGTGAACGCGCCCGAGGCCCTGGTTGAACCCATCCGTACCCAGACTTATGTGGGGCGCTGGCAAAAGCGCAAGGACTACCAGGCCTTTCAATTTGCCGGCCTGGCCGGGCAACTTGAAAAGGAAGTTCAGGCGATTCTGCAGGCCAACGGCTACTTCAACGGCAAGTCCATCGTCACCACTGGCGACAACACGGTCAAGGTTGAGGTGAAGGCCGGGCCCAGAACCACGGTCAACCAGATTGATCTGTCCATTATTGGTCCGGCCCAGGACGATAAGCGGGTACTCGAGTTCGCGCTGGCCACCTGGCAGTTGCCCGAGGGCAGCTTCTTTCAGTCCTCATCATGGCAGTCCAGCAAACGCAATCTGATTGAAGCGCTGCATCAGCAGGGCTACTTGCGTGCCCGCATCGCCGAATCCAGGGCGCAGGTGAAGCCGGAACTGACCGCAGCCTCGTTGACCGTCGTTGTCGATAGCGGTGAGCGTTTGCAGTTCGGCGCTCTCGATATCACCGGGCTGGAGCGGTACAAGGAAAAAACCGTCAGTGATCTGCGCCCGTTCAAGGAGGGTGACCCTTACACGCTCGATGTGTTGTTGTTGTATCAAGCCCGTTTGCGCTCGGCGGGTTACTTCAGCAATGTCACCGTCCTGCCGCGTCTCGATCTGGTTGAGTCGCAGCCCGAACTGCTACAGGTTCCGATCAAGGTCGAGCTTGCCGAGCGCCAGACCAAGCGGGCCGCCGTGGGCATCGGCTATTCCACCGATGAAGGGCCGCGCGGGCAGCTTGGCCTGCAGCATCGCAATCTGTTCAATCGCAACTGGCAGCTTGAGTCGGCGATCATTGTGTCGGCCAAAAAGCAGCAGGCGTTCGCCAATGTGCGTACCCCCTACGACGATCAGAACTACTTCAATGGTTTTGGTGGCCGGGTCGAGCGCGAAGATGTCGAAGGCCTGGTCAGCACCTCCAGCAACACCTATATCGGGCGTGGCCGGCGGGTTGGCAATATCGAAACATTCCTGTCGCTGCAATACCAGACGGAACAACAGCGCATTGCTGCCGGCTCCGGGGCTGACGGGCGAACCTTTTCGCAATCGGCACTGGTGCTCGGCTACTCCTGGAATCTGCGCAAACTCGATTCGTCCATCGACCCGCGCAGTGGCTACACCATCAGCGCGCAAGTCTCGGGCGCCTACGACCAGCTCTTTTCCGATCAGACCTTTGGCCGCATCTATACCCGCGCCATTCGTTTCCAGCCGATGCCACGTGACTCAATTTTCAAGGACGGCACTTTGTTGCTGCTCGGTGAGGTCGGTATTGTTTCGGCCGATTCACGCGATGGCATTCCCTCGGAAAACCTGTTCCGCACCGGTGGCGCGCAGACGATTCGCGGCTACAGTTACCGCTCCCTCGGCGTCATCGATGCTGGCGCGACGGTCGGTGGTCGCTACGAGTTGCTGGGCAGCATCGAGTATCAGCACCGGATGAGCGATCTGTATTCGCTGGCCGCGTTCTTCGACTACGGCAATGCGGTCGATACCCGGCAAGACTACATCCCGGTATCAGGCACCGGTCTGGGTGTGCGCTTCCGCACGCCGATCGGCCCGGTCAACCTTGATATGGCCTACGGCCATCAGGCCCGGCGCCTGCGTCTGCATTTCTCCGTCGGTTACTCGTTCTAGATGGCTACCGACGCGCCCGCCGGCGCGGCAAATCCGCCGCCTGCCGCCACCGTCAAGCCCGCCCGCCGGCGCTCGCTGGTCTGGCGCGTGTTGCGCGTGGCCTTGCTGCTGCTGATCGTACTGGTAGTGCTGCTGGGCGCGGCCATTGTCTTTGTCATGAGTCCACCAGGATTGCGCTTCGTGCTCGATCAGGCGCGCCCGTTTGTGGTCGATGCCGGGGGCACTCTGGACACCAATGAGGTTTCCGGCAGCTTGTGGCGTGGCGTCAAGATCGGCAGCTTGCTTTATTCAGATGGTCAGATGAGCGTCGCGGCTGATGGGCTTGATACCGACTGGTCATTGTCCTCGTTGGTACAGCGCAAGCTGATCATCAACCATCTGCGCGTGGCCAATGTGCAATTGCAGTTGCCGCCCGGACAAGACGATCCGGCGCCGCGGCAAGCCATCGAGATGCCCGGGTCACTGGCGCTGCCGATTGAGGTGCGCGTTGATGAGCTTCGGGTGGATCGGTTCGAGTTGCTGCCGGCCGCTCCCGCACCGGCTGCCGCGCCGATCGTCATTACCGATCTCGCGCTGGCAATGTCCTATGCAGACGGCACCTATTCCATCAACAATTTCGGCGTGAGTTCACCATGGGGTGTGCTCGCTGGCGGGCAAGTGTCGATGGGCGCCGAAGTGCCGCATCCCGTTCGCCTGCAACTCGATGCAAGCGGCACCGTTGACCCGGTCAGCTACCAACTCGGGCTGCGTGGTGACGGAGATCTGAACCGGCTCGGATTGAGCACCGCCGGTACGCTTGCGCAGGCTCCGATTGATTTGCGCGCAACCTTGAACCCGCTCGCACTGTCGCCATTGGTTGCAGCCGATTTGTCGCTGCAAAAGTTTGCCCCGCAGCGGCTCGATCCAGCGCTGCCACTGGCCAGTATCGCGCTGGGTGTCAAGGTACGCACCCTGGACAGCAGCGGTGAGCCTTTGCCGCATTGGCGTATTGATCTGCAGGTCGACAACACCGAGGCCGGCGCGTTGAACGCCGGCAAAGTGCCGCTACGCAAACTCGTCACCCAAGTCCTGCTCGATGATCCGCTTGCCGGCGCGCTGCAACAAGTGCGTTTGCAGGAGTTGGCCATCAGCTTGCCCGCTACGCGCGGCAGCGCCACCATTGCCGGCCAGGTCGATATCAAGCTCGACGAACAGCAAAAAGTGGCCGGCACCACGATCCCTGTCGTGCTGGCCGACCTGGCGGTGCAAGGGCTCGACATCGCCCAGTTTGCAGGGCCTGAACTCGCCACCGCGCTGACCGGCGCCATCAAGGTATCGGCGCAAGGCTTTGATATTGACTTGAAGCAGGCGACCGGTCAGCAACCGCTGGCCGATTCAAAACCAGCAGTCAATTCAAAACCCGCTGCTGGCCCAGCCCAGTCAGCGAGCGTGACCGAACCGCTGTTGGCCAGTCTGCCCACCGGTCAGGCCATGGTGAAAGTCAGTGGCAAGCTCGATGGTGAAACCCTGCATCTGACCACCGCGAGAGTCGAGATGGGCAAGGCCCGTCTGCAAGCCAAGGGCAAGGCCCGCATTGTCAGTCCCATTGATATCGATCTGCAAGGCGAGCTGGCGCGTTTCGATTTGAATCAATGGATTCCACGCTCGGTAGCGCTTGAGCCGCGGTGGCGACAAGGCATCATCAATGGCAACTGGGCTGTCAGTGGAGCCATCGAACCGGCACCCGATTTGCAGATGAACCTGACGCTGCGCGATAGTCAGTTGGCGGGTCAGGCACTGTCCGCCAATGTCAAAGCAGGTCTTGTGATGCGCGCCGCCGGTGGCCTGCAGCAACTGCGCGGCATTGATGCCAGGCTCGATTTTGGGCGCAATCAGATCAGCGCCAACGGCACGCTGCGCGCCCATGCTGCTCCTGACACGGCGAAGGCAGGCAAGTCAACCGCCTCGGCGCTCAACTTCAACGTGCTTGCTGCCGACCCGGCTGCAATCGATGCACGCCTGGACGGCAGTGCCGAGCTCAAAGGTCAGTTGCGCGGTGCGCTTGATGCCTTGCATCTGTCGGCCGAGTTGAATGGCCGGCGCTTGCGTTTCGCGCCGACCGACGGCGAGCCAATCACGTTGCGTTCGCTGGATCTGAGCGCGCAGTTGCCGCTTGCCCAACCGCTGCCCGCCGACGCCGCGCTCGATCTGAGTGTGCGGCTGGGCCGCTTGCAGGTAGCAGGACAGCGAATTGATAAAACCACGCTGACACTCAAAGGCTCGTCCGATAAGCATCAGTTGCGTTTCGATACCTTGCTGTCTGGCCAGTCGCTGGCTCTGATTGCTGATGGTCGCGCCGAACTCGCCGATGCGCCGGCCTGGCAAGGCGCGATTACTTCGCTGCGCTCGGACGGCAAGATGAGCATACGTTCGCGGGCGCCTGCGCCACTGAGTGCCTCGGCCGAAAGGATTGAACTCGATGATCTGAAGCTTGCGGTCAGTGGCGGCGGTGCGCGTGGTGCGCTCGCTATCGAGCGATTGTTTCTGGCCCTCGGCGAACAACCGAGTTTTGCCGCGCGCGGCAAAATCGACGCGTTGCCGGTTGCGCAACTGGCGTCAGCGTTTCAGACCAAGGCCTTGCCTGAAGAGCTGAACGGCCTGCGTCTGGACGGCAGCTTTGATTTGTCAGGGACCAGCGCTGAAGATTTGAGCGGGCGCGTGCTGGCCGGCATTACCGAGATCGCCAACGCGAAAAAGCCCATCGGTCTGGCCAGCAATGGCAGCGCCAATCAGGCTGATATCCGATTCGACAATGGACAGCTTGACGGTAACTTCGAGTTGAGCTTGCCTTCGCTGGCGTTTACCCGCCGTTTCACCGAACCGGACTGGGTGGTGAATGGCAAGGTCGGCGTGGCCGGCTCGGTTGGCGGGCGTCTGTCCGAACCCAGCTATAACGCCCGCATCAACGGCGCCGAGCTGGCTCTGGTGCAACCGGCGCTTGGCTGGCGGCTCGACAGGGGCAGTCTCGACGCCACCGTGTCCGATCAGCGCATCGAGTTGCGCGAATTACTCTTGCGCACCGGCGAGGGCCGCGTCGAACTCAACGGTCAGGCCAGGATATTGACGCCCAGCGCGGGCGCTGAAAGTTCTGTACCACTCGACGGTAGTTTCAATCTGAATACCAGTGGTTTCATCGTGCCGATCGGACCTGGCCAGAGCATCATTCTGAGTGGCAAAACCAAATTGGTGGCCAACCGCGACGGCATGACCTGGCGCGGCGACATGAAAGTCGATGAAGGTCTGGTCGAAGTGGCGGGCTCGGGCGCGCCCAGCCTGCCCGACGATGTGCAAATCGTTGAGGTCGATAAGCAAGGCAAGGTAATTGTTGCTCCCAAAGCTGATCCGACCAAGACCGCTGAAAACGACGCCGGCATCAAGGTAGACACATTGCTCAAACTTGATCTTGGTGAGAAATTGCGTGTGATGGGC
Source organism: uncultured Burkholderiaceae bacterium (assembly GCA_963976885.1). Classification (GTDB taxonomy): domain Bacteria; phylum Pseudomonadota; class Gammaproteobacteria; order Burkholderiales; family Burkholderiaceae_E; genus JAUIAI01. The sequence continues at coordinate 6,297 of CAXBNM010000278.1, forward strand.
AGTGGCATCAATGCGCGTCTGACCGGTAATCTGGAGTTGAAAGGAACCTTGCCGGCCGATCCGCGCGGCGAGCTCTCGGAAATCCTGGTCGAGCTGAAGGCGC
>CAXBNM010000279.1:0-6391 GCA_963976885.1 uncultured Burkholderiaceae bacterium
CCAAGACGACGCAGTTCGGTACGCAGTTGATCGCTGACGTCGGCCGCGCATCGACAGGCTCTTTCTGTCTTGCCCAGTTCTCGCGCGCCAGCGACAGCGCTTGCGTGGCCCCCGGCTCGGTGGCCAGCGCCACCCGGGTCAGCTCACGCCAATGAACCCGATCACTGTTTTCGCTGGCCGGCACCGAGCCGGCCACAAAACGCTGCGCCAATTGCTGCGCCTGTTCGGGGTTGCCACGGGCACTGGCCAACAACACCTGATTGACCTGACTGACCCGTTGCTCATCGGGATGGCGGACCAACCACCATTGCATGATGTTCTGCGCCGCATCGAGTTCGCCGCGTTCGATCAGAAAGCGCAGATAGCGATCGACCACATAAGGGCTGGCTCCCAGCAACATCGCACGCTTGAAATAGCGCTCGGCTTGCTCGGGCGCGCCAGCACGGTCGGCCAGATCACCAAGCCAACCCGCCAAGGCTGCATCGCCATCGACGACCCGCCGGTCCAGCCCGGCCAACGTCTGATGCAGCTGTGACCAGGCCTGATCATCGCCGCGCAGCATCAGCAGGTCGGCGCGGCACACGGCCGTCCATGCCGACAGCTCAAGCCGCTGCGCCTGATTGCAAGCGGCCATCGCATCGGCGAGCCGCCCCTGCACCCGGGCCACATTGGCACTGAGCAACCACACCGTCACCTCGCCCGCGGCACGCTGGCGTAGTTCGGCCAGCAGGTTTTCGGCGGCCTCGAAGCGATGCTGATGCTGATAGAGATCAGCCAGGGCCAGCCGGGCCGCCGGCAAAGCTGCAAGCGCCGGCGCAATCAGCAAGCTCTCGGCATAGCCGGCCAGGCGGGCATCGCCGCTTTGCCGCATCACAGCCATCAGATGGCGCGCCCGAGCCAGGGCCTGCCCCGGATCGGCATCGGCGCTTTGTCGCGCACGCACATCGCGCGCCGCCTGACGCAGCGCCCGGTCGCGGTTGGCGGCGGGCAGACGCACCAGCACCGTCTCGGTCGGCGGCGGTGCGGCGGCAATGGCTGTTGGCCGGAACTCACGCACCGTCGAAGCCGGCGCCGTGGGCACCAGATCAAACAGTATCGACGCCGTCACGGCGCCCAACACCAGCGCCGCAATGACGTGGCGCCGCAAAACCAGATTGGTACTGGTGGCCATCCCGACCTCCCGATGTCGATTCGTGGCAAGCGGCCGATAGGCCAGGCGGCGCCGCGGCTTTGCGGCCCGCACCACGACCCGGTCCCGGCCCGGCTTGCCGCCCGGCGAGTTTGCGAATTCATTCTTCATGAAAGGACTACGGGCCGATCGCTGTTTTGGATGCAGCGTTTTTTCTGGTGCCCGGCCGACGGTTCGGTCGAGGGGGAACGGGGGCCACGGCAAGCGCCGTGGCGGGCCACATACGGACACACCGGCAAGACAGCAACGGCTGCCAGTGTTTACCGCGCAGCGCTATCGACTGCAATCAGCGATGGCAGGAGCGCTTGGGTAAGAGGGTTGGCTATGGAAGGCCAGCTGAAGAGAGCCGGATCAAGTGGGCCAGGTAAACAGCAGTGCGACCAATTGCCGCCCCGCGAATGCTCATTTGCCTGCGCGGCCGGCGCCAGACCCGCAGGCCCGGCACTGACCGAAACCCATCATTTCTTCTGAATATCAGACACGGCTTCTTCGACCCGAGCCTTGATGACCGCAAACGCATCTTCATTGGCCTTTTTCGTGGCCGCCGCCAGATCGGTCATGATGGCCATCGATTTGGCCACCGCGTCGTTGTAGATCTCGGCTTGCTTCTTCTGCAGATCGGGCACCGATTTGGCCTGCAAGGCTTCGGCATGCTTGCCGGCCCCGGCCATTACATCCTTGTAAACCCCCATCTGCGTTTCATAGAAGGTTTTATAGGCATCGGCGGCCGCCTTGTTGGCTGCAACCATGGCTTCATAGTTGCGCTGATTGCTTTTGATCGCCTTGTCGAGATCAAAGCCTTTGAACTTGGCCGGATCAAAAGCGGCACCCATCTGCTTGGGGTCAAACATTTTGGCAATTTGATCCGGGGCGAACATTTTCATCATTTCGGCGATATCGAATGGCGACTTGTTGCTCATCAGTTTCTCCTGGGCGCTCAGTGGTGTGCAGCTACTCTACCTGAATCAGTGCCGCCTGCGCAGACGGCACCGCCCGATCAGACCATCGGATAACCATAGTAGGAGCTGAGCGCGTTGCCATAGCTTTGCTCAAGGCTTTCCAGGCTTTCCAGCGCTGGACTGTTGCGGATTTTCTCGCGCGTCATCTCAAGCACCACATGACGGTCTTCCCAGGAGATGGTCCGTGCCCAGACCGGTGGAACGACCACCAGCTTGCCGGGCAACCAGTTACCGGTGTCGACGGCCAGATAAGCGACCGACCAGCTCTTGGGAGTAATCACCAGATCGGAGATCGAACCGAGCTCGTCATCGAGAGCCTTGACGTTGTAGCCGACCACCTCGCGCGCACTGCGCAGGTGACGCTCTTCTTCGGTGGGTTCGGGTTCCTGACCGGCGTCAGCTTCGGTTTCGGTAATCATCGGCGGCAAGGTCACGCCTGAAGCCCCGGCCAGCAACGCTCCCTGCCCGGCGGCAACCAGCCATTGACGCTGGTGTTGATCGCAGACTGGCTTGCGGCTGCCAACCGGCGGTGCGTTCTCGATTTCGGTCTTGGTGATATTGCTGTGCAAGGCACGCATGGAAGGCTCGACCTTGCCGACCTGGTCAGCACGAATCAGCACCTGATTGGAAGAGAACCAGCCCCCCGTTTCGATAACGAGATAGGAAGCCTGAAAACTGCGATCGTCGAAATAGACGTCGGCCAGTGAACCCAGGGTTTCTTCGCCACCAAAAAGCGTATAGCCCTGGATGTCGTTGAACGATACATACATGACACTTCCTCCCCGTTTAGCTGCAGCTAAGCGCAAACGATAACGTTGTCTCTGCAAACAAACCAGCCCCGCGCAATGGGGGTTGGCCTGCTTTTACGGACACCTTTTGCTAGTGTCCCCCCAAAAGGGGGGAAACTGCAAATGGAAGAAGTGTCGCCCCCCGATCAGGCGGCGTTGTAACCCAACATGGCTTTGGTTTCAAGGAACTCTTCGAGGCCCCATTTGCCAAACTCGCGCCCGTTACCGGACTGCTTGTAGCCACCAAACGGTGCACTCGGATCGACCCCGGCGCCATTGAGGTGCACGTTGCCGGCCCGCAGGCGGGCTCCGACGGCTGCTGCCGACTCAATGTCGGCACCGCTCACATAGGCAGACAAGCCATAGGGAGTGTCATTGGCAATGCGCACCGCATCTTCAATGTCGTCATAGCCGATCAGGCACAGCACCGGTCCGAAGATCTCTTCGCGGGCAATCGTCATGTCATTGCTGACATTGGCAAAAACCGTCGGTTTGACGAAGTAGCCCTTGTCCAGACCATCCGGCAAGCCAACACCGCCAGCGGCCAGCGTTGCGCCTTCGTCGATGCCTTTCTGAATCAGCGCCTGCACCTTGTTGAACTGAGCTTCCGAGACCAGCGGACCGACCTGGGTTTTGTCGTCGGCCGGATTGCCCACGCGCATCTTGTTGGCCGTTGCAGCAGCAATAGCGGCCGCTTCTTCCATGCGGGCTTTCGGCACCAGCATCCGGGTCGGCGCGTTGCACGACTGACCGGTATTCACGCAAACCCCAAAGGTGTCGCGGGAGATCGACTTTTCAAAGTCGGCACCGTCAAGAATGATATTGGGCGACTTGCCGCCGAGCTCCTGGGCGACGCGCTTGACGGTCGGGGCGGCTTCCTGAGCCACCGACACGCCGGCACGGGTCGAACCGGTAAACGAGATCATGTCGATATCGGGGTGGCGCGACAAGGCCACACCAACGCCCGGTCCATCACCATTGATCAGATTGAACACACCGGCCGGCACGCCAGCGTCGTGCATGATTTCGGCAAACAGCAGTGCGTTGAGCGGCGCGATTTCGCTGGGCTTGAGAATCACCGTGCAACCGGCGGCCAGTGCCGGCGCAACCTTGGCGGCAATCTGGTTGAGCGGCCAGTTCCAGGGCGTGATCATCGCGCACACACCGATGGGCTCGCGCACCACGCGGGCCCGCTTGCCGTCTTCATGAAACTCGAACGACTGCAACGCACGGATAGCCTGTTTGAAGTGACCCACACCAGCCGGCACTTGCGCGGCGGTGGCGATTTTCATGGGCGCGCCCATCTCTTGCGAGACGATGCCGGCCATTTCTTCGGCGCGGGACAGATACACCTCAACAATTTTTTCCAGCAACGCGGCACGCTCGGCCGGCGTGGTCTGGGAAAAGCTGGCAAACGCCTTGCGCGCCGCTTTCACCGCATTATCGACATCTTCGGCATTACCCAACCGGATCGTGGCAAACGATTCGCCATTGGCCGGGTTGATGACAGGCAGCTCTTGCTTGCCTGCCGGCTCGACCCACTGCCCGTCGATATAGGCTTGTAATTGATGTTGCATTCGGTGCTCCTCTTCATTGAATAAGTTCTCCGGGGGTTGAACACGCACCGGAGCCAACCCTGATTCTAGGGCCAGCGCTCTGAATGCCCTTTGAACGACCCTGCCAGTATCGGTCCGATTGACGCAAGCGCCTGCCAGCGACCGCACAGGCCTGCGGTATAGTCGCTTGCGCAGCGCCTGGCCCAGAGGTCAGACCGGCTGACCTTGTCACCGTAGCCCTCGAACCAAGGAGAGAACCATCGACTACCCCATCAACGACGGCGTCTTTCAATGCGGCCGGGTCAGCTTGCAATGCGGAATCACCCTGCCCGATACGCAGATCATCTGGCGCAGCTACGGTGAACTGAACCGCGACAAAAGCAATGTCATCGTCTACCCCACCTCTTACGGGGCCAAACATACCGATACCGAATGGCTGATCGGCCCCGGACAGGCGCTGGACCCGACGCGCTGGTTCATCATCATCCCCAACATGTTCTGCAATGGCTTGTCGACCTCGCCGAGCACCCACGCGCAAGCGCCCTACGACGGCAATCGTTTTCCCGTCTTCACCGCCTATGACAACGTTACGCAGCAGCGCCGTCTGTTGCACGATGTATTCGGTATCAATCAGGTGGCGCTGGTGCACGGCTGGTCAATGGGCGCGCAACAGGCGTATCACTGGGGGGCACTGTATGGCGATGCGGTGGCCCGCATTTCGGTGTGCTGCGGCTCGGCCCGTACCGGGGCTTACAACCAGGTGTTTTTGCGCAGCATCGAAGCGGCGCTGACTGCCGATGCGGCGTTTCGCGATGGCTGGTTTCAGGAAACGCCAGTCAAAGGCTTGCAAGCCATGGGGCGCATTTACGCAGGCTGGGCGCTGTCCGAACCCTTTTACCGGGAAGAACTCTGGCGCTCGCTTGGTTATGCGAGCTTGGACGACTTTCTGATCGGCAACTGGGAAGGCAACTTCCGCAGCAAGAATGCCAACGATCTGCTCTGGCAATTGCGCACCTGGCAGGCCGGTGACATCAGCGCCAATACGCAATTCAATGGCGATCTGACCGCTGCGCTGCAAGCCATCAGCGCACACACCTTGCTGATGCCCGGCGAAACCGATGCCTACTTCCGCATTGACGACAATCAGCACGAATTGCAGCACCTGCGCCGCGCCGACCTGAAAGTGATTCCGTCAATATGGGGGCATCGCGCCGGCAACCCGGTTGCGCAACCGGCCGACCAGGCCTTCATCAATCAGGCGCTGACCGAACTGCTCGACAAAGACTGAGCGCTGGCCGGCCGCTCAGGTCTGACGCGCCAGCCAGCGATCGAGATGGCCGGCAAACGCATTGCGATCCCGCTGGGTCATCGCCGGCGGTCCGCCGGTTTCGATGCCGCTGCCACGCAAGGTGTCCATCAGGTCGCGCATCGTCAGCTGCCCGCCGATGGTGTCTGGCGAAAACTTCTCGCCACGCGGACTCAAGGCCTGGCCGCCCTTGGCAAGAATGTCGGCGGCCAGTGGAATGTCGCTGGTAATGACCAGATCGTCCGGCTGCGTGCGTTTGACGATTTCATTGTCGGCCACATCAAAGCCGCGCTCGACCTGCACGAAGTTCATGTTCGGCGAGGCCGGAATCTGCAGATACTGATTGGCCACAAAGGTGACCTGCACGCCGGTGCGCCGCGCCGCCCGGTAGAGCATCTCCTTGATGACGACCGGGCAGGCATCGGCGTCGACCCAGATGGTGCTCATGGGCGACGCGCCGCGCGGTCAGTGCTGCTCAACGCTGCAGACCGCATTGTTCAAACGCCTGCAGCGTGGCTGCTTTCTCGGCTTCGGTCAGTTGCAGCAGCGGCGCACGCACCGGCCCGCCGGCCTGACCGAGCAACTCCTGCCAG
>CAXBNM010000280.1:0-6386 GCA_963976885.1 uncultured Burkholderiaceae bacterium
TTTCTGGTTGGTCTGGCACTGATGTCTCTGGGCTGCCTCTGGGTAGCAGTGCGTCGCGCGCCGCCGCCGGTTGACGGTAGCGCGCCAGTTCTGTGAAGCCCTTGACGCGGCGCTTCCGGCGCTTGACCCTGGAGAAAGAATGAGCCTTGGGATATTAGTCATCATCGCGTTTTTCGCGTTGTTTCTGCTCGGTGTACCGGTTGCCTTTTCAATCCTGATTCCCTCGATTGCCTATATCGTCTGGGAAGGCATACCGTTGGTCACCATATCGCAGCGCACCTTGTATGCGCTCGACAGTTTTCCGCTGGTTGCGGTGCCGGTGTTCATCTTCGTGGGCAACCTGATGAACGCGGCTGGCATCACTGAAAAGTTGTTCCACTTTGCCGACGTCCTGGTGGGACGTTTGTATGGTGGCCTTGCGCAGGTCAATATTTTTGCCAGTCTTATTTTTTCAGGTATTTCCGGTGCGGCACTTGCCGATGTCGGCGGCCTGGGGCGAATTGAAATAAAGGCCATGCGCGATCGCGGCTTTCCCTTGCCTTTCTCGACCGCGGTTACCGGTGCGTCGGCGGTAGTTGGTCCGATCTTTCCTCCTTCGATTCCCATCATCATCTACGCCTCGGTCACTTCGGTGTCGGCATTGCAAATGCTGGTTGCCGGCATTTTGCCGGCCTTGCTGTGTGTGGCGATGTTGATGATTACTGTTGCGATCATTGCGATGCGCACGGATTTGCCGCGTGCGCCCCGTTGGCCGCGAAGCAGTGAGCTTTGGCGCGCTTTCGTCCCCGCCGCTCCGGCGTTGCTGGCACCGGTCATTCTGATTGGCAGCATGTTGTCGGGGCGATTCACGCCAACTGAGGCCTCGTCGGTAGCGGTGGTCTATGTGTTGATCGTTGGCGTGCTTTACTACCGCGACATGACCTGGGCCTTCATTTATCGGGCGGCACTGGAAACCGTGCGCAGCACTGCCGCGATCTTGTTCATTGTCGCCGCGGCCGCGATGTTCGGCTGGATTCTGGCGGTCGAACAAATTCCGCAAGACTTCGCGGTCTGGTTCAAGGGCATCTCTGACAGTCCCTTCGTGCTGTTGCTGATCGTCAATGCGATCTTTTTTGTAGCGGGAATGTTCATAGATTCCACCACGGCCACGTTGCTGCTGGTGCCGATCGTGGCTACACCGATGATGGCGGCCGGGGTCGATCCGGTGCATCTGGGTATTGTGGTAATTCTCAATCTGATGATCGGTACAACGACGCCACCGTTCGGGCTGACCTTGTTCTTGCTGTGCAGCATGACAGGGCTTTCGTTCACCCAACTGGTGCGAGCGATGGTGCCGATGTACATCCCGCTGTTTTTGACTCTGTTGCTATTGACGGCATTTCCGGCGATAGCACTTCTTTTGCCGGAGCTTCTGCGATGACTGTTCAATCGATCGGATTTATTGGCCTGGGTTTGTTGGGTAGTGCGATAGCCCGCCGCTTGATGGCCAAGGGGCATGCCGTCAGCGGTTTTGATATCGACGCCGCAAAAATTGACGCAACAGGCAAGGACGGACTCATCCCGGCCGCGTCGCCAGCGGCGTTGGCTGCCAGTTGTGACGTGTTGTTGTTGTGCGTAACCAGTTCGGCTGCCGTGGCCGAAGTGATCGGCGGTGCGCAAGGCGTACTGTCGGCAGGTCGGCTGGACGGCAAGGTACTCGTCGATCATTCAACCACTGACATCGATCTGACACGTCAATTGGCTCAGCAGTTGCAAGACAGCTGCGGCATTGCCATGGTTGACGCACCGGTATCGGGCGGGCCTGATGCCGCAGCCAGCGGCACGCTCTCGATCATGGCCGGCGGCGAGACGCAAGCTCTGGACCGGATAACGCCGTTGATGGCTGATCTGGGTCGGTTTACGGCGATGGGTGCGGTGGGTGCCGGTCAGGCCACCAAGCTGGTCAATCAATCGCTGGTGCTGCCGACGTACTGCCTGATGGCCGAGGCGCTGCGTCTGGCGCAAGCCTATGGTGTTGATGCCACCCGCATTCCGCACGCGCTTGAACTGGGCCATGCCGGTTCCAACCTGTTGCCGATTTTGTTCGAGCGGATGATTAACGAGGACTTCGAGCCCCGTGGTTATGCCCGCCAGATTCTCAAAGACCTGGAGATGCTTCATACCGCTGCGAAGGATCAACATCTTGCGATGCCAATGGCCTCGCAGGCTCTGACCATGTTTCGGATGTTGGTTGCGCAGGGCAACAGTGAGTTGGACGGCGCTGCAGTGGTATCGCTGCTGCCTGATGTGTCGGCAGCGCCGGACGCCTGATCGGCGGGGCAAGGCCGGTCAGGCCTTGTTCAGAGTGTCGGCAGTACGCGCTTCCAGGTCATGTCCATGTGGCGCGTGACAACTTCCGCGAGTTTGTCACCGTCGCGGGCTTCCAGCGCGCGAATCATCTCGTCATGCTCGGCCAGTGCCTCGACCCAGCCTCCTGGTGCCTGATTCCCGATATAGCGAATGCGCTTCAGTCTGGACTGAATCGATTGATGCGATTCTTCCAACGTCGGGTTACCCGACAGCCGCAGCAAAGTCGAATGAATCAATTGGTTGAGTTTGAAGTACTCAAGACGATTGTTCTCCTTGTGCAGGGCGACCATTCGGTCGTGGATCTGGCGCAAAGAGATGATGTCTTCGTCGCTGGCGTTCTGGCAGGCCTGCCGGGCCGCGAACGCTTCGAGCAAAGCGAGCACGTCGAGCATGTCGCGCACATCCTTGGCCGAAAATTTGCGCACGATGGCACCGCGAGCGGCCACCAGTTCGATCAGTCCTTCACTGGCCAGAAATTTAAGCGCCTCCCGAAGCGGCGTTCTTGATACGCCCAAGGTTTGGCCGAGACGGGTTTCGTTGATGCGGGTACCCGGTGCCAGAACGCCTTCGATAATCAGGTCGCGCACCCGCGTCACGATCTCGTCGTGCAGGCTGCGTCGGGAAATCGGCTGACTGGTTTCGTCGGCGAGCATATCTGTCTTGGGAGTTTCCATTGTCTGCCGGACGAACTGGATACAAACCGGTGTGTTCCGGGATGTGAGCAGTTCGTGCGAGTTGTTTGTGTTCTACATGCAGTATACAGAGAGTGGTGTTGAGTAGAGCGGTTGGCTCGGCCGATTACAGCAAACCCTTGCGCAGCAGATTAAGCCCCATCAGAAAAAAGACGACCAGCACAAGCCGTTTGAATTGCGGCGGGTTGAGCCGTCGGCGCATCCATTCACCGAGCCCGAAACCCAGCAGCGCGGGCACGATCATCACTGCTGAAACGCCCGCCAGCGGGGCGGTCAGCAGGCCAACCTGCCAGTACCCGAAAAAAAGCGGAATACTGCCGGCCAGAATCAGAATGCCGGTGGTGCCGATGAATGTTTCGCTGTCAACGCGGCGGGCGAGCAGATAGATCACCATCGGCGGTGACCAGATGGCGGTCAGGCCGCCCATGATGCCGGCAATAGCACCAGCAATGACTTGCAGCGGCTTGTCCAGGCGGGCTGGAATTGGCGGCGGCGCACTGAGCAGATTGCTGAGCACGAACAAGACGATGACGGTGCCGACGCCGATCAGCATCGCTTCTACATTCAGGCTGGCGGCAAACCGCGATACGTACCAGATGGTGACGAACATGACGGCGGCAAACGGGCCCACCGCCCGCAGATTGCGCCGGAACCCGCCGCTGCGCTGCACCTGACGGACATTGAGCACCAGTGCCGGCACAAACAGCAAGGCTATCGCTACGCGAGGATCGATGACTTGCGACAGCATGGAAATGAAAGCGGTCGGCAGGCCAAGGCCAACCAGTCCTTTAATGGTGCCGGCAAACAGAAACGCGGCAGCCGCAATCAAAATCAGGGTAGTGTCCAATGTCAGGTCAGTCTCGGAAATGCATGTAGGCGGGCTTGGTTGGCAGCAGAGCGTTCAGCAGCACGGCCGTTGTTGTTACCTTCGTCGCCGTTGTCAGCTTCGTAAATGCTCGCGCTAATGTACCTGCAGCGGCGTTGGAGCCCGAAACCTGCTGACGCCCCCCTTTTTCCAGTGGGGCACCGCCAAACCAGCAGATTTTCAGATTCCGCATGCTGGGGCGCCAACACAGGATTTACTGTCAGGGCGGTCAACGCTGTCATGTAAACTCAGCGCCTATGGACTCGGTCGTTGGGAAGTTGCACGGCATATGGCACCAGTGGCCAAAGTGGCGGGCGCCAGACGAGTCATCAATTTCGTCCGGTCTGCTTCGTTTGCATGCCGGCCTCGTCGAGCGGTGGATATGCCCTTGAAATCGGTTTCAGCGCCCCATGCGACGCGGTCTCCCGAAAGCCATTGGTCCGGTGATTTGCGCGAACTGCTCAATGAGCCGTCGGACCAGAACGCCGGCATGCCACCGTTTGCCCATCGACGGGTGCGGGCAGGGCAGCGCCTGATCCGCGGTGGTCAGGATTTCGAATCCTTGTACCTGGTCAACGCCGGTTGGTTCAAGTCTGTTTATGTCAACGAGAACGGGCATGAGCAAGTCATGGGCTTCTGGTCGCGCGGTGACCTGATGGGCGCCGATGGCATCGGTTCCGGTTACTACCTGAACGAAGCGGTTGCACTCGGCGTTGCCGATGTGGTTGTGATTCCGTTCGCGCGTCGCGGTGACTTTCTGCGTTTCAGGCAAGGCCTGGAATCCACTTTGCTGCAGATCATCAGTCGGCAGATCGTGCACGATCAACTCGCCACCATGGCCATCAGTACCTTGTCGGCGCCGGCACGGCTGGCGCGTTTTCTGATCAGCCATGGCGAGCGCATGATGCAAATGGGCTGCTCACCGACCGACTTCGAGCTGGCGATGTCGCGCCAGGAAATGGCCAGCTATCTGGGCATGACCATCGAAACCGTCAGTCGCGCGCTGGGCCGCTTCAGCCGGCAGGGGCTGATTCAGGTAGCGCAGCGCCATATTGTCATTACCGACCTGGTCGGCCTGCAGCAAATTGCGATGCCTGCTGGTGCCGGATCAGATGTAGCCGGGCAGATTGTCGACCCGGTGTCTGAGGTCACCCGGCGCGAGGCTGGACCGCCCCCCGCTATCTGACAGAATGCTCTGCCCGAGCGGCAACACCACGGTTTCTTCAAAGTTGGCGTGTTGCTGGTAGCGAGCGAGCAAATCGGCGCAACGCCGGGCGTCAGGCATTACCGTCGCGTGCTCGCCTTGTTCGGCCAGCGTGATCAGCACCTGCCGCACCTCGGACCAGGTCGCTTCAATGTCGCGGTGCTCCTGAACCAGCTGGCTGATGAGGTTCTGTGTGGTTTCTTTTTCGGTGGCATCGCGGGCCAGATCGATCATCTGCACGAACAACGTACTTTCCTCGTCGGCATGATGTTCGTTGATGGCGGCCTGCAGCGGCTCGATAAAGCCGACCGCGTTCTCCTGGCGCTGTTCAGGCGTCAGCAGGGCGGCGGTTTGCGCAAACAGGCTCAGCCTGGTGAGAATGACCAGAACATCAGCATGGGCGCCAAGATAGCGAAGGGTCGGATCCCCGGGGATTTCCATCAGGTACTCGCGATGCTGAAAAGGCACAATTTACCAAGCAACTTTGCGGCAAATTTGATCTTGATCAAAGGTGTGGGCATCAAACTGTCCATAGTGTTTCGATGACGCTGCTTTCTGTCTTTTTACTGGGTCTGCTGGGTGGGCTGCATTGTGCCGGCATGTGCGGTGGCTTGCTGACGGCCATGACCTACCGGCCAGTGTCCGCGCCGGTGGCGGTCATTGCCCACCAGCGGATGCCGCGCTTCGACGCCTTGCCGTTATATATCAATATCGGCCGAATTTCGACTTATACAGTATTGGGCGGGATCGCTGGGGCCTTTGGGTCGACCGCCTGGCTTCTGGCAAACATCCTGCCCGTGCAGCGCAGCTTGTTTCTTGTCAGCAGTGTGCTGATGCTCGCCATTGGTGGCTGGGTGCTGGGCGTGCGCGGCCCCTTGCTCTGGACTGAGCGGCTTGGGTTGCGCGTCTGGCGGCTTTTGCAGCCGTTAGCGGCGCGGCGGGCCGGTGCCAGCGGTCCGGCCGGTGGTTTTCTGGCCGGGGCGGTCTGGGGCTTCGTGCCTTGCGGCATGGTCTACATCGTCTTGCTGGGCGCGTTGAGCAGTGGCAATGCCGTCAGCGGCGCCTTGCTGATGGCCGTGTTCGGCCTGGGCACCTTGCCTAATTTGCTGCTGATCGGTGCCGGGTCGCAGTGGCTGGCCCGGCTGGGCGGAGCTGCCGGCATCCGCCGCGCAGTCGGCATTGTGCTGATTCTGATGGCTTTGCTGGGCATCTACCGGGCCGCGACCGCGCAACCACTCGATCCATCGATTTTCTGCATTGTGCCGGGTGGCCACTG
>CAXBNM010000281.1:0-6379 GCA_963976885.1 uncultured Burkholderiaceae bacterium
TGCTGCCGCCGGCTGCGTTGTTGCTGATCACGTCCTACTTTGTACCCGGTGGTGCTACCGCCGCCGGCTGGACGCTCTACGCGCCGCTGTCAGTACAAATGGGTGCCGGTATGGATATGGCCATCTTTGCGGTCCACATCCTGGGTGCCAGCTCAATCATGGGCTCGATCAACATCATCACGACCGTGCTGAACATGCGCGCGCCGGGCATGACGCTGATGAAGATGCCGATGTTCGCCTGGACCTGGCTGATTACCGCCTTCCTGCTCATCGCCGTGATGCCGGTGCTCGCCGGTGCGATCACCATGGTGCTGACCGATCGTCACTTCGGCACCAGCTTCTTCAACGCCGCTGGCGGCGGTGACCCGGTGATGTACCAGCATATTTTCTGGTTCTTCGGTCACCCCGAGGTCTACATCATGATCCTGCCGGCCTTCGGCATCGTTTCCGAGATCATCCCGACCTTCACCCGCAAGCGTCTGTTTGGCTACAGCTCGATGGTTTACGCGACCAGCTCGATCGCGATTCTGTCGTTCATCGTCTGGGCTCACCACATGTTCACCACCGGTATGCCGGTGACGGGTCAGTTGTTCTTCATGTACGCGACGATGCTGATCGCGGTGCCAACCGGCGTGAAGATCTTCAACTGGGTGGCCACGATGTGGCGCGGTTCCATGACCTTTGAAACCCCGATGCTGTTCGCCATCGGCTTCATCTTCGTGTTCACGATTGGTGGCCTGACCGGTGTGATTCTCGCCGTCGCGCCGCTCGACATCGCGCTGCATGACACCTATTACGTGGTGGCTCACTTCCACTATGTGCTGGTGGCTGGCTCCTTGTTTGCCCTGTTTGCCGGCACCTACTACTGGCTGCCCAAGTGGACCGGCCATATGTATGACGAGAAGCTGGGTCAGTGGCATTTCTGGACGTCGATGATCTTCTTCAACATCACCTTCTTCCCGATGCACTTCCTGGGTCTGGCCGGCATGCCCCGTCGTTATGCCGACTATGCGATGCAGTTTGCCGACTACAACATGATCGCCACCATCGGTGCGTTCGGTTTCGGTCTGTCGCAAATGATCTTCCTGTACGCGGTGATCAAATGCATCAAGGGCGGTGAGAAAGCCAAAGATCAGGTCTGGGAAGGTGCGCAGGGTCTGGAGTGGACGATTCCGAGCCCGGCTCCGTTCCACACCTTTGAAAACCCGCCGCAGGTCAAGTAATGACGGCTCAACAGCATGGCCCGGCGCACGGTCAGAACACGGCGCCGGCTCGCCCCAGCAACTTGCGCACCGCACTGGTGTTGGGGCTGATTGCCGCCGTGTTTTTTGCTGGCGTCATCGTTAATCGCTATCTGATTGGCTAGGCATGTCTGATCACAACAAGGGGTCGGACCCCGCGGCAGGCGGCAACGCCACCACCAGCCAGGCGAACTGGCAGGTGGTTGGCAAGCTGACGGTACTGATCTTCCTGATGTTCGGATTTGGCTACGCGATGGTGCCGATCTACAAGGCCATCTGCGAAGTGACCGGCGTCAACTTTCTGACCCGTGTCGATCCTGAAGCCGAGAAATTTGCCGGCAACACCCAGGTCGATGAATCCCGGACCGTGACGGTCGTGTTCGATTCGAACAATCGCGGCGCGATGAAGATCAAGCCTGAAATCGGCTATGCCGAGATGCATCCCGGACAGTTGTTCACGGTGGTCTATGACCTGGCCAATGTTGGCGACCAGAAAACCTCCGGCCAGGCCATTCCCAGCTATGTGCCGGCAGGGGCCGCGCGTTACTTCCGCAAGATCGAATGCTTCTGCTTCGATCAGCAAACGCTCGAACCTCATTCGGCGCGACCGTTCCAGGTGGTCTTCGTGATCGACCCTGAGCTGCCCAAAGACATCAACACAATTACTTTGTCCTATACCTATTTCGAAGTGGGCGGCATTGCTGCCGTGCCGGCTCGCCCGGTCGCCATCCGTCCGCTCAAAAGCAGTTCTGACGAGGTCATCCATGGCTGAGCAAGCCAAGTCGCGCCCCGGTTTCATGCAATCAATCAAGGCGGTGGCGTGGTCGTTTTTTGGTGTTCGGCGCAGCAAAGATCATCAGGCCGATTTTTCCCAGTTGAACCCGGTGCATGTGATCATTGCCGGTCTTTGCATGGCGGCGGTTTTTGTACTGACGCTGATTACGATCGTTAGTGTGGTCGTGGGATAATCCGCGACCGCGTCAAGATTCAAAACATTCAAAGAGAAGGAAGCTTTCATGAGTTCGTCCGCCCACGGGGCTGCCCCCTACTATTTCGTGCCGGATCCGTCCAAGTGGCCGATGGTCGGTTCGATTGCGCTGGCCTTGTTTGGCTTTGGCATGGTTGGCTGGACCAACGGTGCCAGCTGGGGGCCGTATGCGCTTTACGGTTTTGGCGCGGTCTTCATCTACATGCTGTTCGGCTGGATCGGCATGGTCGCCTCGGAATCGGAAGGCGGCAAATACAACGAACGGGTCGACACCTCGTTCCGCTGGTCGATGAGCTGGTTCATCTTCTCGGAGGTCATGTTCTTTGCGGCTTTCTTCGGGGCGCTCTGGTATGCCCGGGTGATTTCCATGCCCTGGCTTGGCGATCTGGACACCAAAGCCCTGATCTGGCCCGACTTCGTCGCGACCTGGCCGAATGCTGGTCCGGCCGGCATTGTCGATGGTTTCCAGACCATGGGCCCGTTCCCGCTGCCGACCATCAACACCTTGCTGCTGCTGACCTCAGGCGTCACGCTGACCATTGCGCACCATGCACTGCTGGCCGATCTGCGCGGCAAAACGATGTTCTGGCTGTTCTGCACCATCGCACTGGGCGCCATCTTCATGTGCGTGCAGGGCTATGAGTACTACCACGCCTATAACGACCTGAACCTGAAGCTGACCTCGGGCATCTATGGCTCGACCTTCTTCATGCTGACCGGTTTCCACGGTTTCCACGTGACGGTCGGTGCCATCATGCTGACCGTTGTGTTGTTCCGGCTTGCCAAAGGCCATTTCAACTCCAAGCATCACTTCGCATTCGAAGGCGCTGCCTGGTACTGGCACTTCGTTGACGTAGTCTGGCTTGGCCTGTACGTCGTCGTTTACTGGCTCTGATGTCATCCGGCGGGTTGGTGGCACTCAAAGCCACCGACCTGCCCAGCCTGCCGCCCGTTCGGGCGCGTCAGGCCAACCAGTCTTCTGGTTGCACTACCGGCCCGACACTCACGGTGCCGCTGCATGTTCCGATTCAAGTACTGACGGCACGTACTGATTCCACGGACTGACTGCAATTTTCTCCCGACTCTCCTTCAGCTGGCCTGCCACGCTCGCCATGTTGCTCATCGTCGCCGTTACTGCGTCCCTCGGTAACTGGCAACTCGATCGTGCCGCCGAAAAGCGGATCGCGCAGGCCGCCCGTGACGCCGCGCTGGCCGCGCCGCCAGCGGCCATCGATACCGATTCGCTGCCGGCGCTGCTCGCCGCCGACAAGGTGCTCGGTCACAAGGTCGCGTTGACCGGCCACTGGGTGCCGAACTCCACCGTTTACCTCGATAACCGCAGCCATAACGAGCAAGCGGGTTTTCAGGTCTTCGCGGCGCTGGCGCTGGCCAAGGGAGCCGCTCCCGATGCGACGCCGGCTCATGTGCTGGTGCTGCGTGGTTGGGCGCCACGCAATATCCGCGACCGTACCGCGTTGCCGCCACTTCCCGAGCAGACGGGGCAGATTGTGGTGGCCGGCCTTGCGCAGGCCGACATCGAACAATCCATTGTGTTGGGCGACGATATGGCGCCCGCGGCCGACCAGCATTTGTGGCAGCGCGTGAATCTCGATCGCTATGCGCGCTGGTCCGGACTGGATCTGGCACCGTTGGTGGTGCGTCAGACCGAAGCAACCTTGGCTGCCGATACGACTGGCCAGCCGGTCGCTGACGACGCGCTCGTACGCGACTGGATCAAGCCCGGTTCCATGGTCGACAAGCACTATGGCTATGCCTTTCAGTGGTTTGCGATGGCGCTGGCGATGCTGATGTTCTGGATCTGGCGCACATTCATGCGCAAGCCGGGCACGGCATCGCGGGCCGAAACCGGTCCAACGCCGGTGCCCGAAAAAGACTGAGCTGACCCTTCAGGGGGACAAACGCAGTTTTGAGTTATCTTCGCGGCATGACTGAACCTACTATTTTGCTGAGCATCGATCCGGTGCAGGCGACGGCCAAAGGGCTTGACGAACCGGCCGCCATTGCGCGACTGACCATTAACCGCGCCAACAAAAGTAATGCGCTGAACCAGGCCACGATGGTCGCCTTCGTTGAGGCGGTCGAGCAGGCTGCGGCCGATCCGAGCGTGCGCGCACTCATCGTGACCGGCGCCGGCGATCGCGCGTTTGTCGGCGGTGCCGATATTCGCGAAATGGGCGACCTGAATCCCGAATCGGCACGCCAGTTCATTACCACCGTGCACCGCTGTTGCGACGCGGTGCGCCGCTTTCCGGCGCCGGTGATTGCCCGTATCAATGGCGTTGCGTTTGGTGCCGGTCTGGAACTGGCCGCCGCATGCGACATGCGGGTGGCTGTTGACGACGCTGTGCTGGGCATGCCTGAGGTACGGCTTGGCATTCCGTCCGTGGTCGAGGCGGCGTTGCTGCCCGGCCTGATCGGTTGGGGCCGAACCCGCGAAATTCTGTTGCTGGGCGAAACCTTCGGCACGGCGCAAGCCGAGCAATGGGGGCTGCTGAACAGCGTCGTGCCGCGCGCCGAACTCGATCAACAAGTGCAGCGCTGGGTGGATTCTCTGCTGGCCAACGGACCGGCCTCGGTACGCGATCAGAAAGCCTTGATCACCGCCTGGGAAACCTTGCCGTTGCCTGAGGCCGTGGCTGCCGGCATTGACAGCTTTGGCAATGCCTGGAAGACGCCGGAGCCGTCGCAGATGCTGAAGGCCTGGAGAACCTGATCAGGTCGGGAGAGCCTGACCCGGCTTGCTCACTCTGAGCAAGCTCGGCGGTTCTGAGTTGCTCAGAAGTCTCTGACAAGGCTTCAACAATCATCGAAGGCCTGGCTTTGCTGCAATCGCCTGGCCTTGCGTCATGCGCCAGCCCGGCTTCTCGGGCTGGCGTTTTGCTTATTGGCCGTGTGCTTTGCTGATGATGGCGCGGGCCAGTTGCTCGGCGGCTGCCTGCGGCGTGATTTCATGGCTGCTGGCCAGCGTCAGCACCTGATCGATGCGTGCCGGTATTTCATCAATCTTGGCATTCACCGACGCCAGTGACAGGCCGCCGATCTGGGCGGTGGTGTGGGTCACGCCGCCGGCGTTGACGACAAAGTCGGGCAGGTAAAGGATGTCGCGGGCGGCGAGTTGTTCGCCGATATCCGGAGTGGCGAGTTGATTGTTCGCGGCGCCGCAGATCAGTTTGACCTGCAGCCGCGGCAAGGTTACCGGGTTCAGGCTGGCGCCCATCGCGCAAGGTGCGAAGATGTCGGCGCGGGCATCGTAGATGGCATCGGGCTCAACAGTGGTCGCGCCGAGTTGGCGCGCCTGCTCCAGCGCTGCGGCATTGGTGTCGGTCACGATCAGGCTGGCGCCGGCCTCGGTGAGCAAGCGACAAAGATGCAGCCCGACGCTGCCGACGCCTTGCACCGCCACCGTCACGCCGTCGAGGCGCGTTGCTTCGGTCTGCCCTTGCAGTCGCGCCCAGCCCGCTTGCAGCCCCAGAAAGACGCCGCGTGCGGTATGCGGGGCCGGGTTGGCCGCGGCATCATCGCCGTTGGTGGGCACGCCGCAGGCATGGCTGGTGCGCTCGGCCATCAGCGCCACGTCGGCCGGTGCAATACCAACGTCTTCGGCCAGAATGTAGCGACCCGCCAGCTTTTCGACGGCGGTGCCGAAGGCATGCAGCAGCGCTGGTGATTTCGCCCGGTGGGGTGGCGCCATGATGACGGCCTTGCCGCCGCCGAAGGCGAGGCCGGCGACGGCGTTTTTGTAGGTCATGCCGCGCGACAGGCGCAGCGCATCGGTCAGCGCGGCCTGGCTTGAATCGTAGTGCCAGAAACGCACGCCACCATGGGCCGGGCCCAGCGCGGTGCTGTGAATCGCGATGATCGCGCGCAGGCCGCTGGCGTCGTCACTGACATGGACGACCGCTTCATGATTGTCAAAGTCCGGGAGTTCAAAGGCCATGATGCCGCTCCGTGAGGGTTCGATGACCGCCCGGCCAGGTGGCGGGCGGAACCTTCCAACAACTGCCGGCGCGGCGGGACAGCGGCGTTAACGTTCGCGCAGTGCTTCGCCGGCGCGATTCAAGGGCTTGACCAGATATTGCAGCACCGTTTTGCGACCGGTCAGCATTTCCACTGTAGCCGTCATGCCGGG
>CAXBNM010000282.1:0-6363 GCA_963976885.1 uncultured Burkholderiaceae bacterium
ACGTCGTCCCGGCCATCTTGTTTTCGGTGATTGTGTCGGGGCTGTTTGCGCTGATCATTGGCTTTATCTGCCTGCGCCGCTCCGGAATCTACTTCTCGATTCTGACCCTGGCCTTTGCGCAGATGTCGTACAACCTTGCGTACTCGGTGCTGACCCCGATCACCAACGGCGAAACCGGCTTGCAACTGACGCTCGGTGATGCACGCATCCTTGACACGGTAGACCCGAACGCCGGACTGCCCGTCACCAACCTTTTCGGGCTGGCGATGAATCAGACCACCACGGTGCAGTGGTTCGGTACCGATTACCAGTTCAATGTCGGCTACTACGTCTGTGCCGTAATCATGATCATCATGTTCTATATCTCGATGCGCATTTTTCAGTCCCCCTTCGGGATGATGCTCAAAGCGGTCAAGACCAACCAGAACCGGATGGCGTTTACCGGCTTCAACACCCGCCCCTATACCTTGTCGGCCTTTGTGATTTCGGGCATGTATGCCGGCCTGGCCGGCGCGCTGATGGCTTGCACCGATCCGCTGGCCGGTGCCGAGCGCATGCAATGGACGGCGTCGGGTGAAGTCGTGCTGATGACCATTCTCGGCGGCACCGGCACTTTGCTCGGCCCACTGCTGGGTGCCGGGCTCATCAAATACTTCGAGAACATCTTTTCGTCGTTTCATGACAGCACCCTGACCGCATTCTTCAGCTTTCTGCCCGATGCGCTGGCCGAGCCGATGGTGGCGGTCACCGGCCTGTTTGTCGGCGAAGGCTGGCACCTGACGCTGGGCGTGTTGTTCATGGTGATCGTCATCTTCCTGCCAGGCGGTTTGATGGAAGGGCTGCGACGCATTGGCCGGATGTTCAAGCGACGCGAGGCGGCCCACCAGGAAACCCATGAAGTGGCCCCGCCTGCCAGCACCGCCACTGCGGCCCAGGAGGGTTGAGCATGAAACCCATTTTGCATATCGCCGGGGTCAACAAACGCTTTGCAGGCCTGCAGGCGCTGACCGATGTCAACCTGACCGTGCTGGAAGGCACCGTGCACGCCATCATTGGCCCCAACGGTGCCGGCAAATCGACCTTGCTCAATTGCCTGATCGGCAAGCTCATCCCGGACAGCGGTTCGGTAACCTTCGACAACACCTCATTGCTGGGCAAGCAACCCCATCAGATCAATCAGGCCGGTGTGAGCCGGGTCTTTCAGACCCCGGAAATCTTTGCCGAGCTGAGCCTGCTCGAAAACGTGATGATTCCCGCCTTTGCACGCCGCGACGGCTCATTCAAGCTCAACGGCTGGGGCGCAGTGCGGGCCGAATCAGGCATTCACGATGCAGCAGTGCAGATGCTCGGCGACATCGGTCTGGCCGACAAGGGCGATGTCATCGCCGGCAGCCTGAGCCGCGGCGACAAGCGGCGCCTGGAAATGGCGATGTGCCTGGTGCAAAAGCCCAAGCTGCTGTTGCTGGACGAACCCACGGCCGGCATGAGCCGGGCCGACACCAACAACACCATCGATCTGCTGCGCCAGATTGCCGGCATCGGCATCACCATGGTCGTCATCGAGCACGACATGCATGTGGTGTTTTCGCTGGCCGAGCGCATCAGCGTGCTGGCTCAGGGCACCGTGATCGTCGAGGACGAACCAGGCAACATCAAGGGTAATCCGAAAGTTCAGGAAGCCTATCTCGGAGGAGCACACCTGTGAGTGATGCAACAAGCACAGCCAGCGCCAGCGTACAGACCAGCGCCGAGCCGATTCGGGCCGCCGGCAATGCGCCGGCTTATTTCTCGGCCCGCGACCTGCACGCCTACTACGGCGAAAGTTATATCGTGCAAGGGGTCAGCTTTGATGTCCGTGAGGGTGAAATCGTCGCCTTGCTCGGCCGCAACGGCGCCGGCAAAACCTCCACCTTGCGTGCCATTGCCCGGCTCGACGAACCGCACCTGACGCACGGTGAGGTCTGGCTCGACCATCAGCCCTTGCACACCATGAAGGCTCATCAGGCCGCGCAGGCCGGCATCCAACTGGTGCCCGAAGACCGGCGCATCATTGCCGGTCTGACCGTGCAGGAAAATCTCGAACTGGCCCAGATCACGCCGCCAGTCGGCTGGAGCATCAACCGAATCTACGAGCTGTTCCCACGCCTTGGCGAGCGCCGCAAACAGGAAGGGGTTACGATGTCGGGCGGTGAGCAACAGATGCTGGCGGTGGCCCGGGCGCTGGCACGCGACGTGAAGTTGCTGCTGCTGGATGAACCCTACGAAGGCCTGGCGCCGGTCATCGTGCAGGAGATCGAGCGCACCTTGCTTGAAATCAAGAAGCTCGGCATGACGACCATCATTGTTGAGCAAAATGCCATTGCCGCGCTCAACCTTGCCGACCGGGCCATCATTCTGGACATGGGCCAGGTGGTATTCGATGGCACCGCGCAGCAGGTGTTGAATGACGCCCAGTTGCGCCAGGAGTATCTGGCCATCTGACTGGCACGGGCTGCCGCCACGGCGGCCTCAGTAATCCTTCAGTCGCTTGTACAAGGTCGCGAGATGGTCGCCGCAGGCCTTGATTTTGGGCAGGCGGTGCCGATCGGGCAGCATGACGAGATAGATCGGGTAGCGGACCGGGTCGCGATACTCATCCAGCACCGGCACCAGCTCGCCGGCGTCGCACAACGGCCCGGCAATGGCTGTAGTGATCCGCCCGATGCCGATGCCTTGCCGCACCATCGCCAGCAGCATGGCGCTGTTGTTGGCGCGATAAAACCCCTGCACGATCTGATCGACCCGCTTGCGACCACTCTTGAACGACCAGCGGTTCAGGATGCTGGATGACGCATGGGTCACGCAGCGGTGTTGCGCAAGCTGCTCCGGACTTGCAGGCGTGCCGTGCCTGGCCACATAGTCGGGCGAGGCGTAAAGAGCCCGTCCGTATTCACCGACATGGCGGGCCACCAGATTATCGTTAACGATCACGTTGGTGCGCACGGCCAGATCAATGCCCTGGGTGGTCAGATCGACCATCGCATCGTCGGCCAGAATATCAACGCGCAAGCCCGGATATTTAGCCAGCAACTCGGGCAATGACGGCACGATCTGCGCATCCCCCATCACCTGACTGACCGACAAGCGCACCAGGCCGGTTGGCGAGCCCGAGCGGGTGTCGAGTTCGGCCGACAGATCGCTGAGTGACTCGACAACTCTTCGGGCATGGGCCAGAAAGAGTTCCCCCTCCGGCGTGATCGACAAGCCGTGCGTGCTGCGATTGACGAGCCGCACCTCGTAATCCTTTTCGAGCCGTGTAATGGCGCGCGAGACATGCGAGACCGGTACATCGCGCTCACGCGCGGCCGCCGACAAGGTCCCGAGCTCGGCCACGCGGGTAAGAATGTACAAATCAGAGGTCGCCGGTTCGATTCGAGTATCGGCGCCGGGGGTGGAGATAGCCATGAGAATTCTCTTGGTCGGGTGGGCGTGAACAGCTGGTTTTGCATTTGCTGCAAGGCCATATTGCCAGCTAAGCCCTTACCGGGCCAGCGCGCAGACGATATCGTGCAGTCATTGCCAGATAAGGCCTACCCCCGAAGGAGCTCAGCGATGATTGATTCGACCCGTCAAACCAGTCCCTCTACCGACATCGATTACGCCGATCTGACCCAACGCGGCCGTACGCTGCGCAGCGTCGCCGTGTTGTCGATGTTGTGCAGAACCGGCCGCTACTTCGGCCTGAGCCCGAAAATCCTGCAGGCGCGTGCCTGTGGCGCAATCCCGACAAGCAGAGGTTTGCAATGAACACGGAAACCATCAAAACAGTCTCTTGCCCCGCCACCACCCCGGCCCAACCGTCGAGCCGCCCGACAAGCAACACCGCGATGGCCTGGCTTTGGGATCGGTTTCAAGCCTACCAACGGGCCCGCAGCGAGCGCCTGATGTGGGCGGTGGCTCGAGCCGACCCCCGAGTGGCCCGCGAATTGCAGGCGCTGCGTGACCGGCAGTCCTGGGATCAGCACCACTGAAAGTCCTGAGTCTCGCACCGGCCGGATCGACGAACACGTCGGTCCGGCCGTTTTACGCTCAGACCGCCTGAAACAGAACTGCCAGTTCGGCCTCGGAAACCTCGTTGGGCGCCAGCGGATCTTTCGGCGTCAACCGATGCGCAAGCACCAGGCGGGCCAGTGCGGCCCGTGACGCATCGTCCAGCTGATCGGCCTCCCAGTGCATGGCCACCGCCGTGCCCAGGTTGTACATCGCCGCGGCGGCACTGCGGGTCAGGCGCTCATCAAGCAGTGCCGCTTCGACCAGGGCGACCACGCGGGGCAATTGCGTGGCGGCTTCCGGCCACGGACTGTGTTGCAGATGTTGTTCAACCCAGCTGCGCCAAGCCTGCAAGCCGTTGTCACGACGCACCGCGCGCAACACATCAAGGGCCACGATATTGCTGGTGCCTTCCCAGATACTGCCCAGGTGCGCATCGCGCAGCAGCCGTGGTTCAGGCCACTCCTCGATATAGCCACAACCACCACGCACCTCCATTGCGTCGCCAACCACTTTGCGCGCATCGCGGCAGGCCCGGTACTTGAGCAACGGGGTCAGAACGCGCAAGCGGCTCGCCGCGCCCGCATCGCCGCCATCGGCCAGCGCCATTTCGCGCGCGCACTGCAGGAACATCGTGCGCGCCTGCTCGGCAGGCATCAGCATTTTGGCCAACTGGCGTCGCATCAATGGCATGTCGATCAGACGCCGACCGAACGCCTGACGATGCCGGGCACCATGAAACGCCTCAAAGACGGCTCGCCGCATCATGCCGGCCGAGCGCACGCCATTGGACAAACGGGAACTGTTGACCATATCGGCCATTTGACGAAACCCCGCTTCGGGGTCGCCGATCAGCCACGCGGTGGCCCCTTCGAGGCGGATTTCACCGCTGGCCATTGAGCGCGTACCGAGCTTATCCTTCAGGCGCACGATGCGATACTGATTGGCCGAGCCATCGGGCAACACCTTGGGCAGCAGGAACAGGCTCACCGCTTTCAGACCGGGCCCCGCGCCCTGCCGACGTGCGAGCACCAGCGCCACATCGGCATCGGCATTCGAACAGAACCATTTGTCACCGTGCAAGGTCCAGGTATTGTCTGGCCCGGGAGTGGCCGACACTGCCGTTGCCGAGACATCGCTGCCGGCGCCCTGCTCGGTCATGAACATTGCGCCCTGAAACAACTCGGCCATGTCCTGATTGCCCAGTCGGGGCAGATAGCGATCGATCAGCTCAGGCGAACCATAACGTTTGAGCGTACGAGCCAGCGAGTCGGTCATGCTGACCGGACACAACAGGCCAAACTCCGATTGTGCAAACAAGAACGTCAGCGCGTACTTGACCACCGGCGGCAAGGGACTGTCTGCGCCAAAGGTGCCGGCGCGATGACTCATCGACGCCAGGCCAAACTCGCCGAACGCCAGCGCCTCCATCTGCCGGTAGGCGGGATGGTAGTGAATTTCGTTGACGTCCTCACCACGCCGGCTGCGGCTGACCAGGGTTGGGCCATTGCGGTCGGCTTCGCCGGCCAGCGTATCCAGAGTGTCGCCCGCCAGCTCACCGAGGCGCTCCAGTCGCGGCGTCAAAAGCGCACGCAGCTTGTCGTCGGTGTAAAGACTCAGCAAACGGGCAAAGACCGCATCTTCGGTAAAAAAATTGGCGCCGCGCGCATCGGGGATCGCATCGGCCAAACTGGCCTGAGCGGGCCGGGGCTGCTGAACGGCCGGATTGCTGCTTATTGCGCTTGACTGGGCATTCGCCAGTCGCGGATCGAGTTCGTCCACGATAAATCTCCTTTGAGTTGCGGCGCGCCAGGCCATGAAGCGCCACCGGCAGGCGTTTCGGCGCCCATCTGTTGGCGAAACGCACGTGGCCGCACGCCCTGCCTGAGCTAGTTTACCGAAGCCTCAGTTCGACGGCGCCAGACTCTGCACGACGACATCACCAACTCTGACAAGCCCACCACGCACCACCATGGCCGTCATGCCACCGTGGCCGCGCATGGCCTGGTAACCGCCCCGCCCCAGCGTCGTCTCCATGCGTGAACAAGGCTCGCACGGTCCAGTCACTTCGATCAGTACCTCGGCGCCAATTTGCCAGTGCATCGTCGTGGCGGGGGACGGCGACCGCATGGCCAGCAGGTTCAGCCCGGACACAAGCAGATTACGCCGCAACGCGGCCGGATCAATCGTTGCCAGGCCCAACAAGGCAGCCACCACGGGCAGATGTTCGGCCTGTATCAGCGTGACTTGCCGCTTGCGCGCCGCGCCGTGCGTGACGGGTCGCGCGTAGCGATCGCCCGCCAGCCCACTGCCCGCGATGGCCTCGACCTGATC
>CAXBNM010000283.1:0-6342 GCA_963976885.1 uncultured Burkholderiaceae bacterium
TAAAGACCATCACCGCCGTGCTCGATCAGTACATCACGACCGGCCACGCCGAGATCGGCGGCGCCATACTGCACATAGGTCGGCACGTCGGTCGCGCGCACCACAATGACCCGGATTTGCGGGTCACTGGTTGGCACGATCAGCTCACGGCCATTGAGGCGATTGATATCAATGTCGATATCGGCGGCCTGCAACAACGGCAGTGTCTCGTCGAAGATGCGTCCTTTGGAAAGCGCGAAGGTAATCGGGAACGGCATGGCGGCAAAACTCGGGCAGATTGAATGAGAGGAACAGACTTTGTGGGCGGGCGGCGGCAGCGACGCTTCAGGCGGCCGCTCTTTCGATATGCGCGCCCAGCCGGCGCAGCTTGACTTCCATTTGTTCGTAACCGCGATCCAGATGGTAGACCCTCTCGATCTTGGTCTGACCCTCGGCAACCAGCCCGGCGATCACCAGCGAGGCCGAGGCGCGCAGATCGGTGGCCATTACCGTGGCGCCCGACAGGCGCTCAACACCTTTGACCAGCGCCGTGTTGCCCTCGATAGTGATATCGGCGCCCAGACGCTGCAATTCAAGCGCGTGCATGAAGCGGTTTTCGAAGATGGTTTCGGTAATGACCGCCGCGCCTTCGGCCACGCAGTTGACGGTCATGAACTGCGCCTGCATGTCGGTGGCAAACGCCGGATACGGAGCGGTACGCACCCCTACCGCCAGCGGCCGGGCCATCATGCGCAACTCGATCCAGTCGGGGCCGACTTCGATGCGGGCACCGGCCTCGCGCAACTTGTCCAGCGTTGCGTCCATCAGGCGTGGATCAACATCGAGCAGCCGGACCTGACCACGCGTAGCAGCCGCGGCACACAGAAAGCTGCCGGCCTCGATGCGATCGGGCTGGACCCGGTGAGCGCCGCCATGCAGGCGCTCCACGCCCTGAATGACAATGCGCGGTGAGCCCGCGCCGGTAATGTTGGCCCCCATCGCGATCAGCGCATTGGCCAGATCGACAACCTCGGGCTCGCGGGCAGCGTTTTCGATGACGGTTTCGCCATCGGCCAGGGTGGCCGCCATCATCAGGTTTTCGGTGCCGGTCACGGTGACCATATCGGTGATCAGGCGGGCGCCCTTGAGCCGGGCAGCCTTGGCATGAATGTAGCCCTGCTCGATCTTGATGTCGGCACCCATCGCGCGCAGGCCGCGGATGTGCTGATCGACCGGCCGCTGACCAATGGCGCAACCACCGGGCAGCGACACACGAGCCTCCCCGAAGCGGGCCAGCAACGGCCCCAGCACCAGCACCGAGGCGCGCATCGTCTTGACCAGCTCGTAGGGCGCCTCAATGGAATTGACCGGACCGGCATCGATGGTGATCTCGTTGCCATTGGTCTCAACCGTAGCGCCCAACGTCTGCAGGACCCGCGCGGTGGTGTTGACATCGCGCAGCGCAGGGATATTGCTCAGATGCACCGGCTCGCCAACCAGCAGGCTCGCGCACATGATTGGCAGCGCCGCATTCTTGGCCCCCGAAATCGGCACATCGCCAGCCAACGGCGCGCCGCCCTGAATCAGCAAGGTATCCATCAGGCTTGCGCGTGCTCGTCGGGTGTCAGGGTTTTCATGGACAGCGCGTGAATTTCCTCGCGCATCCGGTCGCCCAGTGCGCCGTAAACCAGTTGATGGCGCTGCACGAGACGCTTGCCGGCAAACGCGTCCGACACGATCAGGGCCTGGAAGTGGCGTCCGTCGCCATCGACTTCGAGCACTGAGCACTCAAGCCCCTGGGCAATGTACTGCTTGACGTCATCCGGTGAAACCATCGCTGAATACCCCGTGAAATTGATCTGAATTGCTGTCTACCCGCTCAGTGCCGCAGTTTGTAACCGGAAGCCAGCATGCGCAGCGCAATCAGCGCCAGCGCGGTAAACGCTACCGCCACAATGACCAGACTGGCCCAGGGACTGGTGTCCGACTGCCCGAAAAACCCATAGCGGAACCCGTCAACCATGTAGAAAAACGGGTTCAGATGCGAGGCGGCCTGCCAGAATCCACTCAGGGACTGTATCGAGTAGAAAACCCCTGACAGAAACGTCATGGGCATGATGAAAAAGTTCTGAAATGCCGCCATCTGGTCGAATTTATCGGCCCAGATACCGGCAATCAGTCCCATTGTACCGAGGATTCCACTGCCCAGAACGGCAAAAGCCAGCGCCCACAACGGCTCGACCAGCGTCGGCTTGGCAAACAGGAAGGTCACGACCAGCACGCCGGCGCCCACCACCAGCCCCCGCACCATCGACGCCAGCACATACGCGAGCATGATCTCGAGGTGTGACAGGGGCGGCAACAGCACGAAAACGATGTTGCCGGTGATCTTGCTTTGCACCATCGAGGAGGCGGTATTGGCGAAGGAGTTCTGCAAAATGGCCATCATCACGAGCCCGGGCGCCAGAAACTGCGAGTAATCGAGCCCCTCGAAAACCGTCACCTTGCCTTGCAGCACATGGGCAAAAATCATCAGGTAGAGCAGTGAACTGATGACCGGCGCCGCGATGGTCTGGGTGCCGACCTTGGCAAAACGGCGCAGCTCCTTCATGAGCAGAGTACGAAAACCGAGCATCATGCGGCCTCCTGCATGATGTTGACAAAGACATCTTCCAGATCGGCGTGCGAAACCTCAAGCTCTTCGATGATGCAGCCCCCCTGGCGCAGAATGGCCAGCGAATGCTCGACCAGTTCAAAACGATCGATGCGCAAGGTGTAGTGATTTCCGTCGTGCGCAATGATCTGCTCGTGCAGGCTTTCGGGCAGTGGCGCCCCGCTGATGCGCACCAGCAAGCGGCCGGCAGAAAACTGCCGCAACAGTACTGAGGTTTTTTCCAGCGCCACCATGCGGCCTTGCTTGAGCATGCCGATGCGCGAGCACAACTCCTGCGCCTCTTCCAGATAGTGCGTCGTCAACACAATGGTGTGGCCTTGCTCATTGAAGCGGCGAATGAATTCCCACAGCGTCTTGCGCAACTCCACATCGACCCCGGCGGTAGGCTCATCGAGCACGATCAACGGTGGTTTGTGCACCAGCGCCTGCGCCACCAGCACGCGTCGCTTCATGCCACCGGACAACTGGCGGGTATTGGTGTCGGCCTTGTCGGTCAGCCCGAGGCCTTCGAGAATTTCATCGATCCAGCGTTCGTTGTTGCGAATGCCGTAGTAACCCGAGGTCAGGCGCAGACTCTCCCGAACCGTGAAAAACGGATCGAACACCAACTCCTGCGGCACCACGCCCAGCGAACGACGGGCGTCACGATAAGCGCTGACCACATCGTGGCCGGCAATCAGGATCGACCCCGTGCTGGGTCGGGCCAGCCCGGCCAGCATCGAGATCAGGGTGGTCTTGCCTGCGCCGTTCGGCCCGAGCAAGCCAAAAAACTCGCCTTGCTCTACTTGCAACGAGGTTTCATGCAACGCGGTGAACTCGCCGTATTTTTTCGTCACGGCGCGAATATCCAAGGCTGGATTCATAGAAATCATCGGGATAAGAAGAAAGAACAACGGCGGCCGGCCCCGGCGTTCAGGGATCGGGCCGCCGACTGGCGGTAAACGAGCGGGCCACTAATGCAATCGGCCCGCGAAGCGGGCCGATCAGCGCAGCAATGAAACCCAGCCAGTTCAGGTGGGAAAGAGCAGTGACTCGACGTCGTAAAGTGCACCAAGTTTACGCAGGTTGTCGGAAGGGTTCAGAAACCGCACCTGCCCCCCTTGCGGCTCGCGCCGCAACGCGAGCAAAGCGGCCACCGCTGCCGAGTCAACCTGTTCGTAGGCCGCCAGATCGATGTCGTGGCGACCAGCGGCCAGATCACGGCGCGCCTGGGCCAGAAAATCGTTGACGTGAGCGGTGGTCAGTCGGGTGCCGGCGCCGTTCGTTGCGGCAACAGAATTGGCCATGGCGCGCGCTCAGCTCTTGGCCGCAGCGGCGAATTGCTCGTTCTTGTCACGCAAGGTGGTGACCAGACCTTCGATGCCATCGCGATTGACGATTTGCTTGAACTGATTGCGATAGGTTTCGATCAACCAGACACCGAGCACGTTGATATCGAAGATTTTCCAGCCATCAGCGTGTTTTTCCATCCGGTAGTTGAGCTGGATGGGTTCGTTGCGTCCGACGATATCGCTGCGGACAATGACCTCGTCATCGTCGGGGCTGGCACGCAGCGGCCGCATTTTGACGGTTTCGTCTTTCAACTGGCTCATGGCGCCCGAGTAGGTGCGCAGCAACAGCACCCGGAACTCTTTGGTGAGCTCGGTGCGCTGCTCCGGGGTGGCTTGCCGCCAGCCTCGTCCAACTGCCAATGCAGTCATCCGCTCGAAATTCACGTGCGGCATGATGGTTTCATTGACCAGATCGGAAATGCGACTGAAGTCGCCGGCTTGAATTTTCGGGTCGCCCTTGATGCGGGTCAGGACAATTTCGCTGACCTCACCGATCAGGGCATCGGGTGCCTGAATCTCGGCCCGGACGGTGCCCGCACCGGAGAGGAGCCCGGCCAGCAGCACCAGCGTGGCGCCCAGCATCTGCCAGGGGCGCGCGCGGAACAGCGAAGGAAATGCCTGTTTGGTGATAATCATGCGGTTATCCTAAAAATTAGGTGACGAATGCAAATGAGGGCAACACGGCCAATTTCAAGCCTTGAGCCTTCGCGAAGGCCTGAGACCCTTATGCCAGGTCATGCTAACGAAGCTTGTTGTGCTTCCGATGACGTAATGGTAACGATT
Source organism: uncultured Burkholderiaceae bacterium (assembly GCA_963976885.1). Classification (GTDB taxonomy): domain Bacteria; phylum Pseudomonadota; class Gammaproteobacteria; order Burkholderiales; family Burkholderiaceae_E; genus JAUIAI01. The sequence goes on from CAXBNM010000283.1 coordinate 4,768, forward strand.
GGCATACTTCCGACAACACCCATCGCCGTCAAAAGCCGGCCATAGTGATTAATCCGTATAGGTCGGCAGCGGCTCTTCGTCCTCTTCTTCATAGGGCGGGTTGCCGTCATAGACCATGTTGCGCCGGCGCTGCAGATAGCCATCGCGGACAAATGAGTACTCGTCCAGCGCAGCTCCTTGCAAGATGCTGGTCGCGCCGAGCAAGCTGGCGCGGGTATCAAGCACACCAACGACCGTCGAAAAATTGCGTTCGCGGGTTTTGGTCAGCACGCTGTCGATTGGGTCGGCCAGATAGTCGGTAGTCCAGCCAGTGGCGCCGCGCACCGACGAGGGGCCAAGCAGCGGCAGCACCAGGTAAGGCCCGGTCGGCACCCCCCAGACGCCGAGCGTCTGGCCGAAGTCTTCGCGGCTCTTGCGCAATCCGAATTCAGTGGCCGGATCGGAAAACCCGAGAAAGCCGATGGTGGTGTTGAGCAACACCCGGGTCCAGTCATTGACGGCCTGCCGCGGCTTGCCTTGCATCAGGTTGTTGGCGCCGATCCATACATCGCCGATGTTGGACAGAAAGCTGCGGAACGAATACTGCAGCACATAGGGCACGTAATTCTTGTAGGCCCGGGCGGTCGGCTCGAGCACGGTCCGGTCGACCGCACTGTTGAATGAATAGATTTTCCGGTTGACCGGCTCGAAGGGATCGCGTGGATTCCCGTTACTGGCACAGCCAACCGATACCGCCACCACCAGCGCGGTCAGCAGGCCACGGGTGAGACGCCACTGCGAAGATAAGGCTGACTTGCTCAGGTTCATTTGCCGCCGCCGCTGTCAGAGTTGCCGTAGAGGAACTGACCGATCAGGTTCTCGAGCACCACGGCCGACTGGGTCAGCGAGATGCGATCACCAGCCTCGAGGTTTTTCAGGTCGCCACCGGGCTCAAGACCGATGTATTGTTCGCCGAGCAAACCGGCGGTGAGGATCTTCACCGACGAGTCCTTCGGAAACTTGAACGGCTCTTCGATTTCCAGCACGACATTGGCCCGGAAGGATTGGTCGTCGAAACCGATCGAGGCGACCCGTCCGACCGTGACGCCAGCGCTCTTGATGGGGGCGCGCACCTTCAGGCCGCCAATGTTGTCGAAACGGGCGTTGACCGCATAGGTTTTAGCCAGACTGAAGCTGGCCAGATTACCGGCCTGCAGCGCGAGAAACAGCAGCGCCGCGAAGCCCAGGACAACGAATAAACCCACCAGCACATCGGTAGCTTTACGGTTCATGTTTGCTTGCCTTGTAGTTAAGTGCTGAACATCAGCGCGGTGAGCATGAAGTCGAAGGCGAGAACTGCCAGCGAGGACGCGACGACCGTGGTGGTGGTGGCCCGCGATACGCCCTCTGGTGTCGGCTTGGCTTCATGCCCGACATACAGCGCGATAAACGCGCAGACGAATCCGAAAACGATACTTTTGAGCACGCCGTTGCCGACGTCGGCAAAGACATCAACACCGGCCTGGGTTTGCGACCAGAAGGCGCCCGGGTCAACCCCGATGAGCGGCACACCGACAATATAGCCACCCATCACGC
>CAXBNM010000284.1:0-6340 GCA_963976885.1 uncultured Burkholderiaceae bacterium
TCGTGGCAGAACAGGTGCACGGTGGGCACCAGCCCGGCGCTGGATACAACGGCATCGGCGCGCACGCGAATCGGGGCGCCGGCCAGTGCCTCGACGGCATCCGGATTGTCGCGGCGGCGCACGAGTTTGCGCAGCAGTACGCCACGCACGCGTGAGCGGCCCAGTACGCGATCAATGCCGTAGCCGCGGTGGATGGTTGCACCGGCCGGGGCCCGGCGTTTGCTGCCTTCGGGGCGCAGATCCACGATGGTGATGCGCGCGCCGGCACCGCCGAGTTCGGCGGCGGCGTCATAGATGCGGTCATCGCCGCCGACCAGCACGACGCGCTCGCCCACCACCACGCCGAAGCGATTGAGCATGGTCAGCGCGCCGGCAATCGTCATGACGCCGGGGCGGTCGTTGTTGCCGAACACCAGCGGCCGGTCGATGGCGCCGGTGGCCAGCACGATCTGTTCGGCGCGAATCTTGTGTTGTCTTTGGCGGGGCAAGGCCGGGTTGCGCTCGGTGGGCGGCAGATGATCCTGCAGCGACTCGACTGCGAGCAACAGATTGTTGTCGTAAAGACCAAACCCGCAGGTACGGGTCAGGACGGTGACATTGCCCATGGCCTGCAATTCGGCCAGCGTGGTCTGCAGCCAGGTTTCGGCGGGCACGCCATCGATGGTCAGATTGGTTTCGGCCAGCAACCAGCCGCCCGGCTCGGATTGCTCATCGATGAGCAGAGTTTTCAGGCCGGCTTCGCCGGCACAACGTGCCGCCACCAGACCGGCCAGACCGGCGCCGACAATCAGAACCTGCGTGTGATGGTGCAGATGATCGTAATGGTCGGGGTCGGAGACGGTTGGCGCGTGGCCATAGCCGGCGGCGGCGCGAATGATCTTTTCGTAATAAGGCCAGAAACGCACCGGCCACTTGAAGGTTTTGCCGTAAAAACCGGCCGGCATGAAACGGGCAAACAAACCGGCCAGGCTTTTGACATCAAAACGCAAACTCGGCCAGCCGCTTGTGCGGGTGGCCGACAAGCCTTCGTAGAGTTCGACCTGCGTGGCCTTCAGGTTGGGAATGGTGTGGGCACCGGATTCCAGTTGCACCAGCACATTGGGTTCGTCGGCGCCGGCGCCGATCACGCCACGCGGGCGGCCGTATTTGAAGCTGCGGGCCAGCAAGCGCACGCCATTGGCCAGCAGCGCCGAGGCCAGTGTGTCGCCCGGATGGCCCTCATAGGTGTGCCCGTCAAACCGGAAGCGAAGGGTGCGGCTGGTGTCGACATAGCGCGCCCGTTGCGTAATACGACGACCTTTCACTGGCTTTCCCCGCGGGCTTGCGCCGCCGCGCGTGCATTGGCCAACGTGTAGGAGCCGCTGATGGCATAGCTGACGGTATGGCGGCGGACGATGAAGATTCGCCGGCAGGCACTTGTGTGCTGCCATTGCTCCCAGGTCCAGCCTTTGTGGTTGCTACGCATGAACAGGTACTCGCCCCATTGTTCGTCGCTCAACGCGGTGGGCTCGGTGGGGCGGTCAATGAAGGCCTCGCCCAGGCAGGTGAACTCCTGTTCTTCGCGAGTGTCGTCACAGTGCGGACAATGCAGCATCAACATAACAAGCCTTAATGCGCGACGCCGGCGGCGCCGTGCTCATCGATCAGATGACCGGAAACAAAGCGGTCCAGCCCGAAGGGGCGGGCCAACGGGTGCGGTTCATCACCGGCAATGGTGGCGGCAAAGACATGGCCGGAGCCCGGTGTTGCCTTGAAGCCGCCCGTGCCCCAGCCGCAATTGAAGTACAAGCCCTGAACAGGAGTTTTGCCGATGATGGGACAGGCGTCGGGGCTGACATCGACGATGCCTCCCCATTGGCGGTTCATGCGTACGCGTGCGAAGGCCGGAAACAATTCGATGATGGCCGCCGCCGTGGCGTCGATGATGTGCGGACTGCCGCGCTGACCATAGCCTTGCCAGCCGTCTATGCCGGCACCGATGACGAGTTCCCCCTTGTCTGACTGGCTCAGCCGTGCACGGCGTTGGACATCACGACCGTGTGCAGACAAGGCTTGAGGGATTCGGACACCATCGCTTGCAGCGGATGGCTTTCCAGGGGCAGGCGTATGCCGGCCATGGCCGCGAGCATGCTGGCATGACCGGCCACAACGCAGCCGACCTGCTCGGCGCGCACATCGCCCAGACTGGTCTGCAGGCCGCGAATGCGTCCACCCTCGATTTCCATGCCGGTGACTTCGCAGTTTTCGATCAGGTCGACACCGGCCTGACTGGCGGCGCGGGCAAAGCCCCGTGCGACGGCGTCGTGATGCGCTACGCCGGCACGCGGCTGCCAGCTGGCGCCGAGCACCGGATAACGTCGGCTGGCGGAAATGTCGAGCTGCGGCACGATGGCTTGCACGGCCTGGGCATCAAGGACTTCGGCATCGATGCCTTGCAAGGCGTTGGCATTGACCCGCCGGTCGATCTCGCGCATGTCTTGCAGGCTGTGGCCCAGATTGAGCACGCCGCGCTGACTGAACATGACGTTGAAATCGAGCTCCTGAGTCAGCGATTCCCACAGTTGCAGCGAATGCTCATAGAGCGCGGCGGCTTCCGACCACAGATAGTTGGAACGCACGATTGTGGTGTTGCGGGCCGTGTTGCCGCCGCCCAGCCAGCCTTTTTCAAGCACGGCAATCCGGCCGACCTTGTGCTGGGTTGCCAGGTAGTACGCGGTGGCCAGGCCATGGCCGCCGCCGCCAACGATGATCACATCGTAGCGATCGGCGAGTTCGGCACGCCGCCAGGCGTGCGGCCAGTAGCGGTTGTCCTTGAGGCCGTGCCGTAACAGGGACAGCCACGAATAGCGATTGGTAGACACGACTAGTGCGGAGACGGATCGCGCGGCCACAATTTGGCGGTGACGCGCGTATGGGGCAAGGCAGCAAAGTCCATGGAGCCGGCCGAAGCCGGCATGAAAGTGCTGGGTTGATTTGACGATCAGCGCTTTCGGCCGCGCAATGTCCAGACCCGCTGCGGTAAAGCAGGGCGGTGCGAAACCCTGCACGCGATTGGAGTTGACGATCACATCAATGGCGGCGGCATCATCATTGCTGTCCTGTCCGATGCGCAACCAGGCCATGTCGCCCAGGGGAACGGTTGAACCGCCAAAGGGCTGCGTGGCATCGCGCACCAGACCCATGACGGTGACGCGCGTGTCGACCGGTGGCCCTGAGGCCGGGCCGAGTTTGCCGCCGATACGCATGGCAATGTTGGCGCCTTTGCCGGCATCAAACGCCATTTGTACCGCGATGGGATCCCACAGCGGCGCGATGGCAAAGCCGCCGGCTTTCTGGTCGATCAGATATTGCAACACCCAGGTTGAATCGCCCGCGGCACCGATGCCGGTGTTGTCGGCGGTGTCGGCCAGCACGAAGGGCTGCTTGTCGGGTTTGGCCGCGTTGACGATCTCGACCGCTTTTTCCACGGTCATGAAGGGCGCCATCATTTCGGCGCGGTTGTTCCAGACCCAGGCGCCCAGTTCGGCGGCTGTTTGGTCGGCCAGTGCCTGATCGTTGTCGGTGACGACCAGCACGCGGGTGCCTACTTCAGGAGTGTCGCCCCACGGAAAGCCGTGCGCCAGCGATACCGACAGGATGCCGGGCTGCTTTTCGAGTTCCTGCATGCGCGCGACGAAGGAAATCATGGGCTCGCGCGTGGTCGGGTAAATGCCGAGCATGCGGCAATCGTGCATGGCCATCGTGGGTTGCAGTTTGTCTTCGAGCATGCGCTCGGCCAGATCGAAAACCTCGTGCGCCCGTTCGACCGCATCGATGTGCGGGTATTCCTTGAAGAAAATCATTACATCGGCGGCGTCAAACTTGGCCTGCGTGAGATGACCGTGCAGGTCGAGTTCGGCCAGTACGGGGACATCGGGGCCGACCATTTCGCGTACCCGGGTCATCAGGTCGCCTTCGGCATCGGGGTAGCCGTCAGCGATCATCGCGCCGTGCAGATTGAGCAATACCGCATCGACCGGCAGTGCGGCCTTCAGTTCGGCGAGAATCTCGTCGCGCAGGGCTTCATGGGCCGCGCGGGTGGTATCGCCGGCCGGTACCGCGAATGCGGCCAGTCCCTGAGTGACAGTCCAGCCCAGTTTGGCGGCACGGTCGCGCCAGACCTGCAGCGGCAAGCCGAACAGGCTGACCCGCTCGTCAAACTGACCGCCACGTACCAGCATGGTGGATTCAAACAAACCCATCCCGGTTGGTATCGGCGAGAATGAATTGGTTTCGGTGCCCAGACAGGCGGTGAACAATCGACGCGACATGCTGTTGGATCCTGCCATGATGAATACCTCGATTATGAAGACTTTTGGCCGGTGTTGGGAATGGCACCAGGAAAGGGCAGTACGGCCTTATGACGGTAATGAGATGGTGCGTTGGGCGGGTGGCACCGGTCGGGTTGCAAAGAAGAACATCATCGAGCCCGTGCCCGCCAGGCAGGCCAGAATGGTGAAGCCGAGTTGGTAGTTGCCGGTCAGATCGCCAAAGTAGCCTGCAATAAGCGGACCACCTACCTGGCCAATCACCACAATCAACGATGAGAAGCCCATGATCTTGCCGATGGCCGAGCGGCCGAAGTAGTCGGCACGGATCGCCTGCATGAACGGGCCGCGCAAGCCCCAGGCGGAGCCGTGCAGAACTGCAAACAGACCGAGCATTACCCAGCCGTTGGCATAAGTGAGCATCAACAGGCCGATGCAATGACCGAACATGCAGGTGGCGGCGACGAGTCGCTTGGGAAAGCGGTCGCCGATCACCCAGCCGAGCATCACGCCGCCGATCTGGCTGACGGTCATCGCGGTAATGACCATCGAGGCCTGGGTCAGCGAATAGCCCAGATGTGCGGTCATGTGCGTGATGGCGTGCACATTGACGCCAGTGACGACGAGCAGGGCAAAGCCGTGGCCGAGCGACAGCAACCAGAAGGCCTGCGTGCGCACGGCCTCGCGAGCGGTGAAGTCGCGCTGGTGGGCGCGATCGGGTTTGTCCAGATCAAGGTCGTCGACGCCGGCGGCCGCATGGCCGTCAGGGACTTCCCCATGATCTTCGGGTTTGCCGCGAAAGATGGTGGCCAGCGGCAAGCCGACTGCAATCATCAGACCCCCGGAGCCGACGGCGGTGGCCCGCCAGCCGTAGGCTTGCATCGACCAGGCCACCAGCGGCACCGCGATGCCGCCAAAGGCCAGCCCCATGGCCACGCCTGACAGCGCGCGCGCCCGGTATTTGTCAAACCAGTTGATGATCGAGACGTTCAGCGGAAAGAAGCCGGACAGACTGGAGCCGAGTGCAATGACTACCATCGCGCCGTAAAAGCCCGCCAGTGAATCAATCTGGCCGAGCAGAATGAAGCCCAGCCCCAGTGCCACGACCCCTAGCTTGATCATCATCTGCGCGCCGAAGCGGTCGATGATCCAACCCAGTGCCGGCCCGAGTATCGCGGCCTCCATCGCGTGCACGACAGAGCCGACTGATAGCGCTGTCTTGCTCCAGCCGCGTTCCTCGTTGAGAACTGCTACATAGGCGCCCAGCGATTGATACAGCAGCGCCGATTGCATGAACTGGATGCCGCTGGCGGCACCCACCATTTTCCAGCCGCGGAACATGCCGCCGGGTCGGGTGCGCGAAACGGGTTCGGACAAGATCAGTCTCGGAAGTTATCGAAGCTCAGTGGCAAGTCGGTGACGTCTTTTTTGAGCAAGGCGATCGCTTCCTGGAGCAGGTCGCGCTTGGCACCGCTGATCCGGACACTGTCGCCCTGGATGCTGGCCTGCACTTTCATCTTGCTGTCTTTGATCATTTTGACAATGCGTTTGGCGTCGGGGGTGTCGATGCCTGAACGCACCTTGACCAACTGCTTCATCTTGTCGCCGCCGATTTTCTGCTTGTCGCCGAAGTCGAGAAAGCGCACGTCGAGCTGGCGCTTGGCGCATTTGGCGAGCATGACATCGGTGACCTGACCCAGTTTGAAGTCATCGTCGGCAAACAGCGTGAGTTCCAACTCGTTCTGCTCGATGCGGGCATCGGAGCCCTTGAAGTCGAACCGGTTGGTGATTTCTTTGTTGGCCTGATCGATTGCATTGCGCAATTCGACGGTGTCGGCTTCGCATACAACATCAAATGATGGCATGGGTTTTCCTGGAGTTGCTGAGGCAACGAGTTTAACGGTTGTGGGAAATTCGGAATTACGTCACATCGTGAGTCTCTTACGCCTTCCTGACGTGAATCAGTGCAGGTTATTTTCGGCCGCGCTTGATAGACTGTTGATGCCCTTACAAACTATTGAACCAATGGTGGT
>CAXBNM010000285.1:0-6312 GCA_963976885.1 uncultured Burkholderiaceae bacterium
CCCCGGAGCGCGGGGCTCCGGCAGCCGGTGCGACGGCCTTCAGATGGTGTGGGTATTGCGGCCGGACTTGAGATGTCCGCCGAGCAGCGTTTCAATCTTCGAGCGCGCCGACTCGCCGGTATCGTCGGCAGCAAATTGAATCCCGATGCCTTGCTGGCGCCCGGGTACCCCGGAGGGCGTGACCCAGACCACTTTACCCGTGATGGCCAGCTTGTTCGGGTCGTCCATCAGGGTCAGAATCAGATAGAGTTCGTCGCCGATTTGCGCGGCACGCGATGTCGGTACAAAGATACCGCCACCGGTAACAAACGGCATGTAGGCGGCAAACAAGGCCGGTTTTTCCTTGATGGCAAGCTGAATGACGCCGGGGCGGGATACGCCGCCGAGCGGCCGTGCAGCCACCGCGGTCTCAAGACCGATGCCGGCTCCAACATCGGTATCGCCGCCTATCGCCTCAAGAGAGATCTCGCCCTGGCTGTCTGGATCAATCGTATTCAGTTCACTCATCTATTACTCCGACCTGCGCCAAAAACCTTGCAATAGGCAAGGACCGACGATTCACAAAGCAGCCTGGTGTTGAGCGGATGATTGATCCGCGCCTCCAGCGTCACCAACGCGGTCTGTAACCGGGTTACCCGGTCCAGATCGGTTGCTGAGGCCAGTTGCGTCATACGGCCCGCCATCTGCGGGTAGTAGTGCGGCTCCAGCCCGGCCAGCACTCTGGCAAGGTCGGCAATCCAACGCTGCAAGACACCAGCCCATTGCTTTGGATCATGTCGATCCAGCGCATCCACTGCCTTCATGTCAGCAGTGTCCGGCAGTGCAGCCAAGGTCTCCAGAATGCTCTGATGAGCGGCCTGTTCTGCCGGTTCGATGAAAACGAGTGCGTGCATCGGCGAACCGGCGGCCCGCAATGCCCGACGGGCGGTGTCCTCGTCGGGAGCACCGGCAGCAAGCAGCCATTGCAAGGCGTCGGCCTCATCGGGAGCCCGCAAAGGCACCCGGCGGCAGCGCGAACGGATGGTGGCGGGCAAGCGGTCATCATGGCTGCTGACCAGCAGCAGCAAGGTTTGCGGCCCCGGTTCTTCGAGCGTTTTGAGCAAGCCGTTGGCTGTTATTCCATTCATGGCCTCGGCCGGATCGATGATGACGATGCGCCAGCCGCCCCGGTGCGCGCCCACCGCCATGAAGCCGGCCAGCTCACGAACCTGCTCGATCTTGATCTCCCGCGACGGCTTTTTGCTGCCACTGGGCACAAACTGCGGATCGAGCGACTCGGGCATGATCAGTCGCAGATCGGGGTGTTGCAACTGCAGCATCCACTGACACGACGCACATTGCCGACACGCGAGCCCATCGGCGCCCGGTGCTTCGCACAAAAGGCTGGCGGCCAGTTGTCGCGCAAACGCCCCTTTGCCAATCCCCGGCGGGCCGGACAGCAACAAACCATGATGGAGCGAGCCCTGCGAGCCCAGCAAGGCCAGCAAGGGCTCGAGCAGCCACGGCGGCGCTGGCGCAAGCAAGTCGTTCTGCGGGTCGGCTTCAGCCAAATCGGCGCACCTGGTCGTCAAGGTCGGCCAGCAATTGCGCCGCAACCTGCGCAAGCGGACGCGCCGAATCGAGCGTCATGATGCGCGCCGGCTCGGCGCTGGCCAGCCGCTGGTAAACGGCCCGTACCCGCTCAAAAAACGCGAGCTGCTCGGCTTCGAAGCGATCGGCGTCGCGACTGGCCTCGCGCCGCGCCTGCGCAGTGACCGGATCGAGATCGAAGAAATAGGTCCGCTCGGGCCGGCAATCGGCGTGCACCATCTCGGCCAGTTGCAGGATCTGGCGCTCGTCGAGTTGGCGCCCGCCGCCCTGATAAGCCAGCGTTGAATCGGTAAAGCGATCGCAAACCACCCAGGCACCGCGCTGCAGCGCAGGCCGGATGACTTGCGCGAGATGATCGGCACGGGCGGCGAACATCAGCAGCAGTTCGGTATTGGCATCCATCGATCGGGTCAGCAACCATTGACGAAGCGTTTCCGCCATCTCGCTGCCGCCCGGTTCGCGCGTCAGGACGACTTCCAGTCCGTGGGTCCGTAACTGCGCCACGGCGGTATCCAGATGCGTGCTTTTGCCAGCACCATCGATACCCTCAAAGGTAATGAAGCGGCCAGCCATCAGCGGTTGAGCTGAAATTTGCGCACCGCCGACTGATGCTCGGACAGCGTATCGGAAAACTGACTCGAGCCATCGCCGCGCGCCACAAAATACAAGGCCTTGGTGTCGGCCGGATTGAGCACCGCATCAAGCGAGGCCCGTCCGGGCAGCGAAATCGGTGTTGGCGGCAGGCCGGCACGGGTGTAGGTGTTGAACGGGGTATCGGCCCGCAGATCGCGCCGCCGCAGGTTGCCATCAAAACTGTCGCCCAAGCCGTAAATGGTGGTCGGGTCACTTTGCAGGCGCATATTGATGCGCAGCCGGTTGATGAACACGCCGGCAACATGCTGGCGATCGGCCTCCAGGCCGGTTTCTTTCTCGACAATGGAGGCCAGAATCAGCGCTTCATGGGGCGACTTCAACGGCAGGTTGGGCTGCCTGGCGGCCCAGGCGTCTTGCAGATTCTTTTGCATCAATTCATAGGCCTGTCGAAAGACATCAAGATCGGTAGCGCCCACCGGAAAATGATAGGTACTAGGGAAAAACAAACCCTCCGGCGCCTCGAAGGGCGCACCAATCGAGGCCAGCATTTCCTTGTCGGTCATGTTGGCCGACGCAGGCACCAGATCGGGGTGATCAACAATGGCCTGGCGCATCCGGGCGAAAGTCCAGCCTTCGATGACGCGCACTTCGCTGGTCAGCACATCGCCGTCCACGATCTGGTCGACCAGCGCCTTGAGCGTCACCGGCGGCGCGAATTCGTAGGTGCCAACCTTGATACGGGTAAGGTCATTGCGCCAGCGCCCCACCAGCGCCAGAGACCAGTCGGGCACATGCATGCCGGCCTTGCGCAACTTGCGCCCGATGCTGCGCAAATGGTCGCCCTGGACGACGGAAACGCGCACCGGAGCGGTATCAAACGAGATTTCGTCGACCTCATAGCGCCATTGTGCCGCGCTCACGAGGGCGGCAACCACAAGCACTACGAGCAATAACAATAGGCCCGACTTCTTCATGCAGACTCAGGGAACGGCGGATCCATATAATAGCTTCCCATGAAACTGACGATGCAAGCTCCGGATAAATCGCCCCGCCCCGCCAATGTTCAGGCGCCGGTGGCCACGCCGCAACAGCGGTGGCAGGAATTATTGCAGGCGCCGCTCAACCCGGGCCTGGTACTCCAAGAGGCCGGACTGGGCCCCGTCATGGACACCGGGCCGCAGTCGCCGGCCGCTGAGGCCTTTGCCGGCACCGTCGGGTTTGCCTGCGCGCTCCCCGATCTGGCGGTTCTGGAGGTGCGCGGAGCCGACGCCATCAGCTTTCTGCAGGGGCAGTTCACCAATGACATTGCGGCGCTGACCGAGGGCCAGGCTCAGCGTACGGGTCTGTGCTCCCCCAAGGGCCGCTTGCTGGCTGATTTTCTGGTCTTGCGCCAGGCCGATTCGGTGCTGCTGCTGCTCAGCCAGGCGCTGGCCGAACCCATGCGCAAACGCCTGAGCATGTATGTGTTGCGCGCCAAGGTGGTCATTACGGATGTTTCCGACCAACTGCTACCGGTAGGCTTTGTGGCCCGCACCGAGGCGGCACAGACGCCGCTCAGCACGCCCTGGCCGGCCGCCATGACCGTGCAGACAACCGAGACACCGGCCGCAACGTCCTTGCTGGGCCTTGAGGCCTTGCAGCGCGCCGATTACGCCTGGCAGCGCCTGATCATGCTGGTTGCGCCCACGCAACTGCTGGCCACCTTGCAAGCCTGCCAGGCCGACTACGGACTCGCGCCCACCTCGTGGTGGCATACCGGCGAGGTCCTGGCAGGTACGGCTCGCCTGGCTCCAGCGACCAGCGATGCCTTCGTGCCCCAGATGATCAATTTCGAACTGGTTGGCGGCGTCAGTTTCAATAAGGGCTGCTTTCCGGGCCAGGAGATCGTCGCCCGCACGCAGTATCTGGGCAAGCTCAAACGACGCTTGTCGCTGGCCAGCCTGGCCGGCACAGAACCGGTGCTGCCCGGTACCGAGGTCCACGACGAGCAAGGCGAAGTCATGGGTCTGGTGTTGCTGGCCGCGCCCGCCGTGCCGCCCGCGCCGCAAGACCAGCAATGGGTGTTGTTCGAGTCGCGCACGGCAGAGCTGGAAAAGGCAAGCCAACTCAAGGTTGGCGACGCCGTGCTGACGCTGGACCAACTGCCCTATCCCATCCCGGTCACCGAGCGCTTCGAACGGCCTGATCTTTAAGACCACTTGTCGCGCCAGCCATGCATTCGATCTACGTCTATTTCAAGGCGCCGCGCAGCGCGCGCGCGCAGGTACGCAGCCTGTGTCTGGCCGAGGCCGCCAGGCGGGCGCGTGCGCACCATTGCACGGTAAGTTGCGCGCTGCGAGCGGACGATACCGCCACGGCATTCGACACCTGGCTTGAACACTACCGCTGCTCCGATGCGGCCAACGCCGCCGCCTTGCGAGCCGCTCTTGACGCTCCTGCCGCCAACGCTGGGCTGCACGCCTTGATTGAAGGCGGCGCGACCGGCCGGCATCTCGAAGCCTTTGTCGACGTCAGCGACGAGCCCCCCGGATCGGCCTGACATGTGTCTGATTGGCTTCACTTTCGATCCGTCCGGCGCGCAGCCATTGGTGCTCGCCTCCAACCGCGATGAATTCTTTTCGCGCCCGACCCGTACCGCGCACTGGTGGCGCGATCTGGCCGGCGTTTATGGTGGCCGGGATGAATCGGCCGGCGGCTCCTGGCTGGCGCTGCAAACACCACGGGCTGGCAACGGAAAACTCCGGCTGGCCGCGCTGACCAACTTCCGGGATGGCCGCGGCGCACCAGCACAAGCCATTTCCCGGGGGGCGCTGGTTACCGGCGTGCTGCAATCGGCGCACAGCGTCCCTGACACCCTCAACGCGCTGGTGCCCGACCTGGACCGATACGCCGGCTTCAGTTTGCTGGTGTTTGAATGGACGGCTGGCCTCGCCGCTGCGCCGGCGGCCCTGCAATTGCAAGGCTGGCACCTGAGCAACCAAGGCCGCTATCGTGCGCAAGTGTGCAGCATTGAACCCGGCGTTCATGCGCTGAGCAATGCGTCGTTTGATGAGCCCTGGCCAAAATCAACGCGGCTGATTGCAGCCCTGCAAGCCGGCACGGCCGAGCCTCATCTGTTGAGCGCGCTGACCAGTGCGGCGCCGGTTGCAGCCGCAGACCTGCCGGCCACCGGCATTGATGCCGCCGTCGAAGCGGCACTGTCAAGCTCGTTCATCAGGCCACCGACTACACCCGCACCGGCGCTGCCCGACTATGGCACGCGCAGTTCAAGCGTGGTGACACTGAGCGCCGATGGCGCCGTGCAATTTCGGCAATGGACCTGGGACACCACCGTGACCGAAGCGCGGGCCAGCCACCAGCAGAGCATGTTTCTGCAGCCAGCCCAGCCCGCCTGACAACGGTTCAGCTGGCGGCGGTATCGACCTTGGTCAATGCCTCGCGCACCGCATCCGGCACCCGTGCCGGCGTTGTGTCGGGGGCATACACATAGATGCTGACCCCGTCGACCAGCAATTCATCATCACGGGTGATGGCGAACTCGATCTTCATGCTTGAATTGCCGAGGTGCGCGGTGCGCACGCGCACATCGATCAGATCATCAAAACGCGCCGATGCCCGGTAGTTGAGCGAACTCTGGGCAACATACAAACTGGCATACAAGGGCGCCATCGCCTCGGGGTCGTTGGCAAAGGCCGCCCGCAGATATTCCGTGATGCCAATATCGAAAAAAGTCAGGTAGTGACCGTTGAATACCACCCCCTGCATATCAGCCTCGGCCCAGCGCACGCGCAGACGATGACTGAAGGTAAACAGACTCAGATCGGGCAGTTCAGCGGCCATTCGACTCTCCAGCAAGAAAACGGGCAATACTCTGTGCCACGCGCTCGGGTTGCTCATGCAACAGCCAGTGCGAAGCGTCGTCGATAGTCTCAACGCTCAGCTGCGGCACCAGGGCATCGAGCCCTTCCATCAGCACCGGTCGCAGCGCCCGGTCTTGCATGCCCCACAACACGGTCGTGGGCACCTTGACCATGAACTGAGCCGGATCGAGGGTCAACGCCGCCGCGCCAGGATGCGCATCGGTAGGCGGCACCAGGGGTGACGCACGATAGTAGGCCAGCGCGCCGG
>CAXBNM010000286.1:0-6301 GCA_963976885.1 uncultured Burkholderiaceae bacterium
GTCGGTCACGGTGATGGGCACCATCATGGCGGCGACCACTGGCATCATCGGCGCCTCGGTGGTGATGATGACCTTGCTGGCGCTGCCGACGATGCTCAAGCGCGGCTACGATCCGGCGCTGGCCACCGGCACCATCGCCGCCAGTGCCACCCTGGGCATTCTGATTCCGCCCTCGATCATGCTGGTTCTGATGGCCAATCTGCTCGCGGTGTCGGTCGGCAATCTGTTTCTCGGAGCGCTTTTGCCTGGCCTGGTGTTGTCTGGGTTGTATTTCATCTACATCATCATCTTTGCCACGCTCAAGCCGAGTGCGGCGCCGCCATTGCCCGACAACGCGATCAAGATCAATCCGACCCAGTTTCGCAACCTGTGGTTATTCCTCGGCGTCAGTGCCGCCTGCGCCGGACTCGCCTGGGTGCTTTATCAGTCACCGCTTGCCGATGAGGCCAACTGGGGCTTCCTTGCGTTCATCGGCGTCTTTGTTGCCGCCATGGTGATTGGCAAGCGCGAAGGTCCGAGTCTGCTGGGTGGTGTGCTCAAAGGGTTCGTGCCGCCGATCTTTCTGATCGTCATGGTGCTGGGTTCCATCTTCGCGGGTTGGGCCACACCAACCGAGGCGGCCGGTGTCGGCGCGTTTGGTTCGCTCGTGCTGGCCTTCATGAACGGCACTTTGAATAAAGCGGTGCTGAGCAGCGTTGTGCAACGGACCGGGCTGACCACCGCAATGATCTTCATGATCTTTGCAGGGGCTACCGCCTTTTCGACGATTTTCCGGAACGTTTACGGCGAAGATCTGATTATCGAGTTCATCGAGTGGTTGCAACTGGGGCCTTGGCCGTTGTTGTTTCTGCTGATGCTGACGGTATTTCTGCTGGGCTTCTTTTTCGATTTTCTCGAGATCACGCTGATCATTCTGCCGGTGTTCGCACCGGTGATTCGCGCGCTTGCGCCCGAATTTGCGCCGCATCTGGGGCTGGAGGCGCCAACCAATCAGGCGCAGATCGATGCGGTTGAAGCCGAGGTCATTTACTGGTTTGCCATCTTGATTGCGGTCAATCTGCAGACATCATTCCTGACGCCACCGTTTGGCTTTGCGCTGTTCTATATGAAAGGTGTGGCGCCCAGCGCGGTCAAGATGCAGTCGATCTACAAAGGAATCATCCCGTTCGTGATGCTGCAGATCATTGGCATGCTGGCGGTACTGGAATTCCCTGAACTAGCACTCTGGTTACCCCGACAGGTGTTTGGGAATTAGCGACGAAAACCTGTTTGTCGCTATGGCGGGCCGATTGTCGGCCCGCTTTTTTTTTGCGTAATGAAGCCCGGCTTTTTGTTGGGTTGGTTGGCAAGTCTCGTTTCACCATTGCGCGCAGTTGCCGGCTCTTGAGCAAGGCGGCAAAGGCAGTGCACCGCGACGTGGGGCCAGTGCGGCACGATCATTTCGTTGTTTGTTAAAAACGCGTCTGTTTCGGCCAATTGGCGTCATAAATGCACGTGCAATCTACCGTCAGGCGGTTATGAAATACCGCAAGTAGGTCATGTCAGCCAAAATTCTCTGTTGCTCAGCATCATTCAGTCCGATGTACGGAGAAAGGCACTGGGCGAGGTAAGACCCAACGTTTGATAGTTGCTCGAGCTCCTCGAGGGAGCAGACCGTCAGGTTTGTTCCAAACGCAACAAGTAAAGACCGGGGAGTCTTATGAGCGCTTTCAACGTAGTACTCAAATATTTTCTCGCCGACGGCTCTGTCGGAACGGTCGATGTTAAACAAGGTGAGGTGGTCTCGGCTGAAACCGGCGCGCGTTATGTACTAAGCGTAGACGGGTTGCCGCTCCCGCCCGAAGCCGAATTGCATCGCGTGGATGACAGTCTACGCGTGACGCTCGATGATGAAACCCTCATTGAGCTGGAAGACTGGTGTTCGATAGGCAATTCAGCGTTTGACCTTCTCACACCGGAAGTCCATGCGCAGGCTTTGCAGGCATCTGAGTTATCGGTCGATCAACTCACTGAGTTAACAGTTCAGTCCGGTGATTGCGCGTTGTATGCCCAGGGCGTGCAACTGGGTCATCTCGTCGAGGGACTGGGTGCCGTAGCGGTTGCCGGTACTGCGGCGACGGGCTATTCGCTATGGCAGATCCTCGGCGCGGGCGCCGGGCTTGGCGTTGTTGCGATAGCAGCAAGCGGGGCCGGCTCAGATGATTCGCCCTCAGCCGCAGCGCCGCCGACGGGCGAGAGGAGTGATGTACCGCCATCGGTCGCGGAGCCGACGGATGGTGATGAAGCGGGCGATTCATCTGAGCCTGCGGAACCGGAAGACAAGCTGCCCTTCTCGTCCGGTGTCAGTCATCCCGATGCCCCTGGCGTTGACGAAAGCCATATCAGTTCCAGTGCCCCGATGATTTCAGGGGCGGCCGATCCGGATCTTGAGCTGGTCATTACCTTGTCGACTGGTGAGAAGATCGTGACGCGTGCCGACGCCGATGGGCGGTGGTCGGTGACACCCGCCAGTGCGCTCGATGATGGCGCGTATGAGTACTCGATTGCAGCCTTCGATGAACAGGGGGCTGCCGTCGGTGAGTTCGAAGGTGTGTTTGTGGTGGACACGGTCGCTCCGGACGCTCCTGTCGTTGATCAGGGTGCCGAGCAGGAGACTCCACGGTCCGACGCGCAACCGGTGATCAGTGGCGTTGGACAAACCCCTGGCAATACCGTTTCAGTGGCTATCGAAACTGGCGAAACGATCGACGCAACTGTGTCAAACGACAGTTCGTGGTCTGTAACGCCGACACAGCCCTTGCCTGATGGCCCGACCAGCGTAACCGTTACCGAGACCGACCGGGCCGGCAACGTGAGCGTAGCGACCTCGCTGGTGCTGACCGTTGACACTGAAGCGCCAAAGGCTCCTGTGGTTACGCTTGCTCCAGAATCCGATACCGGTGTTGCTGGCGATGGCGTGACCAGTAATACCCGACCGACAATGACCGGTAGTGGCGGCACTCCTGGTGACACTATTGTTGTTTCCGTTGCCGGTGGCGAAACGCTGACGACCACTGTTGCGGCAAACGGCGGTTGGTCGGTGGTGCCGAGCACCGCGATGGCCGCCGGTAGCAATACCGTGACGATTACCGCGACCGATCCGGCCGGTAACGTCAGTGCGGCAAGTACGTTGACTGTTGTCGTGGATACCAGCGCACCGATGGCGCCGGTAGCGCGTCTGGCGGCAGATTCCGATACCGGTATCAGCGGCGACGGCATCACCAGCAATGCCAGACCGACCGTCTCTGGTCGTGGCGCAGCCGCCGGCGACCTGATCACTGTATCCATCACCGATGGTGAGGTTCTGACCACCACGGTTGCTGATGACGGCAATTGGTCGGTGACGCCTACGGCCGATCTGGCGGCTGGCGATACCGCTCTGAGCATTACCGCAACCGATGCAGCGGGCAATGTCAGTGCCGCATCAACCATGACAATTCATGTTGATGCAAGCGCCCCGGCGGCGCCTGTTGTCGCGCTCGACCCGGGCTCGGATACCGGGGTTGTCGGTGACGGCCTGACCGGCAATGCCCGGCCGACGATTTCGGGCAACGCCGGTTCACCCGGCGACACCATTGCCGTGGCAATCGGTGCTGGCGAAGTGCTCGACACCACCGTGGCTGCCGATGGGCGTTGGTCGGTCACTCCGTCGCTTGCGCTCGACGATGGCGCTACCGAGGTGCGCGTAACCGCTCTTGATGCGGCCGGAAATCTCAGCGCTGCAACGACGTTGATGCTCCAGATTGATACGACAGCGCCTGTCGCGCCGATCGCCATCCTTGATGGCAGTTCAGACACCGGTGTTCCCGGCGATAATCTCACTGGCAATACCAGGCCGACGCTGTCCGGCTCAGCTGCGAATCCTGGCGACACCATCATTATCGATGTTGCCGGCGGTGAAATGCTGACGGCAACAGTAGGTGTCGACGGATCGTGGTCGGCCACGCCAACGATCGCGTTGGCCGCCGGCGCCAACGAGCTGACTGTCACCGCTACTGATCCGGCGGGCAATGTCAGTGCGACAAGCTCCCTGAGCATTCGGGTTGACGCTGAGGCACCATCAGCGCCGCAAGCCGCGCTCGAGGCGATATCTGATACGGGCGAACTCGGTGACAACATCACCAGCAATACCAAGCCGACTATTGCAGGGTCTTCCGCAAGCCCAGGCGACACGATAACGGTTGTCACACCAACCGGTGAAGTGCTCACGACCACAGTGGGAGAGGACGGCGCCTGGTTGCTGACGCCCGCTATCGCGCTGGCAGCCGGCAGCAACACACTGATGGTGAGCGCCAGCGATGCTGCTGGCAACCGTAGTGTGGCCACTGTCCTGGTCTTGCAGATAGATGGAGCCACACCGGCAGAGCTTGCCGTCAGTTCAGACAGTGGGGCGCCCGGTGACAACATCACAAGCGACACGACGCCAACAATTGTGGGCGCTTCGGCTTCAAGCGGTGACACGATAACGGTAACGACGCCGCGCGGCGAAGTGCTGACGACTACGGTCGATCCTGATGGAACGTGGTCAGTGACGCCGACGCTGGCATTAGCGGCCGGCCGCAATAACCTGAGCCTGACGACTACCGATTCGGACGGTGTTAAGAGTGCCGAATCGTCGCTGACTCTGGAGATAGATGCCGTTGCGCCAGTGGCGCCGACCGCTGGCTTGGATGCGGATGCCGACACTGGCGTAATCGGTGACAATCTCACCAGTGACACCACGCCGACAATTGCAGGTGCTTCGGCGGGCAGTGGTGACACCATTGCCGTGAGCATTGACGGCGGCGAAGTGCTGACGACCACCGTGGCAGACGACGGTACCTGGTCGGTAACGCCAGGTACGGCGTTGGCGTCAGGCAATACTGAATTGACTGTGAATGCGACCGATGTGGCCGGCAACGTCAGTGCTGACACCACGTTGATTGTGCAGATTGACACAAGCGCGCCAACAGCGCCGAACGCAACGCTCGATGGCGGTTCGGATACCGGCGTAACTGGCGACGGACTGACAAGCAATACCAAACCGACGATATCGGGCAGCGCAGCAACATCGGGTGACACGATCACCGTACGCGTTGCCGATGGTGAAGTCCTGACGACAACAGTAGCGGCTAACGGCACCTGGTCGGTAACGCCTACTGTTGGGCTGGAGGAAGGAGAAACTGATCTGAGTATTACCGCGACCGATCCGGCCGGTAATCGCAGTGCCGCAACGACGGTTACTGTTCAGATCGATGCAGTTGCGCCTGCGGCGCCATTGGCGGCGCTCGATGGGGGCTCGGACACAGGAGTGATCGGTGATGGCATGACCAACAATGCCAAGCCGACTGTTTCGGGTTCTGCCGCAAGCAGCGGCGACACCATTACGGTGACAATTCCTGATGGTGAAGTGCTGACCTCAACGGTGGCGGCTAACGGTACCTGGTCGGTAACGCCTACGGTGGCGCTGGATGGCGGTGAGACAGAGATCAGTGTCACTGCGACTGATGCAGCGGGTAATGTAAGCGCCGCCACCACGTTGATTGTCAGCGTTGACACAACCGCCCCGCTGGCACCGGCCGCAGTGCTTGATGCGAGCGTCGATACCGGTGTTTCCGGTGATGGGATTACCAGTAATACCAAGCCAACTATTTCCGGTTCAACGGCAAGCGGTGGTGACACCATTACCGTTACGGTCCCAGGCGGCGAAGTGCTGACCACAACAGTTGCTTCAAACGGCACCTGGTCGGTAACGCCGACGGTAGCGATGAATGACGGTGAAACTGAGCTGAGCATCACTGCGACTGATGCAGCAGGCAATGTCAGTGCCGCTGCTGTATTGGCGGTGAACATCGATGCCACAGCACCGACGGCACCTGTTGCCGTGCTCGATGCCAGCGCGGATACCGGCGTTTCAGGTGATGGTCTGACGAACAATGCCAAGCCGACTGTTTCGGGCTCTGCGGCGACCAGTGGCGATACGATTACCGTGACCGTTCCTGGTGGCGAAGTCTTGACTGCTACGGTAGCAGCCAACGGTACCTGGTCGGTGACGCCAACCGTGGCTCTGGATCCAGGCGAAACCGAACTGAGCATCATTGCGACAGATTCGGCAGGAAATGTCAGCGCCGCCACGACCTTGACGATAGAAGTTGACGCCACCGCACCTACGGCCCCGATTGCCGTGCTCGATGCCAGCGTCGATACCGGCGTGTCGGGTGATGGCATTACCAACAACACCAAGCCGACAATCTCCGGTTCTGCCGCAAGCAGCGGCGACACG
>CAXBNM010000287.1:0-6295 GCA_963976885.1 uncultured Burkholderiaceae bacterium
CCATTGAACAAGCGCCGTATATGCAATCGGTAACGGACGGCAGCGACGAGTCGTGGCAGCAGTGCCTGTCAATGTTTCCGTGTGGTCTGGACGGCGTCAACGAACTGGGCCGGGACGCATTCGCGCCGCCCCGTGATCTGGAGAAAGCGCGGGCCATGGTCAAGGCCTCGGGCTACGCCGGCGAGAAAGTCGTCATTCTGAATCCGACCGACATTGCCAGCATCCACCCCCACGGCCTCATCACCGCCGAGTTGCTGCGCAAACTGGGCATGAATGTCGAATTGCAGGATACCGACTGGGGCACCGTCGTCCAGCGTCGGGTGTCAAAGAAACCGGTTGAAGAAGGCGGCTGGAGCATCGCCCACACCAATTGGCCCAGCATCTCAATTGCCAACCCGGCCACCAATGCCACGATTCGAGGCCTCGGTGAAAAGGGCTGGTGGGGGTGGTATACCGATCCGACAATTGAAGAACTTACCGAGCAGTGGGTGGCCGCTGCTTCGCCGGCTGAAGCTCAGAAGATCTTCGACGCGATCAATCAACGAGCGCTGGATCAGGCACCTGTCGCGCCGCTTGGCCAGTTTTTCCGCGACACCGGCTTTCGGAGCAACATCAAGGGTGTTCTCGAAGGCTCGGCCGCCTACTTCTGGAACGTACGCCGCACCTGATGTTTGCCTATATCGTCCGTCGCATCATGGCCACCATTCCGGTGGTGGTCCTGGTCACCTTGTTCATCTTCAGTCTGCTGTATCTGTCTGACGGTGATCCGGCTGCAATCATTGCCGGCGACCAGGCAACCCAGGAAGAGATTCAGGCCATCCGTGCTGATCTCGGTCTGGATCGCAGTTTTCCCGTGCGCTTTGCCGAGTGGCTGGGGCAGATGGCACAGGGCAATCTGGGCAACTCTATCTTCACCCGCATGCCGGTGTCGACGATGATCCTGCAACGCATGGAGCCGACGATCTCGTTGATGATCGTCACTCTTGCCATGTCCATCCTGATCGCCATTCCACTCGGCGTACTGGCCGCCTGGCGGCGCGGTGCGCTGATTGATCGGTTCATGATGGTGTTTGCAGTGCTGGGCTTTTCTGTCCCGGTCTTTGTTGTAGGGTATCTGCTGGCCTGGGTGTTCGGACTGCAGTTGCGATGGTTGCCGGTACAGGGCTACAAGGAAATCTCGGACGGCGTGTGGCCCTGGTTGCGCCACCTGATCTTGCCGGCAGCGGCATTGGCAACTTTCTACATCGCCCTGATTGCACGCATCACCCGCGCCGTCATGCTCGACATCCTGCAACAGGATTACATTCGCACTGCTCGCGCCAAAGGAGCGGGACATGTGGCCATTCTCTTCGTACACGGCTTGCGCAATGCGGCAGTACCCATCGTGACGGTGATCGGTATTGGCATTGCCTTGTTGATCAGCGGTGCGGTGGTCACCGAAAGCGTCTTTGCCATTCCCGGCCTTGGGCGGCTCACCGCCGATTCGATTCTGCGCCGTGACTATCCGGTCATTCAAGCAGTGATTCTGATTTTCAGCCTGGTCTACGTACTGATCAATTTGCTGGTAGACATCAGCTACACGATTCTTGATCCGAGGATTCGCTATTGAAAGCCGTATCGACATCCGAGCCGCAAGTCATTGACGGTTTCGCCGCAGCTCCTGTGCTTGCCGATATCATTGCGCCGCGCAAGGTGCGCAGCGGCATCAGCGGATTCATCCATAAACATCCGACAATTGTCATCGGTGGCGTGCTGCTGACAATCATGCTGTTGCTGGCGATATTTGCGCCAATGCTGTTTACCGTCGACCCGCAGGCGCTGTCACCCGCCAAGCGGACCCGACCACCGTCATTTGACGCCTGGTTTGGCACTGACATGGTTGGCCGCGATGTGTACTCCCGTGTTCTGTATGGCGCGCGGGTATCGCTTACCGTTGGCTTTGGGGTTGCCATTGCGGCCACCACCATCGGCTTGGCACTGGGCGTGCTCGCCGGCTTCGTTCGCTGGGCCGACAACATCATCATGCGAGTGATGGACGGTCTGATGTCGATTCCCTCCATCCTGCTCGCCATTGCGCTGATGACCATTTCGCGTGGTTCGGTCGGCAACGTCATTTTCGCAATCACGATTGCCGAAATTCCGCGAGTCGCTCGATTGGCGCGTGGCGTAGTGCTTTCTCTGCGCGAGCAACCCTATATTGATGCCGCAGTCGCTTGCGGCACCAGCACCCCTCGAATCATCTGGCGCCACATTCTGCCCAACACCATGGCCCCGCTGACGGTTCAGGCCACCTACATCTGCGCCAGCGCGATGATCATCGAGGCGGTACTGTCATTCATTGGCGCCGGTACGCCGCCATCCATTCCGTCCTGGGGAAACATCATGAGTGAGGGACGCGCACTGTGGCAGGTGCGCCCACATGTTGTGTTCTTCCCGGCCTTGTTCCTGTCAATCTCGGTGCTTGCGGTCAACTTGCTTGGCGATGGTTTGCAGGATGCCGTTGATCCGCGCCTGGCGCGCAAATTGCAGTAGAGCCCATGAGCGTATCCCATACCACGCCGACCGACCTTACGGCGCCTGCGGACAAACCTGTCGAACCATTGCTCGCAATCGCGGATCTGCAAATTCATTTTCAGACCGAACGCGGCGTCAACCGAGCCGTCGACGGCTTGTCTTTGCACGTAAACGCCGGCGAAACCGTCGCCATTGTCGGTGAATCGGGCTGCGGCAAGTCGGTCACCGCAATGTCAATTCTGCAACTGGTGGCGCAACCGCCGGGCAAGGTTGTCGGCTCCATCAAGTTCAATGGCGATGAATTGCTCACCAAATCGGATCGAGCCATGCGCCAGATCCGCGGTCGCGATATCGGCATGATCTTCCAGGAACCGATGACCTCGTTGAACCCGGTGTTCACGATTGGCAGCCAGATTGCCGAAGCCCTGAAACTGCACCAGGGCATGAACAAGGCCGAGGGAATCAAGCGTGCCATCGAGATGCTGACTTTGGTCGGCATCCCCTCGCCCGAGCAACGGGTTCATGAGTTTCCCCACCAGTTGTCCGGCGGCATGCGGCAGCGGGTCATGATAGCCATTGCGTTGGCCTGCAACCCGGCGCTGTTGATTGCCGATGAACCCACGACCGCGCTGGACGTGACGATTCAGGCACAGATTCTCGATCTGATGACCGACCTCAAGCAACGCGTAGGCGCGGCCATTCTGATGATCACTCACGATCTGGGCGTGGTCGCCGAGTTTGCTGAACGAGTCATCGTGATGTATGCCGGACGCAAGGTCGAAGAAGCCAATGTCCGGGAGTTGTTCGCGCATCCGATGCACCCGTATACCCAGGGCCTGCTTGGCGCCGTGCCCAAACTGGGCTCATCACTGGAGGCCACCAGCAACCTGACCTTGACCGAAATACCCGGCCGCGTCCCTGATCTCACTGAGCGGATTGATGGTTGCATCTTTGCCGATCGTTGCCCCAGAGTTCAGGATGTTTGCAGCCGTATCTCGCCAGCCCTGCAACTTCGTCGCGCCGAACACCAGGTGGCCTGTCACTTTCCCGGCGAGGCGGTAACCCGCACATGAGTACCTTCACCAATCAACCTTCCGTGCCAACCAGCTCTGAACCGATTCTTGTTGATGTCCAAGACCTGAAGCAGCACTTTCCGATTCGTAAAGGCGTGCTGGGCCGGATCAGCGACCGCGTCCATGCGGTCGATGGCGTCAGCTTTCAGATCCGGCGCGGTGAAACCTTGTCGCTCGTAGGTGAGTCGGGTTGCGGAAAATCTACCGTCGGGCGATGCCTGCTCAGACTGAACAAACCGACAGCCGGCACCGTCAGCTTTGACGGACAACGCATCGACAATCTTGACAATGCCACATTGCGCCCCATCCGGGCCCGCATCGGGGCGGTGTTTCAAGACCCGTTCAGCAGTCTGAATCCACGCATGCGCGTCAAGGAACTGATTGCTGAACCGATTCACAACTATGGCCTGGCCAAAGACAGCGCCGATCTCGATCGGCGGGTAGCCGAGCTGTTGGATATCGTGCACTTACCCGCTAATGCCGCCAGCCGCTGGCCGCATGAGTTCTCCGGGGGGCAACGCCAGCGTATCTGCATTGCACGAGCGCTGGCCGGCGAGCCAGACCTGATCGTTTGCGATGAAGCCGTGTCGGCACTCGATGTTTCAGTCAAGGCGCAAATCGTCAACTTGCTCCAGGACCTGCAGGCAAGGCTCGGACTGGCCTTGTTGTTCATCAGTCATGACCTTGCCATCGTTGAACACCTGACTCACCAGGTTGCGGTCATGTATTTGGGCCGAATCGTGGAGATGGGCCCCAAGCGTCTGTTGTTCGCTGCGCCGCAACACCCTTACACCCAGGCGCTGCTATCCGCGGTGCCGATTCCGGATCCCGACAACAGCCGGCAACGGATAGTCCTGCATGGCGATGTTCCCAGTCCGATCAACCCACCCCAGGGTTGTCACTTTCACACGCGCTGCCCGCAAGCCTTTGCACGATGCCGCGCCGACGCACCGTTGTTGAAAAAGCTCGGCGACAGACATTGGTCGGCCTGCCATCTGAACGAACCGGCGTCAGAAGAGGCTGCGTAGAAAAACGCAGTTGCCTTGCTGTCGCTGGTTTGCATCGAGCCGGACAACTCTTGGGCACGAATACCGTGCAGCGCTACTCCTCGCTGCGCGCATGTTCGATGATGCAATCAAGCGCTTGCGCCAGAGCTTTTCTCTGCGCCTGGGTCAGCGGCTTGAGCATCAGATCGGCCCGAGCCAGGGCGTCCGGCATCAGAATGTCGACAAGCTCATGGCCCTTGCGGCTGACATCGATGCAATATCTGCGTCGATCTTCGGACGAGCGAACCCGGGACACAAGCTTCTTGCCCTCCAGTTCCTTCAGCGCACGACTGGTACTCATTTTGTCCAGGCCAGTCCGATCTGAAAGAACGCCCGCCGAATTGACATCTCCATCAGTCACCAGGCAGCGCAAACAGCGCCAGGCATTCAGGCTGATGTCGTGCTTCTTTTCAAGCTCGCGAGTGAACGGTCGCGCGGCGATATTCACAGCGCGCACCATTCGGGCAATCAATACATCAGATTTCATTGTTTGGCGGTAGTCGACCTGGCATGCACGGCCTGCGATTATCCATCATTAACTGACGGAACCCCTATGAGCCGTGCTGGCATCAGTAGCCAGCGAAACGGCTTGATTCGGTGTGGCACCCGAGCCGAGTCGGCCGCAGAATCAAGCGCTATGGTCTTTTCCCGGGAACTGTCAGCCGGCACAGGGCTGACTCATTCCGAATAATCGAATAATCGTAACGATCGTTCCCATTATTCATTAACGGAGTCCTCAGTGTTCGCTATGATATCGGCTCCAGGCCGATCCTCCCCGTCAATGGCAGCCGCGGCCTGACCAATTTCCTGCATACCCTGCAAACAGAGAGACCCACATGGCAAAGCCTTTTGCATCTTCGGCCGATATGACCGAAAAGAAAGAAACCCTCGAAATTCTGGCCGATGGCGTTTACGCGCTGACCGCCGAAGGTGACCCGAATGTCGGCGCCATCGAGGGGGAAGATTTCATCGTCGCCATCGAGGCGCGTGCGACGCCGCAAGCCGCCCGTGACTGGCTGCAGCAACTGCGCCAACACACCGACAAACCGGTCCGCTATCTGGTGCTCACGCATTACCACGCGGTTCGTGTCCTGGGCGCTTCAGCTTTCGATGCTCAGGAAATCATTACCTCCGAAACGACCCGCTTGTTGATTGAAGAGCGTGGCAAACAGGACTGGGACAGCGAATTCGGGCGGATGCCGCGGCTGTTCAAGAACCCCGAGGAAATCCCCGGCCTGACCCGCCCGACCCTGACCTTCGACAACGAAATGCGCATCGAGTTAGGCGGCGATCGCGGTCATCTCGAACTCAAGTTCTGCGGTCGCGGCCATACGGCCGGTGACATCTCCGTCTGGTACCCGAAGGAAAGAGTCCTCTTTGCCGGCGATCTGGTTGAAGCCGAGGCGGCTCTGTATACCGGAGACGCCTTCCACATGGATTGGTCCACGCACACGCTGGACAACATCAAGGCCTTTCAGGCCGAAGCCCTGATCGGTGGCCGCGGCGCCGTGGCCAAAGGTCGTGCCGATGTCGATGCCGCGATCGAACAGACTCGCGGCTTCCTGCTCGGCATGCGCGAACACGTCGAGGCAACGCACAAACGCGGAGGCACGCTCAAAGAAGCCTTTGAAGCGACCCATGCGGCGCTCGCGCCCAAGTTCG
>CAXBNM010000288.1:0-6290 GCA_963976885.1 uncultured Burkholderiaceae bacterium
GCAAGTTGAACGCCTTGAGTGCGCACACAGCGGAGGCTGGGCACCAGCAGTTGCTGGCTTACTACTCCCCCGTCAGCATCGGCTCACCTGCCGAGGAGGCCGTGCGGACTCGTCGTATTCGCGAACATCTGCAGGCCCGCTTGCCCGCTTACATGTGCCCGCAGTTCATCATCCCCTTGAATGAGTTTCCGCGCCTGCCCAATGGCAAGATTGATCTCGAGAGTCTGCCAGAGCCGATGTCATCGGTACTGCGCGCGCAGGCAGAGGGTGAGCATGCAGAAGCCGGCGCCGACGATCCGGGCGCGCTGACGCTGGCGCGACTTCTGGGCAACTTGCTCGGCATGGATGATGTCCAGCCGCAAGACAACTTTTTTGAGCTCGGCGGCGACTCGATTACGGCGATTCAATTTGTATCCCTGGCCCGTGAGGCTGGTATCAATATTGAAATTGCAGCGCTGACCGAACAAGCGACATTGGCTGACATTGCTGCCAGCCAGAGCGGTGCGTCAGGTACCGATAACAGTATTGCCAGCACCGGACCCACGCCGCTGACAGCCATACAGGCCTGGTTCTTTGCGCAAGGTCATCCTGAACCGCAGCATTGGAATCAAGCGGGGCGGTTGCGGTTGAACTCGCCTGTTGCGGTGGACCAGCTGGCCCGGGCGGTGACTGACACCGTTGCCCGCTATCCGGCACTGGGTCAGCGCTTTCATGTTGTTGATGGACATTGGTGCAGCGAGATTCCGGAAGGCCCGCCGCCGAATGAATTGATCACGACAATGCCGGCAAGCCATGATCTGGCCGCCAGTCGCAACGCCTTGCAGATGCTGCAGCAGTCATTTTCGCTCGAGCGTGGCTGGATGTTCAGGGTGCTGATCATTGTGGGGGCCGATGGGCTGGCACTCGAATTGATCTGGGTTGCGCATCATCTGATCATCGATGAGCTTTCCGTACAGATGTTGCTGCGCGAGATTGAATCGGCATGCGCCGCCTCGCCCCTCGAGCCGATATCGAACCCGCCGCGGCAGCGCAGCGTGTCATTGCGCATCTGGGCGACGCTGATGAACGAAGTCGCAGCGGGCTATCGCAACAGCGAAGCTGACGCATCAGTCGCCTGTGCGAATGTCCGCAATGCTGGAAGTTCGAGCGCATTCGATGACAACGGTGCGAGTCCCGTTGTGACCGAAGCCGATTGTCTCGTCCTCCGTACCAGGCTTGTGGATGCTGAGTGGCAGAAGTTGCTGGCGGCCAACGCCGTTTACGCCATGCAAACGCTGGAGCTGATTGTTGCTGCGCTGAGTGCGGGATGGCATCAAGTCTTTGGCGTGGATGACAAGCTGATTGATGTCGAGACGCACGGTCGCGATGTCCTTGGTGATGCGGTCGACAGCAGTGAGAGCGTGGGCTGGTTTGCCAGCTTCTTTCCCTGTCGGATGACTTTCGATGCGGATATCGATAGTCACCTCCGGCAAGTCAAGTCTTCCTTCCGACGCGACCGAATCGAGCGTCGGCAAAGCCTGTTGCTTCGTTATCTGGGTCCTGATGGTGATGATGCCGCCTCGTCATCGGCCGATGAGTCGCCTACTGTCTTGCTGAACTTCTTCGGCGGTGCGAGCCCTTCGTCCGCAGACGGCCGCCAGCGTTTCTGGACACCCGCACCGCTTCCGGAAATCACGCTGCGTTCACCCCTGAGTCGGCGCGCTCACCAACTGGAACTGAACTTGATGGTCGATGCCGAGGGACTGCAGTTTGTGTGGCGCTACAGTGAGATGAACGTCAGTACTGCACGCGTGCAGATGCTGGATGAGTGTACCCGCGAGACGCTCAATGCCATCAGCACGCACTGCGCTTCATTGAGCGATCGGGTCTATACGCCGGCGGATTTTCCCGATGTGGATATCGACCAGGACGATCTGGATAATCTTTTGCGAGATTTGTAGCGATCCGTCGTTGTGATGGCCTTACTCGGAGGTCATTCGAATCTGAGCGCGCCATCATCCAGTGGTTCGACCGGCAGTTCGTCGCGGTCGCGCCAGTAGTCCTGCGTGTGCAGCCAGGGCTCACGGTCGCCTTGCCGGGGCATCAGGTTCAGGCTGCGCATCAGATAACCGGGGTTGAAATTGTCCGGCTCCACCCAGGGGTGGCGCGGCATGGTGGTTTCGTCGGCGCGCAGCGCTGGCACCACCTGGCGCACATCGTTGGCATCCATATGCTTGAGCAGGCGGCAGACCAGATCGGCAATCAGATCGACCCGCAAGGTCCAGCTGGCCCGGAAGTAGCCGAACACCCAGACCATGTTGGGGACGCCGGTAAACATCGCGCCGCGCCAGGTGACGGTGTCAGAGAAGTCCACCGGGCGGTCATCGACCGTGAACGCGATATCGCCCATCACATTCAGGTCGAACCCGGTGGCGGTCACGATGATGTCGGCGCTCAGTGCCTGGCCCGACTTGAGTTGCACGCCGGTTGCGGTGAAGGTTTCAATCTCGTCGGTGACGACCGATGCCTGGCCCTTGGCGATTGCTGCAAACATATCGCCGTCGGGGACGAAAGCTATACGCTGGTGCCAGGGCCGGTAGCTGGGCGTGAAGTGGGTGTCGAGATCGAAATCGGGACCGAGGTACTTGCGCGCGCCCTGGAGCAGTTCGCTCTTCAGAGCTTCCGGCTCTGCCGTCGAGCGCTCGACAATGCGGGCCTGATCGAAAAGAATTTTCTTGCGCACGATCTCGTGAATCCAGGTTTCGTCGATCTCGAGTTCGCGCAAGGTGTCGGCCAGTGCATTGGCATTGCGTCCGGTCGAGAAATAGGTGGGGGAGCGTTGCAGCATCGTCACATGGCTGGCCTTGCCGGCCATGGCTGGCACAAGCGTGGCGGCGGTTGCGCCCGAGCCGATCACCACCACTGAGCGGTCCTGGTAATCGAGGTCATCAGGCCATTGCTGCGGATGAACGATCTGGCCCTGAAACTTTTCCATGCCGGGCCATGTCGGCGTGTAGTCGTGGCGGTGGTTGTAGTAACCCTGGCACATCCAGAGAAAGCCTGCCGTTACCGTCCACTGCCGGCCGCTGGCCTTGTCGGTGACGGTCAGCGTCCAGCGCCGGCTCGACGACGACCATTGCGCATCGGTGACTTGCTGGCCGTAACGAATATGCTGATCGAGATCGTTCTCGGCGATGACCTCGCCCATGTAGTTGAGAATTTCTTCCGACGTGGCGATGGGCGCCCCGGTCCAGGGTTTGAAGCGATAGCCGAAGGTGTAGAGATCGCTGTCGGAACGGATGCCCGGATAGCGATGGGTAATCCAGGTGCCACCAAAGCTGGCTTGATTCTCCAGCACGATAAAGCGCTTGTCGGGGGTTTGCGTCTTCAGGTGATAGGCACCGCCGACGCCCGAGATGCCGGCGCCCACAATGATCACATCGAAATGCTGCTGCTCTGGCGTTGCCGGTCCGGATCGGGAGCGTGTCTGACGGTCGTTCATGGATGCCTCGCTTTTCTCTGACGGAGTCCGGTATCGTGCGCTCGCCCGTCGGTGTCGATTCCGTACTCGGGGGCGGCAATGCCGGTTGTCTCTGGTTTTGAATGCTTTGCTCAGACTCTATAGTAAAAGCGAAGCGCGGCAACGTCTGTGGAGCCGATCTACCCTTCCTGGGGCAAGAGGCGGGCTGCTCAGGCGGGGCGCCAGCGCTGAACGATTTGCCCGGCGAGTTCATTCAGTCCGGGTGCGCTCAGGTCAGGCACCGGCACGGCGGTGTCGGGCAACAGCGCGTTATGAGGACGAGTGACCAGAGCGCCGTAGCAACCGGCCGCTTGCGCGCCAATGGTGTCCCACAAATGACAGGCAACCAGGCATAGATCGGCGGTGCTTACCTGCAGGGCTTGCGCCACGTGCAGATAGGTTTCAGGGGCAGGTTTGAACTTGCCTACCGCTTCGACACTGTAGGTGTTTTCGAAGTAGTCGCTCAGGCCGGCCTGTTCCAACGGGGTGGGCGCGGCGCCACTTGCCGAGTTGGTCAGCGTGACCAAGCGAAAGCCCGCATCGCGCAAGCGTGTCAGGGCCGGCACGGCATCGGCATGCGCCGGCATGGTGCTGAGTCGCTGCTTCAGTTCGCTGATATCGGCGTCGTCGATGGTGACGCCACGGGTTGTGGCCACCATTTTCAGTGTCCCCACGGCCAGCGCGCCAAACGGCGTGTAAAGGCCGGACAAGGTCATGGTCTGAGAGTAGAGAATCAGTTGCGCGAACCATTCGCGCAATACCTCGCCGCTGCCGAACACTCTTTCGAACAAGGGTTCGAGCGTGGTGATGTCGAGCAAGGTTTCGTTGACGTCGAAGACAATGATCGAGGGAGCTTCAGGAGTGGGCATGACTCATCCTCTGGTGGCCAGGACCGGAACCGGTCCTGGCCGATCATACAACGTGCAACTTTGCCCGGTCGTGCTTAGACCGGTGTGAAGAAGGGCATCATCCGCCCCTCTTCGGCAGCTTGAAACTTCACTTGTACGGGCTGGCCGATTTGCAAGGTTTCCGGTTCCGCATCGATGATGTTGGTCATCAGAGTCGGCCCTTCGTCGAGCGTTACATAGGCCAGCGTATAGGTGGGTTCGACGCGCCGGGCCGGGCTGAAGGCGTACAACTTGCCCTGCCCACTGGCTTCGGTCCAGCGCAGTTTGACGCTGCCGCACATCGGGCAGACAGCGCGCGGATACCAGTGCGAGCTCTTGCAGTCATCGCAGGTTTTGAGCAGCAATTTGCCCTCGGCTGCGGCGGCCCAGAACTCGGAGGTTTCCGGGTAGGCGGCGGCAAACGGGTCGTTCTGCCACGCTTGGGTTTTATCGTTCATTGCTTACTCCCGCTCAAGAATGACAGTGGCATGGTTGTGGCCGCCGCCGACCACCATGCCTGGACCGCTGGCCAGGGCCAGACGGCAATCTTTGACCTGGACGGCCGGATGCGCTTCACCGCGCAACTGACGCACCGCCTCGATGGCCTTGGTGATACCACCGCGATTCATCGGATGGTTGTTACAGAGCCCGCCGCCATCGGTATTCCAGGGCAGCTTGCCAACGCCGGAAATCAGGTTGCCGTCGGCGACGAATTTACCGCCATCGCCCTTCTTGCAAAAGCCCAGATCTTCCAGTTGCATCAACACCATGATCGTGAAGTTGTCGTACACCGACGCATAATCGATATCGGCAGGCTTCACGCCGGCTTCGGCAAACGCCGCCGCGCCCGTGCGCTCGGCACCGGTGCGGGTCAGGTCGATGGCGCCGCCGGCGTTGGTGTGAACGGTATGACCGCAGCCCTTGACCTTCACCAGTGGGCGCTTGAGCGTGCGCGCAATCTCGGGCGAGGTCAGCACAAGGGCGCCGCCGCCGTCGGTGATCACACAGCAATCGAGCCGGCGGATCGGGTCGGAAATCATGGGTGAATTCACCACATCTTCGACCGTGACGGGTTTCTTGAGCAGCGCATTCGGATTGTGCTGCGCGTGCTGCGAGGCCGCCACTTTGACCCAGGCGATCTGCTCGCGGGTGGTGCCGAACTCGTGCATGTGGCGCTGGGCCATCATCCCGTAGATGCCGGCGATGGTCCATTTGAACGACGACTCCCAGGGCACCTCGGGCCGATCCGGGCCCAGCGCGCGAGGCGCGGTGCCGGTGGCCATCCCACTGCTGCGCGGTTTGCCGGCCAGCGTGATCAGCGCCACTTTGCATTGGCCGCGCGCGATGGCGGCGGCCGCATGCTGAATGTGGGCGAGGTACGAACAACCACCGGCTTCGGTGCCGTCAAACCAGTTCAGCTTCAGGTTCAGGTAGTCGGCCATCCACAACGGGGCGGTGCCCGGTGCGTCGCCGGCACAAAAATAGCCGTCGACATCGGCCAGTGTCAGCCCGGCGTCGGCCAGGGCGCCCATCGCGCATTCGGCCGCCGTGCCGAGTGGGACGCGCACTGAAATATGGGATTGCGCAAGTCGCGGTTCGGGGCGAGGCTGGGCGTTCAGTTCAGAGGGAGGTCGTCATGAGCAAGAGTGCAGATTGCATCCGTATCGCGTTGTCCGTTTTGTTGCTGGCGGCATCGGTCAGCGCGCCCGCGCAATCGCCAGTATTCAGAGGCGACACATTGACCGAAGCGGCGCTGATCAACGCACTGGTGCCCCGGCCCGGTGGCGTGCGTACCCGCGACATCGCCGGCGGCGGGCCGGGCTCGGGCAGCGCGTCGGTGCTGGTCACATTTCGCACCAATTCGGCGGCCATCACGCCTGAGGCCAGAGTTGAACTCGACATCA
>CAXBNM010000289.1:0-6287 GCA_963976885.1 uncultured Burkholderiaceae bacterium
TAAGCACCCGGCATCCAGGCGGGTGTATGCAGACTACGGTGCAGACCCATGTAGTCGGACGGCACAGTGACCGGCGCGCTGGAGCTGACCATACGTGTCTTGATCGGACCCGGGGCATCTTTAGCGGTACAACTGAGACTGCCGACTGGCGCCGAAGCGCTATCGGACCCCGATCCGCTGACTGCGTCACTCGCAGCGGGTTCGTTCGGGTCATTGCTACCTGTATCGGTACCGGCCGATCCGGCGCCGCCGGATTGACTGGGGGTTGTGCCTGCAAAAGGCACTTTGCCATTACTGGCAACCGTGGTCGACTGATCAACCGAAGCAGTGGTGTCAAAACCGCCATTGTCAGCGGTTTCACTGCCGGCATCACCACCGCCGCCGCAGGCAGTCAACAGCGCCACCAATAAAGCCGGCAGCATGAGTGCTCGGGTGCTTTTTGCACTCTTTGAGCGGGCCGCATTGATGCGGACATTTTCCGTGGCTGGGTACGAGATTGAGTTAATCATTTCGGTACCCTTACTGGACTAAGTTAACGCCAGAATCGTATAGAGCTGCTTCACCTAACAGATATCGAAACTGGCTGACGTGACGTAGTGCACGCACTTTAACCGCCAGCCCGGAGAATTAGCGATGCAGCTTTGATAAGCGGCGGCGAATTCGCGATGAGCGAGACGAACTCAGCAGGCAAAGCTCCCCTTTTGCCCGCAGGGCGCTACAGGCGGTCGGAAAGCGCGACAGACGGCGAATCGGCTGCAAATGCCTTCCTTCGGTGCAAGAACAGGCTGAGCATTTCGAAGCATTTCGAAACATTCATGTAAAAGACGTTCGATACATAGGAGATATCGCGGAAACACGTATCGAAATGTATGGACGCCATCGGACGAGTGCCGCACCTTGGCAAACGCTCTTGCGACAGCATCGCGAGCGCACTGGCGCGCGGAAATCGCACTGCACAATTTCTGAAGTGTATCCACTTATAGACCGCTGACACCGGCGCAGGGTGCCCGGCAAGCTCGCCGCCACAGGCTGATGCTGCGCTCGAAGCATGTGCCGCAAAACAATCATCAGGCCTTTGCGAAAGCCATTTCGCAACCACTGCCTGCGTAACATCTCGATAGATCTCGCAAAGCTGAACGCTCATGACCAGCTGGTACGCTCGCCCCGCTGTCAGTTCATAACAAACCACGTAGAGATTCGATGCTTAAAACAAACAATGCTTTAATCGCGCTCAAGGTAGCCGCGATATGTACCTCTCTTGCTGCCTGTAGTGACGGCGGCAATTTCCAGGGATTCGATGCAAAGGATGAAGTCAGTTCGGGCATCGCAGTCAAAGCCAATGAATTGCTGAGCAATGGTGGCTTCGAGTCAGGGTTTGCGACACCCTGGCAAGCATGGGGCTCTTCATTTGCCGCCGCCAGTCAAGCCAGCAGCGGCACCTACGCCGCCCATATCAATAACGGCAGTGGCGCAGGACAAAATGTATACGGCCTGACGACCGGCACGACTTATACCTACTCGGCTGCGGGCAAATCCGCCACCGGCGGTGGTCCCTTCCACATGGGCGTCAAGTTCTACACAAGCAATAACTCGCAAGTTGGCTCCGCCATCTACGGCGCGCCATTTGCCACGACCTACGGCACGAAATCAATCGAGTTTGTCATGCCGCAAGGCGCGCATTTCGCGCAGTTGTTCATCTGGAATGATTCAAACGGCACCGCGTACTTCGATGACGCCTCGCTGGTGGCAGGCAATGGTTCAGCCACCAGTGACAATGCCAGTGCCAGCAATACAGACAGCGCAGATAATCTGCTCGTCAATGCCGGCCTTGAAACCGGATCAGTCAACCCGTGGACGCCATGGGGCAGCTTTGTCACCAACAACAGCGGCCACGCGAGCAGCGGCTCGTATGCCGGCCACGCGCCCAGCAACAATGGTGCCGGCCAGATCGTTCCAGTCAGCGCGGGTCAGACCTATACCTATAGCGCCAGCGGTAAAACGGTTGCCGGCAGTGGTTCGGGCAAACTGGTGGCCAAGTTTCTGGATGCCTCTTACAGCCAGGTCGGCGGCGAACAGGTTTCGGCCGCTTTCGGCGGCAGTCACAGTGTTCAATCCATCACCTTGCAAGTGCCGGCTGGCGCCACCCAGGCGCAACTCGGCCTCTGGAACAGTTCCAACGGCAGTTTCTATGTCGACGATTTCTACTTTGGCACAGGTACCGCAAGCAGTTCAGGTGGCGCCAGTAACTCAGGCAGCACTGCTGGCTCCGGCGGATCGGACAATGGCGCAGGCCAGGGTTCAAGCGGCGGCTTGACCGGCAGCACCGACGAGGTCAGCGCCGCCGAGGCAGCCACGCCAGGCCCGAATCTGATCCAGAACGGCACGTTCGAATCCAACGCGCTGAGCCCCTGGCAGGCGTGGGGCAATCTGTCCGTTATCGGTTCGGGCAACGCCTATGGCGGCACGTATGCACTCAACGTCAACGGCGGTAACGGTGGCGGTCAGTACATTGATGTGGTTGCCGGCTCCCAGTACGTCTATTCAGCCTTTGGCAAAACCACCGGCGGCAGTGCACGCCTGACCGCCAAATACCTGAACAACGCATACGCGCAAGTTGGAACCGAAGTTATCTCCAACACTTTCGGCGCAAGTTATACCGAGCAGACACTGACCTTGACTCCACCGGCGGGTGCCACCCGGATTCAAGCCGGCTTCTGGAATGCAGGCAATGCGCCACTCTTTCTTGATGACGTCCAACTGGCGGCAGCGGATACCGGTGCCGGCAGCAACAACGGCGGCTCAACGGGCGGCTCAACAGGCGGATCAACCGACGGCGCTACCACAGGTGACACCACTACCGGCGGTTCTGACAACACCGGTGGCGGCTCAACCGGCAATGTTGCCGCTGGCAGTTGCCCGGCAGTTTCCGTACCAGCAGGCTTGACCCTGGCCTCTGCCGCCAATCCGGTCACCGTGCCGCAGGACTTTCTCGGCATGCATGTCAGCCCGCACGATGCGTGGACCGGCAACCCGGTACCGGCACCGACCTACAACTACGGCTATGTTCGCAACCTGAAAGTGGGCACGGGTCAGAGCCAGGCCGAGCGCGGCTTCTGGTCGAATATCGAAACCTCGTATTCGGCGCCAGGCCAGCCGGGTAACTACAACTGGAGCAGCGTCGACACCTGGATTCAAGCCACGGCGCCGCATCCGGTCATCTGGATGATTTACGGCACGCCCGACTTTTACAAGAAGTATTCAGAAGACAACGCCGACTTCTGGGGTGGCAGCGTCAACCGGAGTGCCAACAGCGCGCCCGCCGATGACAAGCACTACGCGCTGGAACGATTCGTCAAAGCGGTCAAAGCACGCTATGGCGATCGCATCAAGGCCTTCGAAGTCTGGAACGAGCCGACCTTCTCCTACAGCAGTGGGCCGAGCGACTACACCTACCGGTGTTCAACCAATGATCCGGATTGTCCGGCACGCAAGTTCTTCAATGGCTCGCCGCAGGATCTGGCCAACATTGCCTTCACGCTCAAGAAGGCCAACCTTGGTGTGCCCGTTCTTGGTGCAGGTTTTGTTGATCAGTGGGCCGGTGGTTCGCATTCGGTTACGCGTTTCCTGAATGCGCCCATCTCCCTGCCGGGCGCAGCGGGTGTGGGTAAGGATTACATCGATGCCTTGTCGGTGCACTTCTACGACTACAGCAGGAATCCTTCAGGCATGCAGCAAGCACTGGCGGGTTATCGCAGCAAATTGTCTGGTGCAGGCGTGCCGAACATGCCGCTGTGGGTCTCGGAAGTAGCGGCAGAAGACGGCGGTCGGTTCAGTCAGAATGACCCGCAGGCCCCGGTGTCGATCAAGCGGTGGTCCATGATTGCGGCGGCCATGGGAGCTCAGTCTCATGTGCTCTATGCTCATGCCCGCCCCACCGATGCGATCAACCTGCTCAGCGATCCCATCAACAACCAAGCTGTCATCGGCGCAATCAACGATGCCTATGCACTTGGAGGCAAGACCATCTGTGACGCGGTGCTCAAGCCTTCCGGTGAGGTCTGGATCTCAACCCGGCAAGCCGGAGTGATTCAACATTAAAGCATTCGTGACAATCGTTACAGAGCAGTAAGAACGGGGGGCAGGCCAACGCTTGCTCCCCATTTGTACCTTCTATGCCTGAAAATACTCCGCTACTCGATCAAACGTATCGATGTGACAGCACAGCCAGGCAATCGGGCGACGTTTGAATGCATGGAAGGAATAATGGACGCGTAGCGTCAACATTGGGGTATCAGCTAGTGGTTAAGCGGAACAGTTTTGCGCAGAATAATTTCGATCTCCTCCGGTTGTTTGCTGCTTTGCAGGTGGTGGTGTTTCACACCGCAACGCGATTCGATCTGTCGCTCGGCCCCTGGGAAACCATTGTTAATGCTTTTCCCGGCGTACCAATCTTCTTTGTCATCAGCGGTTTTCTGATTTCCGCATCCTTCGAGCGCAGCAAGAGCCTGTCTCGTTACGCTCGCAACCGTTTGCTGCGCATCTTGCCGGCCCTCTGGGTATGCGTCGGCCTGACTGCGCTCACCGCGCTCGCGTTCGACTACGACTTGTTCAATCTGAAGGGTCTGATCTGGTTCCTGGCGCAGATGGTCGGCCTTATCTATACGCCAGGTGCACTGGCATCGTTTGGCTTCGGGTCGTACAACGGCGCGCTGTGGACCATTCCCATCGAGTTGCAGTTCTATGCAGCCCTGCCTGTTCTGTACTGGCTACTGCCCATTGGCGGTCGACGCACCGCCAACATGGCTTTCGTCGGGCTGATCTTCCTGGCCATC
Source organism: uncultured Burkholderiaceae bacterium (assembly GCA_963976885.1). Taxonomy (GTDB): domain Bacteria; phylum Pseudomonadota; class Gammaproteobacteria; order Burkholderiales; family Burkholderiaceae_E; genus JAUIAI01. The sequence continues at coordinate 4,833 of CAXBNM010000289.1, forward strand.
GCCCTGGCCTACCAGTTCTCAACCGCAAGCATGGACATGTCGGCAGGTGAACCGATCTGGGCCAAGCTGATGCGTTACTCGTTCGTGCCGCACTTTTACCTGTTCATGGTCGGCGTTTGCCTGCAGCGGATTCGCGCCGAAGAGGCCTCGCTGATTCGCGGCAAAGGCCTGTACTGGCTGGCGGCCTATCTGCTGGCGGTCTACACCCTGCCCGACAGCGTCCTCACCCATGTTTTCAAATTGATCATGCTGGCGGTCGTGTCCATTTCCCTGGCCTACACCGCAGGCGGTGTGCCGGCCCGTATTCTCAAGGGCAACGATATTTCCTACGGGGTCTACATCTATCACGGCCTCGTCCATAACTTCCTGTTTGAAACCGGCATGCACGGCACCTGGGCCGAAGGCGCGCTTGCCGTGGCGCTGACCATCAATATCGCCATCGTCTCCTGGCTCACCATTGAGCGCCCCTTCATCCGTCGCAAGACGGCCACAATCAGGCCAGGGTCCGAGGGACAACAGGCCGACCTCAAGGCTGCTGGCCTGCGGACGGCAACGTCGTCGGGCGACAGCGACTGAAATACCTTGTCGCGGGTCTGGCGAAGCCTCGGCATCGTCAGGCTCGCGATACTATCCCGGCTGACGTGGCGGCCCTGACTGAAGTGCCGCCCGAAACACGCTGACCGGGGAAAACATGGCGGATATCGACCAAACGCTGCAAGCCGACATTGACGCAATTGCCGACATTGCGGCTGTTCCGACCATTCTGAAAATTCTTTCGAAAACCACCGGCATGCGTTTTTCAGCGGTCGCTCGGGTTACCGAAGCGCGCTGGATCGTCTGCAGCGCGCTCGACAATGTGCCCTATGGCATGGGCCCAGGCAGCGAGTTGCCCATCGAAACGACCTTCTGCGACAGCATCCGCGCTGGCGGACCGCCCGTGCTGTTCGACCAAGCCTCGACCCATCCCGTTTACTCCCAGCACCCAAGTCCGAAGAGGTACGGCCTCGAAAGCTACGCGTCGTTCCCGATCCGGCTTCCCGACGGCAGCTTCTTCGGCACATTGTGTGCGCTTGACCCGGAACCGATCGAGGTCGACACGCCGGACAACCGGGAAATGTTTGAGTTGTTCGCCAATGTCATCGGCCACCATCTGAGCACCAGAAACCGGATGAACGCGGCCTTGTCTTCTCTGCATGAAGAGCGCGCAGTCTCAGGCTTGCGGGAGCAATTCATCGCCGTGCTGGGCCACGACCTTCGCACTCCCCTTGGAGCGATTCGTAACGGGGCCCAGGTGCTTGCCCGAAGCGCTGTTGATGCCAGAAGCGCGAAGATCGCCAAGCTCATTGACGGCAGCGCAACGCGGATGTCAGGCCTGATCGATGACGTACTGGACTTCACGCGCGGACGACTGGGCGGTGGGATGGCGCTGGAGATCGGTGACGGGGCAAGGCTGGA
>CAXBNM010000290.1:0-6270 GCA_963976885.1 uncultured Burkholderiaceae bacterium
CTTCATCACCATTTCATAGGCGGGCAGGGCCAGTCCGGCCTCGATCAGTTTGCCGAATTCGTGTTCGTATTCGTCGAAGTGGCGAAACAGCATCGCGACATCGGCAATTTCAAAGTTGTAGGCCGACTGCTCGGCTTCATCCTGGTGGATGACGTCGCGCATCGTAATGCCGGGCGCCCATTGCAGATCGAATACATTGCGCACATCCTGCAGATCCATCGCCAGGCGATCCAGACCGTAGGTGATCTCACCGGTCGTGGGCTGGCAGCGCAGCGAGCCGACTTCCTGGAAGTAGGTGAACTGCGTGACTTCCATGCCATTGAGCCAGACCTCCCAGCCCAGTCCCCAGGCGCCCAGGGTTGGCGACTCCCAGTTGTCTTCGACCAGTCGGACATCGTTACGCTGCAAATCGATGCCGATCGCTTCGAGGGAGCCCAGATAGAGTTCGATGATGTTCGGCGGCGAGGGTTTCAGCACCACCTGAAACTGATGATGCTTGGCCAGCCGGTTCGGGTTTTCACCATAACGGCTGTCTTTCGGGCGTCGCGACGGCTGCACGTAGGCGGCTCGCCAGGGCTCCGGGCCAATGGCGCGCAGGAAGGTGGCGGTGTGAAACGTGCCGGCCCCGACCTCCATGTCGTAGGGTTGGAGCAGCGCACAACCGTGGCTGTTCCAGTACTGCTGGAGGTTGAGAATGATCTCCTGATAGGTCGGCATGTGCTCGGATCCGCGGGTCTGTTTGGGTTCAACCCGCAATTCTAACAACCCCAATGGCGCCCGCGCATGCCGAATCATTGCCCGCGCCGTTCAAATGACGGCGAATGCGTGCTCAGGCACTTGTTTGGGGCGCGCTTTGCTCAGCGATTTCGCCAGCCCGGCAGCAACGCAACCAGGCCGAGCAGGCCGATCAGCAACAACGGCGCCAGCATGCCAAGGCGGGCAAACGGCGTCAGCCCGGCGCTTGGCTGCACGGCGATATCAAGCACGTCTTGCTGGTAGACCGGCAGCGCGGCGAGCACGTTGCCGCGGTGGTCGATACTGGCGGTAACGCCGGTATTGGTGGCGCGCAACATCGGGCGGGCCAACTCGAGCGCACGCATGCGCGAAATGCTCAGATGCTGGGGCAGGGCGTGCGAGTTGCCGAACCAGGCGATGTTGCTCACGTTGATCAGTACGTTGGCGCCGTCGCGCACCTGAATGGCCAGCTCCTCGCCGAACAGATCTTCATAGCAGATGTTGAAGGCAAACTGCCGCCCGGCCACGGTCAGCGGCGCCTGGTCGTCATGGCCACGGCCAAATTCGCCCAGCGGAATGTTCATCAGATTCACGAACCAAGCAAAGCCATACGGGATGTATTCACCGAAGGGCACCAAGTGGCGCTTGTCGAAGCGATTGACCGGTTCGCCATCGGCGCTCAGCGTGATGATGCTGTTGGTCAGCCGGATGCGCGGATTCCGGCGCGCCTGCGCATCGGTGCTGAAGGCCGGCATCCCGATGGCAACCTGCCCGCCGTTGGCGCGCAGTGCTGCGGCCAGCGCGCTGCGGGTGTCGCCTGGCTGGGTGCTCAGTGGCCGCACGAAGGCGGTTTCGGGCAGCACGGTCAGCGCCGCCTGGCTGTCGGCAATCATGGTCAGGTAGTCGGCCGTGGCGCGGGCCGAGCGTTCGGCGTCAAACTTCATGCTCTGCGGCACATTGCCTTGCGTCAGGCGTACTGACACCGGCGCGCCCACTGGCGTGCCCCAGTCGAGCAGGGAACTGGCACTGGCGGCGGCGATCACGATCAGCAGTGCGGCAGCGCTGGGCCACGGGCGCCCGGTGGCGCCGGCCTGCCGTGGCGCACGCAGCAACTCGGCCAGCCAGACTGCGATCAGCACCCCGATCACACCGAGCCCGTAAGAGCCCACCAGTGGCGCCAGACCCTGCCAGGGCGCATCGATGTGCGCGTAGCCGGTGGCCAGCCATGGAAAACCGGTCAGCACGAAGCCGCGTGCGATTTCGCCAAGCCCCCAGCAGGCGGCCACGATGCAGGCCGTGCGTGCAGGCCGTCGTGACGCCGTGCGTTGCGCCCACCAGGCCGCACCGCTCAGTGCCAGTGCGCCATAGAGGGCCAGATACAGGCTGAGCAACACCACGGCGGCGGCGGCCAGTGCGCCGTGCATGCCGCCAAAGTCGTGCATGCTGATGTAGAGCCAGGCGAGGCCGGTGACGAAATGGCCGACACCAAAGGCCAGCGCCAGCAGACCGGTGCGGCGCGGCGTTCGGTCACCCAGCCAGTACCAGGCGAGGGCAAACAGCAAAATCTGGATGGGGCCGGCCAGCATGGCCAGCGCACCGGGCAGCGCGAAAGCCAGTCCGTGCAGCGCACCCAGCGCCGCCAGCAGTGCGGCCATTGGCCAGGCGGCGAGCGTGCGGGCCGGCTGGTTCAGGCGTCTTCCTCCGACGGCGTGTCGGGGGCGGTGCCGGCCGATTCGACCAGCAGCAACTGAACCTGGCGCGGATCGACGCGCAACACCTCAAAGCGCAGCCCTTGCTGGATCAGATGCTCACCGCGTCGGGGCACCCGACCGAAGTGATCGGTGATCAGCCCGCCGATGGTGTCGAATTCACCGTTTTCAAAGGTGGTGCCGAATTCATTGTTGAACTGGGCGATTTCGGTGATGGCCTGGACGCGGTAGCGCTTGTGCTCAGGCGTGTCTTCGATGACGACGATATGGTCGCTTTCTTCGTCGAAATCGAATTCGTCTTCGATGTCGCCCACAATCTGTTCAAGCACGTCTTCAATCGTAATCAGCCCCGACCCCCCGCCATATTCGTCGACGACGATGGCCAGATGATTACGGTTGCCTCGAAAATCCTTGAGCAGCACATTGAGCCGCTTGGATTCAGGCACAAAGACGGCCGGGCGCAGCAGGTCGCGCACATCAGCGTCTTCGTCGTAGGTGAGTTTGAGCAGTTCCTTGGCGTGCAGAATGCCCAGAATGTTGTCCCGGTCGCCTTCGATCACCGGAAAGCGCGAGTGCGCGGTATCGATGACATGGGGCAGGAATTCTTCCGGCGGCTGGCTGATGTCGATGACATCCATCTGCGAGCGCGGCACCATGATGTCGCGCACGGCCAGCGTAGCCACCTGCAAGACGCCTTCGATCATGGAAAGCGCATCGGCGTCGATTAAAGCTTTTTCCTGGGATTTGCGCAGCACATCAAGGAGCTGCTCGCGGTCTTCGGGTTCAGCCGCAAACATGGAGCCAATACGCTCCAGCAGCGATTTCCGGGGTTCCGCCCCTGCAGGGGGAGGTTCAGACATCAGGTCTCGGTCGCAAAAATGAAGAGCAGAGCATAACGCAACTCCAGTGCCTGATCTAGCGCCGCCATTTCATTGATAGGGATCGGCGATGCCGAAACGGGCCAGGATTTCAATCTCGAGTTTTTCCATCCGGGCCGCAGCACGGGCTTGATCGTGGGTGTGGCCCAGCGCATGCAACACGCCGTGCACCACCATGTGGGACAAATGATCGGCAAAGCGCTTGCGTTGCTCGCGGGCCTGTTCGCGCACCACCGGAGGGCAAATGACGATATCGGCCGTATCAGTGCCGGGGTAATCAAAGGTGAGTACGTTGGGGTCGTAATCGCCCTGGCGATAGGCTGCGTTCAGCGCGCGGGCCTCGCGCCGCGCGGTAAAGCGCAGCGTAATTTCAAGAGGCTGCGGGCCCGTGGCCAGCGCCGCACGGACCAGTTGGCGCAGCCGGGCGTTGGTGAGCGGCGCAATGCTGACGGCGCCGGCGAGCTGAATGGTCAGCGCCGGGGCTGCCTGCCCACTGGCGGCCGACCGTTTACGCGCAGTTGCCATCGTCGCCGTCAGTCCTTCTTCTGGCGGGCGTTTTCGCGGGCGTAGGCCTCGACGATGCGGGCGACGAGCGGATGACGAACGACGTCGCTGGCTTCGAACTCAACCTGCGCAATGCCGCGGACGTCTTTGAGAATCCGGCTGGCCTGGACCAGTCCGGACGGTTGGCCGCGGGGCAGATCGATCTGGGGCACATCGCCGGTAATTACGGCCTGCGAGCCGTAACCGAGCCGGGTCAGAAACATTTTCATCTGTTCCGCGGTGGTGTTCTGCGCTTCATCAAGAATGATGAAAGCATGATTGAGCGTGCGGCCGCGCATATAGGCCAGCGGCGCGATTTCAATCATCTGGCGCTCAAACATGCGGGTGGTTTTTTCAACACCGAGCAGGTCATAGAGCGCGTCGTAGAGCGGGCGCAGGTAAGGGTCGACCTTCTGCGAGAGGTCGCCGGGCAGAAAGCCGAGCCGCTCGCCCGCTTCGACGGCGGGCCGGGTCAGGATCAGCCGCTTGACGGTTTCCCGCTCAAGAGCATCGACCGCACAGGCCACCGCCAGATAGGTTTTACCGGTACCGGCCGGACCCAGGCCGAAGGTGATGTCGTGCTTGAGAATCTTGCGCAGATACTCGCGCTGGCGCGGCGTGCGGCCTTGCAAGTCCTGGCGCCGCGTCTGCAGCACCGGCGACTCGTCGTCGGCATTGCCGCCCGCGGCCCGCTGTTTGAGATCGATGATGGCCAGTTGCAGATCATCCGGCGCCAGCGGGGTGCTGGCGCGATCGTAAAAGGTGCTCAGCGCCGCTGCGGCCAGATTGGCCTGATCGGCTTTGCCTTCGACCTGAAAGCCGCTCGGGCGGCGTTTGATGCTGACCTCGAAGGCATTGGCAATCTGCCGGATATTGGCGTCGAGCGGGCCACAGAGATTGGCCAGACGCTCGTTGTCCAGTGGCTGCGGGGCAAACTCAAGAGTTAGGGCTTTCGGCGAACCGATGGTGGTGCTCCAGACTGGGGTGAGGAGGGGCCAGCAGGCACTGGCGTGAATAACGCAGCTTGCACAAGGAGCGGCGCCGAGTCGGGCTCAGCCGTCGTGTCACATCTGCACAGGCGTCAATTGTAGTCGAGCCGGCAAGCTCCCGGCAGACCGCGGCGGGAACAAAATGCGCGGGCCCGGCAAGCTCGCCGACAATTCGGGCGGTGCAAGCCGACGGGGGCGGCAATTGGCCGTTCGGTCGCGCAGCGGGTGTCAGTTGAGCCGGTAGCGGGCGACCAGCTGTGCCTGGGTGCGGCTGTAATCGCTGGGCGTCAGGCTCGAACGGTTGCTGGTCAGCACCAGTTGGGGCTCAAGCGTCCAGTGACTGGTGATTTCGCGCTGCAAGCCGAGCGTGAACTCGGTCTGCTGGTCTTCGCGGGTAATGCCGAACAGCGGCTCGGGTCGATCGAAGCGGCGATGCTCATACTGAATGCCGACGGAGCCGCTCAGCTGCCCGGTGATCGGCGTGATAAGCATGACGCGGATGCCGGCATAGTCGTAACTCAGGTTCGATTGACCCTGCTTCGAGTATTCGCGGCCGGTATGCACGGTGCTGAGCAGCATCGTATTGCTGATCGCCGGAAACAATTCGGCGAATGAAACCCCCAGCGATTGACGGGCGGCGTCGAGCTGGTCGTCGTCATCGAACCGGAACTCGAAGCGCTGGGCGAACACACCGAGCTGGCGCTGCGCGCTCAGGTCGCACTGCCATTGCCCGACCACGCCAAACGCATTGCGAAAGCCGCTGCGATCAACCGCCAGGTATTGCGCCTGCCCGAGCACCTTGAACTGATTGCACTGGTGCCGATAAACGAAGCCGGTCGAGACGTCGATCTGATCCTGATCGGCAGCGTGGGCCGAGGGATGATTGCGAGTCGAAGCGCCGAGACCGGAGATCCATTGCAGACGGCCGTTGATGGCCAGCGCATTGCGCACGCCGGCGCCGGCGGTGAGAAACAGGCTTTCCTCACCCGCCTGGGGCGGGGGCGTCACGGCGGTGGCGTCGCCAAGCAGCCATGAATCGGTCGTGGTGTTGACGTTGATGTGATCGTCGTAGCCAAAGCCGACCATCGCATTGACCTGATAGACAGGGTCGGGCTGATTCTTGACCCGGGTCAGCGAGTCGAGCCGGCGGCTGAGGGTTTTGCGGGCGCCGGGCGGCAGCTGTTGCGCGGCTATGGCGGCAAACTCGTGCCGGGCAATTTCGCGTTGCTCGAGCATGTAATGAGCGCGTGCCAGTTCGGTACGTGCGCGCAGCCGGTCGGGGTCGTTGACGACGACTCGTTCAAGGGCCAGCACGGCTTCGCCTGGTCGGCCCGATTCGAGCGCGGCAATGCCCAGCAGGGAATCGAATTCGGTGTCGCCGGCGTATAAATCGGTGGCCGGCGAAAGCAGCCGGTA
>CAXBNM010000291.1:0-6198 GCA_963976885.1 uncultured Burkholderiaceae bacterium
ACCGCAATGCATCAAGGGTGAAAACTTGTCAGAAGTGGAAAATTATGTTCCTTGGTCAGCGCTTTGCTGCAATGCGGAATGGCCCTTCAGCCAAACCAGCGCAGTGCAAACAGCGTAATGCCCGGAAACACCACCAGGATCACGGTTCTGACCACATCGGAGAGAACAAATGGCAGAACAGCCCTATAGGTATGAGTAATCGGTGTGGATTTATCCATAGAATTAATTACAAACAAGTTCATCCCGACCGGCGGCGTTATCAAGCCTACTTCGACCACGATCAGCACCAGAATGCCAAACCAGATGGCGGTTTCCTCTGCCGTCAGGCCGAAATCGAGCACCGAAATGATCGGAAAGAAGATAGGCACAGTCAGCAAAATCATCGAAAGACTGTCCATCACGCAGCCAAACACCAGATAAAGCAGCAGAATCACCGACAGAATCAGCCACGGGCTCAGCCCTGCGTCGACGATCATGCCGGAGATTTCCTGAGGCACCTGCGACAGCGCCAGAAAGGCGTTGTAAAACCCGGCGCCGAGCACGATCAGGAAGATCATGGCGGTACTGTTGGCCGTGGCCAGCACAGCCTCGACCAGGCCCGAGCGGCTCAGGCCACCCTTGAAATAGGCAATGATGCCGGTGCCGGCCGCGCCGATAGCCGCCGCCTCGGTGGGCGTGAACCAGCCCAGATAAATGCCACCGACCACTAAAAAGAACACGATCAGGGCCGGCCACACCGCCATCAGCAGCGCAATGCGCTCACTCATCGGTGCCGGCTCGCGCAGCGTTTCCTGGCCGGGCCGCAAGCGCACGTAGATGGCGATGGTCAGCATGTAACCAAGCGCGGCCAGCACCCCGGGGATGAACGCGGCCAGAAACAGTTTGGCGATGTTCTGCTCGGTCAGGATGGCGTAAATCACCAGCACCACCGAGGGTGGAATCAGAATGCCCAGCGTGCCCCCTGCGGCCAGCGTGGCGGTGGCCAGTCCGCCGCTGTAGCCGTAGCGGCGCAACTCAGGCAGCGCGGCCTGGCTCATGGTGGCGGCGGTGGCCAGCGACGAGCCGCAGATGGCACCGAAGCCGGCGCAGGCCCCGACGGCCGCCATCGCCACGCCGCCTTTGCGATGCCCAAGCCAGCCCTCGGCGGCCTTGAACAGCGCGGTCGACATGCCGCCCAGCGTGGCGAACTGCCCCATCAGCAGGAACAAGGGCACGATCGACAGCGAATAGCTGGAAAAGGTGCCATAGGTTTCAGTCTTGAGGCGGGCCAGCACCACATCGGGGCCGCCGGTAATGAAGGCGGTGCCGCCCAGCCCGCACAGCAACATCGCCAGACCGATCGGCATCCGCAGAAAAATCAACACCATCAGGACGACGAACGAGGTGACGCCGACATCAAAATCACTCAATGTTCCGCTCCGGCCTCTGGCGCGATCAGGCTATCGACACCGGTAAACAACTCACGCACCCGCATCGCAGCCACATAGAGGGCAACCACCGAGGCCACGGTGGCCGCAAAAGCGCACAGCGCAAAGCCCCACCACACCGGAAACTGCAACAGGAAGGTGGTCTCGCCGTTGTCAGCCTTGTCGAGCGTGCCGACGATCAGCCGCCAGGTGAGCGCCGCAATGACCAGCGCCAGCAGGACTTCCCAGAGCATGGCCAGGAATCTTTGTCCCGTCTGGGGCAGAAACTGAGTGAACAGATCGACGGTGGCATGGCCACGCTTGAGCTGACACCAGGGAAAGAATGCAAAGATGGCGAAGGCTACGCCGGCCTCGACCAGTTCGAAGTCGCCGCGCACCGGGCCCAGATGCCTGAACAGCGCCGCCAGCGGCGCCGCCGCGCTTTCAAGCCAGGCGTTATGCCCGAGCGTATTGCCGATGCGTCCCAACACGCTGACACAGGTGATGACCACAAGGCCTACCAGTACCAGGCCGCCAAGCATCGCCATCAGGCGGCCAATCCTGAGCATCAGGTTTCGCATCAACTCTCCCCTTGCCGTCAGCCGGGCCCGCCGGCGTCATCGTGCACACCGTGTCGGGCCAGGCCGTCCGGATTACTTCGTGTATTTCTCGATCAGGCCTTGGGCCTTCTTGATCAAGGCCTGGCCATCAATGCCTTGTTTGTCGAGCGTAGCGGCCCATTCGTCATAGATGGGCAATGAGGCCTCGCGCCATTGCGCCACCTGCGCGTCATCAAGCGTGATGATGTTGTTGCCCAGCTTCACGGCAATTGCCCGGGCCGGCGCATCGGAGGCCTCCTGGGTTTTACCGGCAAAGGCCGAGAACTCCATCCCCGAGTTGTCGTCGACCGCTTTCTTCAGATCGGCCGGCAGGCTCTCGTACTTGGCCTTGTTCATGGCCAGTACAAAGGTCAGCGTGTACAAGGCCTTGTCGCCGAACTCGGTATGGTTCTTGACCAGTTCCGGCACCTTCAGCGCCGAGGTCACTTCCCATGGGATAGTGGTGGCGGGAATCACGCCTTTGGACAAGCCCTCGGAGACGGCCGGCACCGGCATACCTACCGGGGTGGCGCCGAGTCGCTCGAGCAGCGCATTGATGGTGCGCGAACCACCGCGAATTTTCACGCCAGCCAGATCAGCCGGTTCGGTGATTGGCTCTGCCGAGTGCAACAGGCCCGGTCCGTGCACCCACGTGCCGAGGATTTTCAGGTCCTTGAACTCGGTGGTTTCCATGTCGGACTTGAACAGATCCCAGTAGGCGCGCGAGGTCGCCTCGGCGTTGGTCATGATGAAGGGCAGTTCAAAGACTTCGGTACGCGGGAAACGACCCGGGGTGTAGCCAACAACGGTCCAGACCACGTCGGCCACGCCGTCCTTGGCCTGGTCCATCAGCTCGGGCGGTTTACCGCCAAGCTGCATCGAGGGGTAACGCTTGACGTCGATGCGCCCGCCCGATGATTTCTCGACATTGTCGGCCCAGACATCAAGCACCAGCTTGGGCACATTGGCTTGCGCCGGCAGGAAGTGGTGCAGACGCAAGGTGACATCGGCGGCGCTGGCCGTCGAGGCGCCCGCGCCAAGGCCGGCAACCAGACCCAGAGCGCCGGCAATGCGGCTGATTTGCTTGAACTTGCTGAACATTTCGATCTCCTGATTGTTTTTTGGGGAAAGCTGGTGTCCTGGTGCGCAAACCCGAGGACGTGCTGCATGGCCTGAATCTCTATTATTTATAACTATAGCGATTCTTTCGCCCGAACGCCGACCCGCAATGCAAGTCGATTCGACAAGGCAACACCGAAAGCTGGCCCTCCCGGGCTGCCCGGCAGACACGCAGGACGAACGTCAGGCAACGCGCGGGCAGAAGGCTGCAGCGGCAGTCGCCAGCAGAACAGGCTATTGCAAACAATGGGGGGGGCTGAAACGGAGGGTATTGCGAGACTGAAAATGGCGCGCCCGGTTGGAATCGAACCAACGGCCCCTGGCTTCGGAGGCCAGTACTCTATCCACTGAGCTACGGGCGCTTGCTGAGTAGCTGCCGATATTCTAGCGGATCGCGCCGTCTGGCGGTGAGGTAGCCGCTTCAGAGTCAGCACCAACACCACGATCGGGCTCGGCCGGCGGCTGTGAATCGCCCTCAGCCGCGGGTTTGCGGTCCGGATCGGAATGGCGGCGCGCCGGTGCCAGCGGCCGGGGCTGCGCTGGCGCCTGGCCCGAGAAGTTCATGGTGTCCGGGCTGTTGGAGCCGCCGGTAACAATAAATGACATCGCCTGATCGAATGTCCAGTCGAGAAAGACCAGGGAGGTTACGGGCAGAATTTCGACATAGCCGGAGGTTGGGTTCGGTGCGGTCGGGATATAAACCGCGGCCAGTTCCTCGCCGGTGGTCTGATCGCGCAAGACCTTGGTAACCAGACCCAGGGTTTTCATGCCGGCGGTTGGGAACTCAATCAGCACGACGCGCTTTTCACCACCGGGGGTGGCGCTGGCCACCGCCAGGAAGCGTTTGGTCGCACGGTAAATGGAGTCGACCACCGGAATGGCACCGATGGCACGCTCGGCGAAGCGGATGAGTCGCTGACCAAGCACCTGACCGGTCGCCCAACCCAGCACAAACAACAGCGCCAGCACGACCAGGACGGCGGCCACCGACTGCAACACCTCGTTGAGCATCAGGTCGGCCAGCGCCGGGTATTGCGGGCGAATGCCAAATGCCAGGCCGCGCACCCATGGTCGACCAATGCTTGAGAGCCAGTCGAACAGGAAACTGACAATCAACCAGGTGATGATGAGCGGCGCGGCAGTCAGCAGGCCGATGAGAATGGTACGACTGATGGACTTCATTGCGGCCAAGTTTACTCGCTGCGGGCCGCTGCCGTATCGGTTGCCGAATCGCCGGAACGACGGTAACTGTCAGGGCGCTCAGACCTTGCCTCGACAACCAATTGCGCCAGTGCCGGCGCGGGCGAATTCAGCGCCCCCAGCCAGGCCTGCAAGGCGTCCAGCTCGGATGCGTTCAAGCCGAGCGGACGAATCAACGGGCTCTGGCCCGGATGCGGGGCGCCGCCCTGGTTATAAAACGCCAGCACCTGAGCCAGCGTGGAAAACCCGCCATCGTGCATAAAGGGAGCGGTAAGTGCCACGTTGCGCAACTGCGGGGTTCGGTAACGCCACCGATCGACCGGATCGAGCGTGATTTCATAGCGCCCCAGATCTTCCCGAGGCGGCTCGCTGACCGAATCAATGACACTGCGCTCTACCATCACGAACTGGCCCGGAGCGAGTTGCACCCGACGCCGGGACGGCGGGCGCTGGCGCTGCTGCTCGCGCATCCAGCCGTAACCATTGTCATGAAAGCGCTGATCGGTGAAAAGCGCATGGTCATCGGCGATCTGATGGCAGGCACTGCAGCCGGCCTTGCCGGTGAACAACCGGTAGCCGTGTTGCTCTTGCGGGCTGAGGGCATCGGCCTGCGCGCCAAACAACCACCGGTCGAAACGCGAATCGCCCGCCACCAGGCTGCGCTGATAGGCGGCCAGCGCCTGCCCGATCCGCTCCGGCCCCGGTGGCCCGCCGAGCGCCGCTTCGAACCGGCCTCGATAGTCGTCAAGCGCGTTGAGTTTGGCGATGACATGCCCTACCGAAGGGTTACCCATTTCGTTAGCCGCCAGCAGCGGCGAGAAAAACTGGGTCTCGAGCGAAAACTCCCGCCCATCCTGAAACAAGACCTGATAGAAGCCGACATTGATACTGGTGGGCGCATTGCGACGTGCCGACAAGCCATTGATGCCGATGGCCACGGCCAGTTCATTGTTGGCGAAAGCCTGCTCGGGCACATGGCACATCGCACACGACATGGTGCCGTTCAGCGACAGCCGCCGGTCAAAGAACAATTTACGACCCAGCGCGATGGCGGCCGCACCGGTGTTGGCCGCGTTGGGCATGGCCGGCAGGCCGAGCGGCACTTGCGTGAGCCGGGCGGCAGCGATCTGCGCCCAGTCAGCCACTTGAGCGCCCAGCGCTGCGGAAGTGGCAGTGCCTGAGGGTGCAGGTGTTGGCGTGATGATTGGCGCGACAGCGGGTGCAGCGGATGCTGCAACTGTTGCCAGCCCCCCCAGTGCCAGGACCAGCGCGGCCATTTGCCGGCCGGCCGAAGTTACGCGCCACCCTTTTTGCTCAATCACGGCGCGCCGGCCTTTTGCATTGCCAGGGTGGCTACATCGGTCATGATGAGTCGGGGATCGATCGAACCAAGCCCGTAGATATTGCGAATGTCGCCTTGCTCGTCCAGCAGATAGAGCCGCAGGAGGTGATTGAATTTGCCCGGCTCCCTGGCCACATTGACGGTCTGGCCGAAGCCTTCCAGCAACGGGCGCAGGCTGGCCGTGGAGCGACCAGTCAGGAAGCGCCAGAGGATCTTGCGATCCAGATCGCGATCGGCCTGCATGCTTTGGACAATGCTGTTCAGTGCCGCCGGCGTATCGCGCTGCGGATCAAAGCTGATGGTGACCAGTTGCAGTTGCTCGCGCAGGCCGGCCCATTGCGCACTCTTGTCAAAAATCTGCCAGAGCGTGGCCATGGCCAGCGGGCAACCCTCGGCGTCAGCGCAGTTCAGATAAACAAAGGCAAGCAGCGTCTTCTTGCCGTCGGTAAGCTCGCGCAGCCGCACCGGCGCGCCGGTGTGATCAAGCAAGCCGCCATCGGGGGCTGTCTTGATGGCGGGCAATTCATAGCTG
>CAXBNM010000292.1:0-6185 GCA_963976885.1 uncultured Burkholderiaceae bacterium
TGGTGGACAGCGGCGCTCACCCATCAGTGCACCTGGATCAACATGGTGCCCACCATCATTGCCTATCTGCTCAATGATGAGCAGAGTGCACCCAGCTATCTGGGTGCGATCCGTTTTGCCCGTTCCGCCTCGGCGCCGCTGCCGCCCGAGCAGCAACGGGCGTTTGAAGCGCGCTTCGGGGTGCCGGTCGTGGAGGCGATGGGGATGACCGAAACGGCGTCGGTGGTGTTCTGCAATCCAATGCCGCCCGCGGCGCGCAAGATCGGCTCGCCCGGAGTACCGGTTGGCATCGAAGTCAAGGTTATCGACGAACAAGGCCAGACCCTGCCGGCCACGGCGGCGGGCGAGATCTGTCTGCGTGGGCCAGGCGTGATGAATGCGTATTTTCGGGCGCCCGAACAAACGGCTCAGGCCTTTACTGCCGACGGCTGGCTGCGTTCGGGGGATCTGGGCTATTGTGATGTCGATGGGTTCTATTTCATTACCGGCCGGCTCAAGGAGCTGATCATCAAGGGCGGCGAGAACATCGCGCCGCGCGAGATTGATGAAGCCTTGCTGAGTCATCCCGCTGTTCTTGAAGCGGCGGCGGTGGGGGTTCCTGATCCGGCCTACGGTCAGGAGATTCTCGCCGCTGTCGTCCTTAAACCCGGTGCTGCTCTGACCGAACAGGCGCTGCGCGAGTTTTGTCTTGATGTGCTGGGACGCTATAAAACGCCGCGCGACATTCGCTTTGTCGACGAACTGCCCAAGGGCGCGTCGGGCAAGGTTCAACGACTCAAGTTGCTGGAGACATGATGAGTAGCCTGCATTCCGTCGATCATCTCAGGCCCAAAGGCATTGTGCGCGAAGAGTGGCATTTGCGTCTGGAGCTGGCCGCCAGCTATCGCTTGTTTGATTTCATGGGCTGGACCGAGCTCATTTTCAATCACATCACCTTGCGCGTGCCCGGCGCCGATGACAGTAATCCGCATTACCTGATCAACCCGTTTGGCTTGCATTACGCCGAAGTAACGGCGCGCAATCTGGTGCTGATCGATGTGCAAGGCAATCATATTGGCGAGAACACTCACCCGGTCAATCCGGCCGGCTTCGTGATTCACAGCGCCGTCCACCAAGCCCGCAGCGATGCGCATTGCGTGATGCATACGCATACCACCGCCGGCGTGGCGCTGGCCTGCAAGGCGCACGGCCTGCGCCACGACAATTTTTACTCAGCCGAGTTGGCTGGCGACGTTGCCTATCATGACTTTGAGGGGGTTACGACCAACCCCGATGAATGCGCTCGCCTGGTCAACAGCCTTGGCGATAAACGCATACTGATTCTGCGCAATCATGGTTTGCTCGTTACCGGCACCGATGTGGCCGATGCGTTTTTACGACTCTGGACTCTGCAACGGGCCTGCGAAATTCAGATGGCCACCGATGGCGTGACTGGTGAAAACATTCCCATCGGGCAGAACGTCCTTGATAACATCGCGGCGCAGAACGAGCCCATGCATATGGGGCAGCGTCCGGGTCAACTGGTCTTTGACGGGATGCGTCGACGGGCCGGAATCCGCTATCAGGATCTGGTTTAGGTGCTATGGAAATTTTCGATTACGACAACATCTTGTTGTTGCCGCGCCGTTGCGTAGTCAAGAGCCGCCGTGAGTGCGACGCTTCGGTGCAGTTCGGGCCACGCCGTTTCCGGTTGCCGGTTGTGCCTGCCAACATGCGAACCGTGGTCAACGAAGAAATCTGCCAGCAACTGGCCCGCGATGGCTACTTTTATGTGTTCCATCGCTTTGATGTCGATGCACTGACCTTTGCCCGGCACATGCGTGACCAGGGCTTGTTCGTGTCCTTGTCCGTTGGCGTGCAGCCGGCCGACCAAAAGCTGGTTGAGGAACTCGCCGCCACCGGTCTCAAAGCCGATTACCTGACGATTGACATCGCGCACGGCCATGCCGATTCGGTCAAGGAAATGATCCGCCACATCAAGACGCATCTGCCCGATTGTTTCGTCATTGCCGGCAACGTAGGCACCCCTGAAGGCGTGGCTTCGCTGGAGCGCTGGGGGGCCGACGCCACCAAGGTCGGCATCGGGCCGGGCAAGGTTTGTATTACGCGCATGAAAACCGGTTTCGGCACCGGCGGCTGGCAACTGTCGGCCGTCAAGTGGTGCGCCCGTGTGGCGACCCGCCCGATCGTGGCCGATGGCGGCATTCGCGAGCATGGCGACATTGCCAAGTCGGTGCGCTTTGGCGCTGCCATGGTGATGGTCGGTTCCTTGTTTGCCGGCCATGAAGAGTCTCCCGGGCCGACCGTGGAAGTCGACGGTGAACGCTTCAAGGAATACTTCGGCTCGGCCTCCGAACACAACAAGGAGCATCGCTCGTTCATTGAGGGCAAGCGCATCCTCGAGCCAATCAAGGGTCATCTGGCCGATACCTTGCGCGAGATGGAAGAAGATCTGCAAAGCGCCATTTCGTACGCCGGTGGTCGCCAGCTCGAAGACCTGTTGCGCGTCAATTACGTCATTCTCGGTCACGACAATCAGTCCGAGTACTTGATGTAATTTGCCGCACCTGCTTGCTGGCGTACGTTTTGTGGCGCCGGCAGGTGGCTGCGCTAAGATGAGTCTCCCCGCTTACTTCTGCGAGCTTTCATGTCCGACACCAACACTACCCCCGCCCCTTCCGCCGACCTGATCGACCGCCTGGTGCGTGCCTCCACCGGTACGCTCAGCACCGTCTTGCTCAAACGAGGTTTGCGTAACGTCTGGTTGCGCGGTCCGCGCCCGATCCGCACCGGACAACCCCGATTGGCCGGCGCCGCCTTCACGTTGCGTTTTGTGCCAGCTCGCGAAGATCTGGCTACGCCGGCCAGTTGGGGGTCACCGATCAGCACCCGCGCCGCCATTGAAGACATGCCCGCCGGCGTCATCGCCGTGGCCGATGCAATGGGCGTGCTCGATGCCGGCATCTTTGGCGACATCCTTTGCGCGCGCATGGTGCGCCGCGAAGTGGCGGCGCTGATTACCGATGGCGTGGTTCGCGATCAGGCCGGCGTCCTGGCCACGGGTTTGCCGATCTGGTGTGCCGGCGCCGCCGCGCCGCCCTCGGTGGCCGGGCTGACCTTTGTGTCCTGGCAAGAACCGATTGCCTGCGGTGGCGTGGCGATTTTCCCGGGCGATCTCATCGTGGCGGACGACGACGGCGCGCTGGTCGTGCCGCAGGCTATTGCCGATGAGGTTGCCGACGCGGCCGTTGCTCAGGAGCATCTTGAGCAATGGATCATGAATGAAGTCGATGCCGGCGCAGCGCTGCCCGGTTTGTATCCGCCCAATGCGGAAAACCAGGCCCGATACGAGGCGTGGCTCAAAGAGAATCCAATAGGAGAATCATGATGTTTCAGTCCGACTTGATGGCCGGTAAGCGAATTCTTGTGACCGGTGGTGGCACCGGTCTTGGCCGCGCGATGAGCGAACAGTTTTTGTCGTTGGGCGCCGAAGTGGCCATCTGCGGACGCCGCAAGCCGGTTCTCGATGCGGCCGCCGACGAAATGATGAAAGCCAGTGGCGGCAAGGTCACCGCCTACAACCTGGACATTCGCGATGCCGCAGCCGTCGATGACATGGTCGAGCAGATCTTCGCCGCCGGTGGTCTGGACGGGCTGGTCAACAATGCGGCAGGCAACTTCATCAGCCCGACCGAAGCCTTGTCGACGCGCGGCTTCGATGCGATTGCCAATATCGTGTTTCATGGCACGTTTTACGTGACGCAGGCGGTGGGCAAGCGCTGGATCGATCAAGTGCGCGCCGCCGGCGGTTACAAGGCGGGCGATCCGATGAAGTCCGTCATGTCGATTGTCACCACCTGGATCGACAATGGCAGCCCCTACGTGGTGCCCAGCGCCATGAGCAAGGCCGGCATTGCCACCATGACTCAATCGCTGGCGGTTGAGTGGGCCAAGTACGGCATTCGGCTCAACACCATTGGCCCGGGCGAGATTCCTACCGAAGGCATGAGCAAGCGGCTCAATCCGGGCGATGCGCCGGGCGCCCGCTCGGCGCGCCTGAATCCGTCGGGCCGGGTTGGTCGCATGAGTGAATTGCAGCATCTGGCCACCTTCCTGATGTCGGGCGGTTGTGACTGGCTCAGTGGTCAGAACATTCATATGGATGGCGCCAATCATCTGGCTACCGGTGGCAATTTCTATGAATTGCGCAGCTGGACCGATGAGCAATGGCAGCAGGCGCGTGCCAGCATCGAAGGTCAGAACAAGAAAGATCGTGAGCAGAGGAGCTGAATGACAATGGCACAAGTCTATGCGTTTGAAGGCGTAACACCGGTCATCGACCCGTCCGCCTATGTGCACCCCAGTGCGGTGCTGATCGGCGATGTCATCATCGGGCCGCGCTGTTATGTCGGTGGCAATGCCGTGCTGCGCGGCGACTTCGGGCGCATCGAAATGCATGCCGAATCAAACGTGCAGGACAACTGCACCGTGCATTCGCTGTCTGA
Source organism: uncultured Burkholderiaceae bacterium (assembly GCA_963976885.1). Lineage (GTDB taxonomy): Bacteria > Pseudomonadota > Gammaproteobacteria > Burkholderiales > Burkholderiaceae_E > JAUIAI01. The sequence continues at coordinate 4,506 of CAXBNM010000292.1, forward strand.
TTTCGATTGCATCATGGCCGAACGCTCTCACATCGGGCACGGGGCCATCATTCATGCCGCCTACATTGGCGTCAACGTACTGATCGGCATGAATGCGGTGGTGCTTGATCGCGCTCGTGTTGGCGACCGGGCCATTGTCGGGGCGATGAGTCTGGTCAAGATGGGCGGCGAAGTGCCCGAGCAGGTGCTCTGGACCGGCGTGCCGGGCCGTGCGGTGCGCGAGCTGACCGACGCCCAGGTGGCGGGCAAGTCGGCTGGTACCGATTTGTATGTGGAACTGGCTGAGCGTTGTCTGACCGGCCTGGAACAGGTATTGCCGCTGTCCGAACCCGAGGCCGACCGGCCGCGTACGAAATGGTCGACCTGAACCCATCAACCCATATATAAGCGAAGCCGTCGATGGACATTCTTTGCGCGGGCGAACCGCTGATCGAACTGAATCAGCAGGCCGATGGCAGATACCTGGCCGGCATTGGTGGCGACACCTCGAATGCGGCGATTGCCGCAGCCCGTCAGGGAGCACGGGTGGGTTACCTCAGTCAGATTGGTGACGATGCGTTTGGCCGGCAGTTGTTGCAATGCTGGCGCGATGAACAAGTCGATGCCAGCGCGGTGACCGTCCATGCCACGGCTCCGACCGGGCTTTATTTCGTCAATCATGATACCGAGGGTCATCACTTCAGCTATCGACGGGCCGGTTCGGCGGCCAGTCTGATCCGCGCCGATCAGCTGCCACTGGCGGCGCTTGCGCAGGCGCGGGTCTTGCATCTGAGCGGCATCAGTCTGGGCATTTCCGCGTCGGCGGCCGATGCCTCGTTTGCTGCCATCGAGGCCGTCAGGCAGGCCGGCGGTGCCGTCAGCTTCGACCCCAATTATCGTCCCGCGCTGTGGCCGCTGACCCGCGCCCGGGCGCTCATTCATGAAGCGATGGCGCAGTGCCAGATAGCGCTGCCGGGGCTGGACGATGCCCGTTTGCTGACCGGCCTGCAGGAGCCGGACGCGATTGCCGATTTCTATCTGCGTCTTGGCGTCGACATCATTGGTTTGACCCTGGGCACCGACGGCGTGCTGGTGGCCACTGCCGAGCGGCGTGAGCGGATTGCGCCGCATCGTGTGCAACTGGTAGATGCCACCGGCGCCGGTGACACCTTCGATGGCACTTTCCTCGCTCAGTGGTTGCAAAGTGGCGATGCGTTTGCGGCGGCGCGCTATGGCAATGCGGCGGCGGCCCTGTCCGTACAAGGCTTTGGCGCGGTGACGCCTATTCCCAGGCGGGCGGCCGTTGAGGCGTTGCTGGCACAGGCGAACTGAAGCCGGTTGGTAAAGATGCCGCGCTCGGCAGCGCGGCAACGCAAGGCTGATCGCTACTGCGGTGCGTCGTTGAACAGGATGTCGTCTTGCCGGCGCAGTTGTCGCTGGGCCTGCAGTGCCGCCACGGTGGTGTCGATGACCGTACGCATGGGTGTGTTCAGTTGCCGCGCCAGTTCCTGAAAGATCAGCGTGTGCTCGGCCAGGTCGTGTAATTGGGCCACGCCGATCTGTTCCCGGTCGAGCAACAGAAATTTGATCATCACCTTCAGCGCGTGCTGATGACTGAGCAAGGGCTGGGCGACAAACTTGTCGAGTCGGCGGCGGGCGCGGGTCAGCGCATCGGCCACGTCGTCGAAGGCCGGGCCATGG
>CAXBNM010000293.1:0-6180 GCA_963976885.1 uncultured Burkholderiaceae bacterium
GCATCCCAATCCACCCAGGCCAGCGGGTTCAGATCGGCATGGGCGGTGGCCAACGCACGCGCGTTGGCCAGCAAGTCGGACGCACTGGTGGTGCCGGCGGCCATGGCAGCACGCGCTTGCGCGATGACGCCGGTGCGGCCTTGCGCGGCAGCGGCGTTGGCATCGGCAGCCTGCGGCCGGAAGATGGGTTCTGGGGTTGAAGACGACACGGCGCACTCCATGGACAAAATCGGTGGATGATCGAGGCTATCATGCCAGGCTGGCAAGCCCTGCAACGCTAGCGAACCGACAATGAAACACAAACCCTTGCACAGCAACCGCCTGCGTAGCGCCGGCTATGACGGCGCAGAAAAAATTCTCGAAATCGCTTTTGCCAACGGCTCGATACGACGCTATCAGGGTGTCCCCGAGCCGGTCTGGAAGAGCCTGCTCGCCGCGCCCAATCCGGCCACCTACCATGAAGACCGGATCGAGGAAGAGTACGCCTGGACCCCGGGCAGCCAGAGCACCGATGCCAACGCCCGCAAGGCGCTTGATGATTTGTTCGGTGGCCCGTCCGATTCCGATCAATGAGCGCACCGCTGCGCATCGACCTCATCTGCGAGGTGCTGGACAATTTCGGCGACGCCGGCATCAGCTGGCGGCTGGCCTGCCAGCTTGCCGATGAATGGGGGGCCCATGTACGGCTGTGTATCGACCAGCCCGAGCTGCTGACGCTTTGGGCCGCGCGCGCCCAGGCACGCAGTCGGCCCGAGACGCCGGTCCCGGCAGTTATCGATCTGAGCGCCGCCGATTTCTACGAGGTGCATCACACGCCCGAAACGAGGCCCGAATTGATCATCACGATGCTGGGGTCGGCCACCCCGGCAGCCCTGGAACGCCTGATCCGCGATGAATCGATTCCCTGGCTGCGCTACGAATACCTCACCGCCGAGACCTGGATTGATTCGTTTCACGGCCTGCCCTCGCTGAAACCGGACAGCGGCGCCACCGAATGGTTCTACTACCCTGGTTTCAGTGCCGACTGTGGCGGCCTGTTGCGCGAGCCCGACCTGATCGAACGGCTCGACCGCTTTGCCGCACCCGACCATGCCGAGCGCCAGGCCTGGTTGTGCGAACACGGCCTGGACAGCCCGCCCGGACACCTGCGCATCTGCCTGTTCGGCTATCCCGACCAACCAACCCGACAATTTCTGGCTGCGCTGCAAGCCGTCGAGTCGCCGGTTACCGTGCTGATGAGCGCCTCGCTGGCGCAAGCGCTGGATCTCATCGACCGGCCTGGCGGCACTGATCATCTCCACATCAAGCCGCATGCATGGCTCGATCAGCCCGACTTCGATTTGTTGCTGGCCAGTTGCGACCTGAACATCGTCCGCGGCGAAGATTCATGGCTGCGGGCTCAATGGGCCGGCCAGCCAATGCTCTGGCAGCCGTACCGGGTGGCTGACGGCACGCATTTCGATAAGTTGGCGGCCTTCCTGGACCGGCTGCTGGCTGACGCACCCGCACCAGCGGGCACTGCCATTGCGCAGATGATGGCGGCCATCAACGGTCAGACCGATCCGGGCCCGGCCCTGGCCGACTGGCTGGCCCATCGGCAGCAAATTCAGGCCTGGCACCGCCAATGGCGCTTCAGGTTGGCGGCGCAAACAAGCCTGACACAACGACTGGCCCGTTTTTGCACAGATAAACTACAATTACCGGCTTTATCCCGACGCATACCGAATTTGGGCGTACGCCCACCGATGGACCAGCGCGGCTGATCGATCGGACCGGTGCCTGCTTTGCCGTTGTTTCTACCGGCAGGCAGCAGGCAAAGCCAATGCGCCGGGCTCGGCAAGATCTCCAGTTCAAGGCAACTATATGAAAACCGCTCAGGAAGTACGGCCCGGCAACGTCATCATGATCGGCAACGATCCGATGGTCGTACAACGGGCCGAGTACAACAAATCAGGCCGCAACTCGGCCGTGGTCAAGATGAAGCTCAAGAACCTGCTCAGCGGTTCGTCGACGGAATCGGTCTACAAGGCCGATGAAAAGTTCGAAGTGCAGATTCTCGACCGCAAGGAAGTGACTTATTCGTACTTCGCCGACCCGATGTATGTGTTCATGGACAGCGAATATGAGCAATACGAGGTTGAAGGCGACTCGATGGGCGATGCGCTCAAGTATCTCGAAGACGGCATGGCCTGCGAAGTCGTGTTCTACGACGGCAAGGCCATTTCGGTAGAAATGCCCAACTCGGTCGTGCGCGAAGTTGAATACACCGAGCCGGCCGTCAAGGGCGACACCAGTGGCAAGGTCATGAAGCCAGCCCGCCTGAAGCCCACCGGCTACACGGTTCAGGTCCCGGCCTTCGTCACCATCGGCGACCGGGTCGAAGTCGACACCCGTACCGACGAATACAAGAACCGCACCAAGGCCTGATCAGGTTCGGTTGGCAACAAAAAAAGCGCCGGTTGCAAGCCGGCGCTTTTTTTTGGTGCGTGGCCCGCTGGACGCGCCAATCAGGCCAGGCTGAGCAACTTGGACGGGTCTTGTTTGCGGGCGGCCACGGCGCGGCGCAACTGCCGGGCCACGGTATCGCGCAGCGATTGCAGCGAAACCGGCTTGACCAGATAGCTGCTGCAACCAGCCAGCGCGCCCTTGGCCAGATCGAACGGCGACGAGCGACTGGTCAGGATAATGACCGGCACGCCACGCAGCGAACGGTTTTTCTTGATTTCGCGGGTCAACTGATAACCGTCCTGCCCCGGCATCATCACATCGGCGAAGACCAGTTCGTAGGAGCATTCGTCCAGGCGCTCCAGAGCCTCGCGGGCGCTGGTGACGGGCTCACAGTCCATGCCCATCTGATGCAGCGCAACCGCCAGCTGGCGGCGTACCGTTGGGCTGTCGTCGACGATCAGTGCGCGCGGGCGGCGCGGCTTGACCAGCATCGGATCGGCACGCATGGCGGCGCCGACCTGAGCGGCAGCACCGCGCGAGGTCATGGCGGTCAGAGCCGCCACATTGCTGGCCCCGGCACGAGTATTCAGATGGTGTTCAACAAAACGGTTGAGCGACTGAATCACCTGCCGCGCAAACGAGGCATGGGTGACATCGTCACAGCCACGCGTGGCATCGGAGCGCCGGCCCAGCTTGACGATCGGACGGCCATTGAGCAGGCGTTGCAGGGTGCCGGCAATTTCAGGACCGCCAGCGACGCTCATGTCGACCATCGCAATGTCGAACTCGGCCGCCGCGCGATTGCGGGCCAGACAAAACCGATACGGGTTGTGCCGCGCATGCCGCGCAATGACTTCAAGCACATGTTGGAGCTGATCTCCGACCCCGAACAACGCAACCCGGAATATGGGTCTGACGTCTGGCAACGCCACAGCCGTTCCGACTGAACCGCTCGTACTCGCATCCATCCTGAAACTTTCCCCTGTCGCAGCCCGCGCGAAGTGTCGTTATTGATGTGTAAACAGTATCGACACAATGCGGCGCCTATTCCACCCTAAATCTAACTACAAGGCGCACGTCATCCTGCCCTTTTCGGATGATTGTATAGAGAACCGATGATTGCGCAAGTCGAAATTTCGGGAAAGTCTAATAATTTACCGAGGCTTACGGGAGTTAGTTGCCGTTAATTCTTGGTTTCCAGTTCCGATTTTTGCGATGAATCGCTGGCCGGAGTCGATTTAGCTGCCTCGGCAGATTCAGTGTCAATTTCTACGACAACCAAGTCGTTATCGGCAGCAAATTTGCGCAAAAAGCGGTAGGCAAGCGGCTCGTGTCCATAGATACGAGCGTTGACCTTGACGCATTTGACGCCATCAAGCTGAGCCGGCATGACCCAAGGGGAATACGTGAGATGGCGGCCGATGGCCGAACCTGGCTGGTAGGCCGACATCACGCCGCACAGGCGTTCGGCCCAGTCGCTGGGTCGAAAACGCTTCCCATCGTTTGTTTTTCCGAGGATGGTGAAGGAACAGTTCTGTTCGGGAGCGTTCATAAAGCGATTATAAGTGCCGCGAGGAGGTTTCGGCGTTGGAAACAGTCAACTGATCCCCTACAATGGATTAACGGTGGACGCAGGCGCATCGACGTCGGTATCCGCCGTTTTTCGTTGGAGATTTTAGTATGACCAGCGTCCACTTCGCGCAGGAGGCGTGAGATGACCAGTACGGCTTCGCAATCTTATTTGATGAACACCTACGGCAAACCGACGATCGGTTTCAGCCACGGCGATGGAGTCTGGCTTTACGGCAACGACTCGCGCCGCTACCTCGACTGCCTGGCAGGCATTGCGGTCAACACGCTGGGCCATGCCCACCCGCGCCTGGTGGCCGCCCTGCGCGAGCAAGTCGGCCAGGTCATCCATACCTCCAACCTCTACCACATCGAATTGCAGCAGCAACTGGCCGGAATGCTGGTTGAGCGCAGTGGTCTGAGCAACGTGTTTTTCTGCAACTCAGGCCTTGAGGCCAACGAAGCCGCCATCAAGATGGCCCGGCTGTTCGGCCACAAGCGCGGCGTGCAGATGCCCGAAATCATCGTTTTCGACAGCGCCTTTCACGGCCGTTCACTGGCCACGCTGTCGGCTACCGGCAACGCCAAGGTCCAGAAAGGCTTCGAGCCGCTGGTGCCGGGCTTCGTGCGCACGCCCCTCAACGACCGGGAGTCCATTGCCCGCATCGCCGCCGAGCACCCGAATGTGGTGGCCATTTTCATCGAAGGCATTCAGGGCGAAGGCGGCATCCGCCCGGCCGACGTCGAATTCCTGCAATACCTGCGCCAGATCTGCGACGAAAAGAACTGGCTGCTGATGATCGACGAGGTGCAATGCGGCACCGGTCGCACCGGCAAGTGGTTTGCCCACCAGTGGGCCGGCATCAAGGCCGACATCGTCCCCATTGCCAAGGGGCTCGGTTCGGGCGTGCCGATCGGCGGCGTCATTGCCGGCGAAAAAGCCGCCAACATCTTTGAGCCCGGCAACCACGGCACCACCTTCGGTGGCAACCCGCTGGCCATGCGGGCCGGCGTCACCACCATCGAAGTGATGGAAGAAGAAGGCCTGCTCGACAACGCGACCGCCGTCGGTGGCTGGTTGATGGATCAGTTGCGGGCCGAAGTCGGGCAACTCGAAGGCGTGCGCCAGGTGCGTGGCCAGGGCCTGATGATCGGCATCGAAATGGCCGCGCCCTGCCCCGACGTCGTGGCCGAGGCGCAAGCCGATGGCATGCTGCTGAACGTGACGGCCGGCAATGTCATTCGCCTGCTGCCGCCGCTGATTTTCTCGCGCGACAACGCCCAGTTGGCGCTCGACAAACTGGTACCCATTATCCGCCGGCAGGCCGCCAAAGCCGCCTCCTGATCAATGCCAGCCCTCCTGCTGGTGAGGGCCCCGGGGCATACCCCGGGCGCCGGACCCCAAGGAATGAAACGACATGAGCCTCAAACACTTCCTGCAGTTTCGCGATTTCACCCGCGCCGAGCACGACCACGTTTTCAAGCGGGCCGCCGTCATCAAGGACCGCTTCAAGCGCTATGAGCGCTACCACCCGCTTGCCGATCGCAGTCTGGTGATGATTTTCGAAAAAGCCAGCACCCGCACCCGGCTGTCTTTCGAAGCCGGCATGGGCCAACTCGGCGGCCAGGCCATTTACATGAATACCCGCGACTCGCAACTGGGCCGCGGTGAGCCGGTTGAAGACGCCGCCAAGGTCGTGTCGCGGATGTGCGATATCGTGATGATTCGTACCTTCGAGCAGAGCATCGTCGAGCGCTTCGCCGAAAACTCCAATGTGCCGATCATCAACGGGCTGACCAACGAATACCACCCCTGTCAGATCCTGGCCGACATTTTCACCTTCATCGAGCACCGTGGCCCGATTCAGGGCAAAACCGTGACCTGGATCGGCGACTCGAACAATATGTGCAACACCTGGCTGCAAGCGGCCGAGGTGCTCGACTTCACCGTGCATGTGTCGACGCCACCGGGCTATGAAGTGTCCGCGGAAACCGCCGGCCTGGTATCGAGCGCGCATTTCAAGTCATTTGCCGATCCGATCGAGGCCTGCCAGGGAGCACACCTGGTGACCAGCGATGTCTGGACCAGCATGGGCTTCGAGGCCGAGAACGCCGAAAGGGTCAAGGCTTTTGCCGATTGGTGCGTCGATAAGGAAATGATGG
>CAXBNM010000294.1:0-6170 GCA_963976885.1 uncultured Burkholderiaceae bacterium
AGGGGTGGCGCCAACATAAGGATAAGGCGGAATGCCGGATTACACTTCTGAGACCACTGAGGAGGATGACGATGAAAATTCTTTTGACAGGTGTTTCAGGAGGCGTGGGCACGATGATCCGGCCAATGTTGCTGGAGGCCTACCGCGAGATATTGCTTACCGACCGCACTGAGCCGGCCGATTTGCAGGCTGGAGAACGCTTCGTGGCGGCCGACCTGGCCGATTTTAACGCGATGCGGGAGCTGATGACCGGTATTGATGCGGTTGTCCATCTTGGCGGCCACAGTATCGAAGGCGAGTGGGATGAGATCCTGCAATCGAACATCATCGGCTTGTACAACACCTACGAGGCCGCTCGCCTGGCCGGCGTGTCGCGCATCGTGTTTGCCACCTCCAATCATGCGGTGGGCTTTTATCCGCGCAGCCAGACCATCGACAACACCGTGCCGCCCAAACCCGACAGCCGCTACGGTGTGAGCAAGGTATTTGGCGAGGCCCTGGGCTCGCTTTACTCGAACAAGCACGGCATGCGTGTCACCGATATCCGGATTGGCAATGTCGGCTACGAGCCGCTCGACAAGCGTCGGCTGTCGATCTGGCTGCATCCCGAAGATCTGGTGCAGCTGATCCGCATCGGTCTGGAGCATCCGGACATCGAACATGAAACCGTCTACGGGATGTCAGACAACAAGCGCGCCTGGTGGGACAACAGCCGTGCCGCTGAGTTGGGCTACAAGCCCAAACACAAGTCGGAAGACTTCGCTGCCGAAGTGCTGGCTCGTAACGAGGCACCGGCGCCGATTGCCGATGCGTTTCAGGGCGGCACCTTCTGCGCCGATGAATACACCCGCCCACGGTAAGACTGCGGTGGCCGCGTCCGGGCCCGTGCCCGGCTTCAGCGCGCGGGCATCGGCCACCAGCCGTTTTCTTTGAGTGTGAGCAGCGGTGACTCAAACACCGCTTGCACGGCGCCGGCCCGTTCGGTGCCGAGTATCTCCCGGCCGCCGTCGCCCTGACGCATCGCTACCACCGCGCCGCTGACCTGAACATCCAGGCGGGTCAGCAAATCCCAGACCGGGGCCATCGTGCGGCCACTGCTGACCGCATCATCAACCAGCAGCACTGAACGACCCTGCACCAGAGGCAGCAAATTGGGGTCGAGATAAATACGCTTGCCGGAGCCGGGCGAGGTGATCGAATCGACAACGGTCGACAATTCGTCGCGATACCAGAATTTGCGCGAATACCCCAGCGGCACCCAACGCGTGTGACCGAGGCGCTCGGCCAGGCCGGCGGCGAACACGAAGCCCAAGGTCGGCAAACCGACGATCAGGTCGACCGCGGTGCTGCGGGCCAGCGAAGCCATGGCCTGCGTCAGGTGATCGATGACCGCCACCGAGGCCTGATTGGCAATCAGTGAGGCCACCGCACGATCGGCATGACCGGGCAATGGTCTGATCGGCAACTCAAGCACACCACCACCTACCAGCGTCACTGGCACACCGTAACGCCACGGCGGTTGCATGCGTGCTTGCCATTGCTCGGCCGTGTCGATCTGTTGCCAGAAGTCGGTGGTCGGTTTGGTCCAGGGAGACGGTGATGGGTTGTTCGTGGTCATCGGCAAGAAAGGTTGGGGCGGGTGCGCGCAAAAAGCTGGCGCACATCCTGCTAGAGCTTACCCGATTCATTCACCCCCACCTCAAGGAGATTACGCAATGCCTTTTCTGTCGACACTGCCTGACGACGCACTGGTCAAGGATGTTTATCCGATCAATCCGGAACTTTTTCTGCCCTGGTGCAAGGTCGAAGAAATGATCATGCGCGGCGAGTCTGAGCTGACCGCGGGTGAACGTGAGCTGATTGGCGCCTTCACCTCGGCACTGAACGGCTGCACTTACTGTTACTCCAGTCATAGCGAGGCCGCGAAGTTTCTCGGTATTGACGAACAAGTGTTCACCGACTTTCTGGCCGACCCCATGAAAGCGCCGGTACGCGAGGAACTGCGGCCGATCCTGGCTTACGTCCACTAGCTGACGCTCAAGCCGGCCACGATGGTTCAGGCCGATGCCGATGCAGTTTATGCCGCGGGCTGGAGCGAGAAGACCTTGCACGACGCCATCATGGTGTGTTGCTGCTACTCGTTCATGAACCGCTTGGCCGATGGTCACGGTCTGCCCTCGGACCCGGCCTTGTTCAAGGAGCGCGGTCGGCGCCACGCCGACAACGGCTACTTCACGCAGTACGCAAAAGAAATCGGTGCCGACGAGTCGGCCTGAATCATGAACTGGCACACCAATTGCAAATACGCAGGCAGGGCTTTGAACAACGGCTCAATTTTTCCTGCGATTCCAATTGGGATCCCAACATGAGTGCAGAACTGATTTCCATGCCGAACTCAAATGGTGCAACCCGTATCGAAGTAGTGCACAGCCGCGATTCGCACAACGGCGAGCGGTCGCGGCTGGCCGATGTCGTTTACGACAATCTGAAGGAAGCCATCTTCGAGTTTCGGATGGCGCCGGGTGAGCGTTTCTCGGAGCAGGAACTGGCCAAGCGCTTCGGGGTGTCACGCACGCCGATGCGCTTTGCCCTGCATGTGCTGGCCCGTGACGGGTTTCTGAATCGGGTCGAAGGGCATGCGTGCTGGCAAGTGAAGCCACTCGATCTCGACTACTTCGATGATCTGTATGACTTTCGCACGCAGATCGAGCTGGTCGCTGTTCGCCGGCTCTGCGCGATGGAAACAAGGCCCGATCTGCAGGTGCTGACTGCGTTCTGGTGCGCGCCCGTTGCCAACCGCATCACCGATGGTCGTGAGGTGGCTCGCCAGGATGAATATCTGCACAGCACCCTGGTTGAGTTGGCCGGCAATCGCGAGATGTTGCGCACCCATCGTGAGCTCACCGAACTGATTCGCATCATTCGCCGGCTCGACTTTGTTGATGCCGATCGCATCGAGTCGGCTTTTGCCGAACATCAGCAAATTCTGGCCGCCATTGAAGATGGTGATAGCGCGCTGGCCGAGCAGCTCATCCGCACGCATATCGATGCGTCGCGTGGCGAAATCCGGCAGATCACCTTGCACAAACTGCTCGACGCGCAACAGCGTGCGAGCCAGGTCAATCCGTAAATCCAACTGAAAGAGATTCTCATGGCTAACGTTACTCATCTGCAGGCATCCGCGGAAGTTCCCGCTGACAAGGTCTTCGATACCGTGATTACCGGCGGTCATCTGGTGGATCCGGGTCAGCAGCGGCGCGGTGAATTCGACATTGCCATCGACGCCGGCCGGATTGCCGCGGTCGTGCCTCGTGGCACGCCAATGCAGGCTCGGGAAACGATAGATGCCAGCGGCTTGTTGCTGACGCCGGGTCTGATCGATTCGCATGCGCATGTGTTTCAGTACGTGACCGGTCGCTTCGGTCTCAATGCCGATTTGTGCGGCGTGCAATCCGGCGTGACGACGCTCATCGATCAGGGCGGCCCGTCGTGCATGACCTTGCCGGCATTTCGTGAATTTGTCGCCAAACCCAGCAGCTCGCGGGTGTTCGCTTATCTGTCGTCGTATCTGGTGGGCGGCATGGAAGGGCATTACTACCCTTCGCTCTACAAGCCCGATTGCGTCGATGTGGACGCGACGGTCAAGGCGGCGCTTGCCAACACCGACATCATCAAAGGCTTCAAGGCCCACGCCGAACTCGGTGGCTTTGCGCGCTGGGGCATTGATGTGATGAAGCAGGCGGCCGAGATAGGCAAGAAGGCTGAAATGCCGGTGTATATTCATTTCGGGCAGCTCTGGGGACTGCCCGACAGCGGTGCTAACGGCGTTGATCCGGACACCATTCTTGAACAAGTCGTGCCACTGCTCAAAGCCGGTGACATTCTTGCGCATCCGTTCACCCGGCATCCCGGTGGCTTTGTTGATCGGGCCGGCAAGGTGCATCCTATCGTGCGCGAGGCAATGGATCGTGGCTTGCGTGTTGATGTGGGGCATGGCTCGCACTTCAGTTACCGGATGGCGCAGATTGCGCTCGACGCCGGTATCGAACCCGACACGCTCGGTGCTGACATGCACGGTTACAACACCCATGTTCCGGCGCCGGCCGGCACGCCTGACCAGCATTCCGATGCTGAGCACATGTTCTTTGGCAAGCAGCGCTTTTCGTTGATCTCGGCGATGACGGCGATGCTGGCGCTGGGCATGTCGCTCGAGAAAGTCGTCAGCATGACGACCAACAAGGTTGTTGAGGTCTTTGGTCTGCCGAGCGAGCTGGGTACGCTGGCGGTCGGTAATCCGGCGGACATCACCGCGAATCTCGAGACCGGGCGCTTTACCTTGCGCGACAACGAAGGCACGGAACTGATTGGCGAGCAAATGCTGACGCCGGCATTCTGCATCTGCGACGGCGATCGCTACGAGACCGATGCGTCGATTCTGCCTGCGGTGGTCGCGGCATGAATGCCGCCGATCTGCCCCGTGGCGTTGGCGCCCGTTTGCCGCGCAAGGAAGACGAGCGCTACATGCTTGGCCGAGGCGAGTATGTCGGCGACATTCGTCTGCCTGGCATGCTTCATGTGGCCTTTGTGCGCTCGCCGATTGCACACGGACGCATCCTGGATATCGAGAAGCCGGCCGGCTCGGACGATTCCGTGTTCACGATGGATGATCTGGCCGGCGTGAACCCGATTCGCGCCGTCTCCGGTTTGCCCGGCTTCAAGCCTTCCGATCAGTGGCCGCTGGCGCGCGGCAAGGTCCGCCAGGTCGGCGAGCCGATTGCGATGTGTGTGGCAGCCAGCCGCGCCGCCGCCGAAGATCTGGCGGCCAATGTCTTTGTTGATTTTGAAGAACTGCCGGCTGTCGTCGACATGTTGCAGGCCCGCAGTGCCACGCCGCCGGCGCTCGTGCACGAGGAGTGGGGCGACAACGTCTTTCTTGAATCGCACATCAAGGGCGACACGCAAGCGCTTGCTGCCACGGCCCCGGTTGTCATCAAGCGGCACCTGCGCACCGCGCGGCAGAGCATGGCGCCCATCGAGGGGCGCGGCGTGGTCTGCGAATGGAGCTCGCGACTCGAGCAGCTTGTGGTTTACACCGCTGCTCAGATGCCGCACATCAATCGCACCGGTTTGTCGGAGTGTCTGGGTCTTGATCAGGGGCAGATTCGCGTCGTGGCTCCCGATGTGGGCGGCGGCTTCGGCTACAAGGGCATCTTGCTGCCTGAGGAAATCTGTCTGGGCTGGTTGGCGCGGCGCCTGGGTCGGCCGGTGCGCTGGCTGGAAGATCGTCGTGAACAACTGACTGCCAACACCAATTGCCGCGAGCACGATTACGACCTCACCGTGTACGCCGACAATGATGGCCGGATTCTTGGTCTCGAGTGCGAAGCCACGGTGGATTCGGGCGCGTATTCGTCGTACCCGTTCTCGGCCTGCCTGGAGGCCGCGCAGGTCGGCTCAATCTTGCCAGGCCCCTACAAGATGGACGCCTATCAGTGCAAGACCTGGTCGGTGGCCACCAACAAGCCGCCCATCCTGCCGTATCGCGGCGTCGCCCGTACCGGCGTCTGCTTTGCGCTCGAGGTCACGCTTGATGCGCTGGCCCGGGCGACTGGCCGGGAGCCTTACGAAGTGCGGCTGGCCAATCTGATCACCCCTGAAGAAATGCCGTTCGACAACATTACGAACAAGCATTTCGACTCGGGCGACTATCCGCAGGCGATGCGCCGGGCGGTTGCGGCGATCGACCTGAAGGGTTGGCGCGAGCGCCAGCGTGCGGGAACCGTTGACGGCAAGCGGATCGGCGTCGGCGTGGCCACGTATTGCGAACAGGCCGCGCACGGTACGTCGGTTTATTACGGCTGGGGTATTCCGGTGGTGCCAGGCTTTGAAGCCTGTAACGCACGCCTGACACCGGACGGCATTCTGGAGGTGCGCATCGGCGCGCATTCGCACGGGCAGGGGATGGAAACCACGCTGGCACAGGTTGCGCATACGGTGCTTGGTATCGACCCGCAACAAGTGCGTCTTATCCACGGGGATACCGCGTTGTCTCCGTATTCAACCGGCACCTGGGGCTCACGCTGCGCGGTCATGGCCGGAGGCGCGGTGGCGCAGGCTTGCGAAGCGCTGGCTACCCGGGTTCGTGATATTGCCGCGGCCATCTTGTAGGG
>CAXBNM010000295.1:0-6149 GCA_963976885.1 uncultured Burkholderiaceae bacterium
CTCAATTGATGCCGCCCATCGCAAGGGTCAGTTGCACAACAACGCCACGGCGGTCTTGCGCAACATGATCATCACCGGCGCGCTGGCCCCTGGCGAGCGCCTGAACGAGCGCGAGCTGTGCGAGCAGCTCAAGGTGTCGCGCACACCGGTGCGCGAAGCCATCCGCACGCTGACCCAGGACGGCTTGCTGGTAGCCACGCCCAACCGCTCGCCGGTGGTCGCCCCGCTCGACGCCGCCCAGACGGCGGCGCTCATTGACGTTGTGGCCACCATCGAGGCCCTGGCCGGAGAGCTCGCCGCCACGCGCATTTCCGACGAACAGCTCGCCGAACTGGGCATCCTGCACTACACGATGCTCAAGCATCGCGCTAACGAAGAACTGCCCGGTTACTTCGAAGCGAACAAGGCATTCCACCGGCGCATTGTCGAGGTTGCCGACAACCCGGTACTGCTGTGGGTCTGGGATCTGCTCGCGCTGCGGGTCGACCGCGCCCGCTACGCGTCCAATCGCTGGCCAACGCGCTGGCAAAAAGCCATTGACGAGCACGGCGGCATTCTCGAGCGGCTGACGGCGCGCGACGCCGAAGGCGCAGCTGCGGCGATGCGCAACCATGTGCGCAACGGCTTGTCATTGGTCGTGACCGCGCTCGAGGAGGAATCCGGCCCGAAAGACCCCGCACGAGACCAGTAATCGGACTGATTTCTTGACGCGATAAAATCTTGCATGCAAGATTGCCACAACTATAACCATACCTCACGGAGGAGACCACCATATCATCCCGTAGCACCACTGCACGCCGCACCGTCCTGAAGGCCGGTACCGTCGCCGCCCTTGGTCCTTATGTCATTACTGCCCGGGCCGCGGTCAATCTGCGCCTGACGCACCCGGCCGATCTCTCGCACCCCGTTCACCTGGAAGCCGAGAAAATGGTGGCGCGCATTGCCGAGCGCACCAACGGCGAAGTCAAGATTGCGCTGTTCCCGAACAACGCCCTCGGCTCGCCCGTCGAGACGGCCCAGCAGACCAAGCTCGGCGCCATCGACATGATTCTGATGAACCCGGCCAACATCGAATCGATGTCCAAGTCGATCGGTGTCATCAACATTCCCTACCAGTTCGACGACTACGACCACGCCTACCGCACGCTCGACGACACGGCGCGCGACTGGATTGCGCAGCAACTGGCCAGCGCCGGCTTCAGCTGGATTGCCAACTTCGAATGGGGCTTCCGGGCCTTGTCCAACAGCCGCCGGCCGGTGAACACCCCTGCCGACGTCGAGGGCCTGAAAATTCGCGTGCCTCCCGAACTGGCCATCAAGGCAGCCTTCGAGGCCTTGGGCGCCAACACGCAAACGGTGGCTTTCCAGGAGGTGTATCTGGCGCTGGCCAACAAAACCGTGGACGGTCAGGACAACCCGGTCGGCACCACCTACGCGGCCAAGTTCTTTGAAGTGCAAGACCACATCGCGCTGACCAAGCACATCTACGCATCGATCATGCTGGCGGCCAACCCGCGGGCGTGGAATAAAAAGCTCAATGATGCGCAGCGCAAGATCATCTCTGAAGAAGCCGTTGCGGCCGGCGCGGCCGCCCGGCAAGGCGTGCGCGATCGCGAAGATGAGAATCTGCTCGCGATGGAGAAAGCCGGTGTGACCATCACGCGGCCCGACGTTGCCCCGTTCCGGGCCAAGATGGAGCCGGCCTATGACGTCTTGCGCAAGAACATCGGCGCCGAAACCTGGGAAGCCTGGTCCAAGCTGGTGACCGCCGCCCGTTCATGATTGCAAGCTCTCGCATCACACCGCACCAATGCTGATCACCGGCATTCTGGTCTCGGTCTTGTTGGCCATTCTCGCCGGCCTGCCCATTGCGGCAGGCCTGGCGTTGGTGGCCGGCGTGACGATGATCGTCACCTCAGGCCCCGACCTGCTGGTGATCTTCATCCAGCGCGCCTATGCAGCCACCACCTCGTTTCCGCTGCTGGCCATTCCCTTTTTCATTCTCGCCGGCAATCTGATGAATGTCGGCGGCACTACCGAGCGAATCTTTGCGGTCGCCAAGCTGCTGATCGGCCAGATTCGCGGCGGGCTCGCGCACGTCAACGTGCTGGCAAGCATGTTGTTTGCGGGCATGTCAGGCTCGGCTGTGGCCGACGCGGCCGGCCTTGGCGTGATTGAAATTCGGGCCATGGTCAAGGAAGGCTATTCGCCACGCTACGCGGCCACCATCACGGCGGTGTCGTCGACGATCGGTCCGATCATTCCGCCCAGCATCCCCTTCGTCATTTACGGCAGTCTGGCCAACGTATCGGTTGGCGCGCTGTTTCTGGCCGGCATCGTGCCCGGTCTGCTGCTCGGTCTCGGCCTGATGGCGGCTATTGCGCTGGGCGCCAAGCGTCGCAACCTGCCCCGCTCGGTGGGCAAACCACCGCTGACAGAGTCGCTGCACATCATTCGGCGGGCCGCGCCAGCGCTGAGCCTGCCACCGCTGATACTGATTGTGATTTTCACCGGGCTGGCCACGCCCACTGAAGCGGCGGTTGTCGCGGCTGCCGCAGCATTCTGTCTGGGCCGCTTTGTCTATCGTGAGTTGTCGATGGAGGGCTTCTGGAACACGCTCTGGGAAACTGGTCGCCAGACCGCCCAGGTGATGTTGATCATCGCGATGTCTGCTCCGTTTGGCTGGGTGCTTATTCAGCAGCAAGTGCCTGACGCCATTCTGCAGGCACTGCTGAGCCTGTCGAGTTCACCGTGGGTGATTCTCGTCATCGTCAATGTGGTGTTGCTGACGCTCGGCATGTTTCTGGAGGCCATCGCCATTCTGATCATTGCCTATCCAATTCTGGCGCCGGTCATGGCGGCCATTGGCGTCGATCCGGTGCACTTCGGCGTCATCATGGTGCTGAACCTGATGATCGGCCTGGTCACGCCGCCGGTGGGCTTGTGTCTGTATGTGGTGGCCGGCGTGGCGAAAATTCCCATCGCCGATATCGTCCGTGAGATTACGCCCTACCTGCTGGCACTGATCGGCATCCTGTTGCTGGTTACTTACGTCCCGGCGGTCTCGCTGCTGTTGCCCAACCTGCTTGGCTTTGGAGTCAACCCATGATCGGCACAGCCCTGTCCCGACTAGACAAGGCGGTGAAGCGTTTGTGCCGCTGGAGCGTCAACGCCTGTTTTCTGGGCCTGTTCTTGCTGCTGGCGCTGGGCATCATTCAACGAATGGTGCCGTTCATCAAGCTGTCCGGCTATGACGAACTGATTGAGCTGCTGTTTGTGTGGATGACCTTTGTCGGCTCGGTCGCGCTGTGGCGTGAGGGGTCGCTGTACCGGGTCGAGATCGTCGACGATTTACTTGGCCACCGTGCCCGCCAGGTGCTGGCGATCCTGATTCAGTTCGCGATGCTGATGCTGGCCTTGCTGCTCGCCATCAAGGGCTGGGATTTCATGCTGGCCGCGGGCGAAACAACCCCTTTCCTGCAACTCGATAAAACCTACTGGTACGCCGCCATTCCGGTGTGCGGCACGGTGATGTCGGTGTACAGCGTGGCAGCCCTTTGGCGGGCGCTGCGCGGCAAACTGGACATCAACCACGAAGGCATCACGCTGGGCTGAGGGGCACCGCCCCCTGCCTGCAATCTGACGGAGATTTACGACATGAAACGACTCGAAGGTAAAACAGCAGTCATTACCGGCGGTGCCGGCGGTATTGGCGCCGCAACCGGCCTCTTGTTCTGCGAGGAAGGCGCGCGAGTCGCCCTGATCGATCTGCCCGGTTCGCCCCTGGCCGAGGTCGCCGCCAGCATTCGGGAAAAAGTACCGGTGGCCGAGGTACTGGAAATTACCGCCGATGCCTCCGAAGAAGCGGCAGCAACAACCATTGTCGCCGATACACTGAAGGCCTTCGGCGCGCTCGATGTGCTGGTCAACATTGCCGGCATTCGCTCCTACGAACCGCTTGCCGAGGCCAAGGCCGAGACATGGCAACGCATTCTGTCGGTGAATCTGCTCAGCTATGCTTACCTCGCACGCGAAGCCCTGCCCGAGTTGCGGCGCTCGGGTCGGGGCGCCATCGTCAACGTATCGTCAACCCATGCGGTCAACCCGCGAGTCGGCATGGGTCAGTATGACGTCACCAAGGCCGGCATTCTGTCCATGACGCGCACGCTTGCGTTTGAAGAGGCGCCCAACAAGGTACGGGTCAATGCGGTCTGCCCCGGCCTGACCCTGACGCCGTTTCATGTGGCCCGCGCCAAAGAGGTCGGTCGCACCGAAGAAGACCTGCGCAACGAGATTTCGGATCACAACCTGCAAAAGCGCTGGGCCGATCCGCGCGAAGTGGCCTTTCCGATTCTCTGGCTGGCCTCGGACGAAGCATCGTTCATGACGGCGTCAACGCTGATGGTTGACGCCGGCACGCACGTCTGACGATCAGGCAACGGCGCCCTCACCGCGGCGCCACACCACTGGCCACAGATCGCTGTCCAACGGCCCGCCCGAGGCAATATCCGGATCCCACATCATCTGCTGGATGTTGGGCAGCGGATGGTAGACCGCATCATCGCCAGCCCAGCGTGACACTACCGCGCGGCGCCGTACACCGGAGTTGGCATTGCCCGGCGCACCATGCACCAGCAAACCGTGATGCACGGTGCAGTCGCCTGGCTGAAGTTCATATTGAACAAATTCGTACTTGTCCCGTTCGGCCTCGATGTCAGGCACCTTGGGCAGATCGATCTTGTATTTCTCATCGCCGGCAAAGGCCGGCGGTTTGAAGGCCTGATCCCACTTGTGAGAACCCTTCACGTATTCGACCGCGCCGCTCTCTTTGGTCACCGGATCAAGCGCGAGCCACACCGTACAGATCTCCCGCCCTCGTACCGGCCAGTACGGCATGTCGTGATGCCACGGCGTTTTCTCGGCGGTGCCGGGCTCTTTGACAAGCAACTGATCGAAGAAGATGTTCACTTTGCTGGACTGCATGAGCGAACCAGCGATGGCAGCGGCCGGCGACTCCATGACAAACTCTTTGAAGCCGTCGTGATACGTCCACATGAAGGTGTTGAAGTAGAACCGACCAGTCTGCCCCTTGGGGGTCAATTCCTGATGCAGCTTGCCCGGCGCCGCCATGTCTTCGTCCACCCACTGGCGCAGCTTGTCGAGCCAGACATCATTGAATAGGCCTCGCAGTACGACAATGCCGTCCTCGTTGTAAGTGGCAATCTCCTCATCGGTGATTGCCCGTTCAAGTTCCATGCTCATAGAGCCTCCTTTGTTGTCGCGCAGCGCGACTGTTCTAAACGCTTGCAGATTGGGCCAGCGTCGAGCGGCCATAAAATTTTTCAAGCACACTGTTCTCGCTGGGGCGCGTCATGCGACTGACCACTATCATCAACAGCAATGACGCTCCGAGACCCCACAGATAAGACAGAATGCCGAACGGGTTCTTCACGTAAATATCAACCAGCAGAAAAGTGGCAATGCCGCCATATACCGATGCAATCGCGCCCCACGTGGTGGCTTTGGGCCAGTACAACATGGCAACAATTGGCACCACAAAGGCCGAGGTCACACCACCGGCAAAATAGATCACGACGGTCGCAATCAGCGCCGGCGGGGTCAGTGCCAACACCAGAACAGTGACGCCGATGATGGCCGAGACGACATAGGAGGCCACGGTCAGCTTATTGGGATCGGCCTTTGGATTCACATAGGCCTGATAGATATCGCGTACCAGCGCCGACGAGGATGTCAGCAGCAATGAATCAACCGTAGACATCACCGCAGCGAACGGCGCAGCCAGGCAGATACCGGCCAGCCAGCCCGGCACACTCATCAGATAGGCTTGCGGCACGGCGACGTCGGCTTTCAGCCCGGGCAACACGGTGGCAATGCCGGCTCCGAAATAGAACATCGGCACATAGAAAATCGTGCCCGCAACCGCGGCGATGATCAGCGCCCGTTTGACGGTATTGGTATCGCGTGCAGCGAGAAACCGCATCGACAGCGACGGATTACCAACGGCAAGCAACACCCAGAGAATCCAGAAGCCGATCAGCGTCATCGGCGTCGCCCAGGACTTCGGGCCAGGCCCGAACACAAACGACGGATCGGCCTCATACAGTTTGGCGGTTACGGTCTCGACGCCG